>BCRI01000122.1 GCA_001552515.1 Sphaerimonospora mesophila NBRC 14179 = JCM 3151
CCGCAGGGCCGGGGGTGGGGTGGGCGGGGGCCGGGCGGCCGGGAGCCGGGGGCCCGGACACGGCGGACATGGTGACGACCCAGGGCTGCGGGACTCCCACGAGTCCGGTGACGAGGGCGGAGACGGCGATCAGGGGGAGACAGGGAGTCATGGAACCAGAGTGTGGACCACGATGCGTTGTCTCGTGGCTACTTTTCGTTAATCGGCGCGATGCGGCGTACCTACCCGCCGCCCTTTCTCCTCGGTGACAATGGGGGCATGACCACAGCACGCCGCCAACCGCCCGAACCGCCGTCAGGTGCCCCGTCGCAGTCGCAGTCCGGATCGGCACGCTCGATCGTGCTGCTCGGCTCGACGGGCTCCATCGGCACCCAGGCGCTCGACGTCGTCGCGGGCGCCCCGGGACGTTTCCGGGTGGCCGCTCTGGCGGCCGGGGGCGGCCGCGTCGACCTGCTGGCCCGTCAGGCCGCCGAGTTCGGGGCCGAGGCGGTCGCCGTCGCCGACGCGGGGGCCGTACCCGCCCTCCGGGAGGCGCTCGCGGCGTGCGGCGCGCGGCCGAGGATCCTGGCCGGTCCCGAGGGCGTCGCCAAGCTCGCCGCCTCCCCGTGCGACGTGGTGCTGAACGGGATCACCGGCGCGCTCGGGCTGACCTCCACGCTGGCGGCCCTGGAGGCCGGCCGGGTGCTCGCGCTGGCCAACAAGGAGTCATTGATCATCGGGGGGCCGCTGGTGAAGCGGCTCGCCGCGCCGGGGCGGCTGCTCCCGGTCGACTCCGAGCACTCCGCGCTCGCCCAGTGTCTGTGGGCCGCCGGGCCTTCCGGAGCCGAAGCGCGAGCCGTACACCGCCTGGTCGTGACCGCGAGCGGCGGCCCGTTCCGGGGGCGGAGGCGGGCGGACCTGGCGGACGTGACCCCCGAGATGGCGCTCGACCACCCGACATGGAACATGGGCCCCGTCATCACGGTGAACTCGGCCACCCTGGTCAACAAGGGCCTGGAGGTGATCGAGGCGCACCTGCTCTTCGACATCGGCTTCGACCGGATCGAGGTCGTGGTGCACCCGCAGTCGGTGATCCACTCGATGGTCGAGTTCGCCGACGGGTCGACGGTCGCCCAGGCGAGCCCGCCCGACATGCGGCTGCCGATCTCCCTGGCGCTCGGGTTCCCCGAGCGCGTTCCGGGCGCGGCCTCCGCCGTCGACTGGACCACCGCGCACACCTGGACGTTCGAGCCGCTCGACGACGAGGCGTTCCCCGCCGTCGCGCTGGCCCGTCACGTCGGCGCCCAGGGCGGTACGGCTCCCGCCGTCTACAACGCGGCCAACGAGGTGTGCGTGGAGGCGTTCCTCAAGGGCGGTCTGCCGTTCCTGGGGATCGTCGACACCGTCGAGCGGGTGGTCGCCGAGCACGTCCCCGGATCGGCGTCCTCCGTCGAGGAGGTGCTGGCCGCCGACGCGTGGGCACGCACCCGCGCCGCCGAGCTGACCAGGTGAAGCCGGCCGACCGGGTTGCCGCCCCGGTCGGCCGAGTCATGTGATCAGAGGGTGAGGCCGGTGAGGACCATGACCTTCTCGTAGGTCAGGTCCGCCATGGCCGACCGCAGGCCCTCACGGCCGACGCCGGACTCCTTGACCCCGCCGTAGGGCATCTGGTCGGCCCGGTACGACGGCACGTCGCCGATGATGACGCCGCCGACCTCGAGCTCCCGGTTGGCCCGGAAGGCGATGTCGAGGCTGCGGGTGAACACCCCGGCCTGCAGGCCGTACCTGGAGTCGTTGACCGCGGCGAACGCCTCGTCGACCGAGCCGACCCGCTGCAGGATCATGACGGGGCCGAAGATCTCCTCACACGCGACCTTCGCGCCGGCCGGGACGTCGGCGAGCACGGTCGGGGCGACGGCCGCGCCATCGCGGGTGCCGCCGATGAGGACGCGGGCGCCCGCCGCGACGGCCTCCTCGATCCAGCTCTCCACCCGGATCGCGGCCTCCTCGCTGATGAGCGGACCGACCTGCGTCCTCTCGTCGGCCGGGTCACCGGTGACGAGCGCGCCGACGGCCTTGAGCAGCTTCTCGGTGAACTCCTCGCCGACCGTGTCCTCCACGATCACCCGCTGGACGGCGATGCAGCTCTGACCGGCCTGGTAGTTGGAGAACAGCGCGATCCGGGTGGCCGCCCAGTCGAGGTCGGCGTCGGCCAGCACCACGGCCGCAGCGTTGCCGCCGAGCTCCAGCGTGACGTGCTTGCGCGGCACCTGATCCATGATCGCGTATCCGACCGGGCCGGAGCCCGTGAACGAGATGACGGGCAGCCGGGGGTCCTCGACGAGCGCGCCGGCCCGCTCGTTCGGCACCGGCAGGACGGAGAACATCCCCTCGGGCAGGTCGGTCTCGGCCAGGATCTCGCCGAGCACCAGCGCGGACAGGGGCGTCTTGGGCGCGGGCTTCACGATGATCGGAGCGCCAACGGCGATCGCCGGAGCCACCTTGTGCGCCACCAGGTTGAGCGGGAAGTTGAACGGCGTGATGGCCAGCACCGGCCCGTACGGCACCCGCGAGATGTAGGCGAGGCGCCCCCGGGCCGCTGCCTCGGTGTCGAGCCGCTGCACCTCGCCGCTGAAGCGCCGGGCCTCCTCGGCGGCGAACCTGAACGTGGAGACGGCCCGGCCGACCTCTCCCCGCGCCCAGAGGAGGGGCTTGCCGTTCTCCCCGCCGATCAGCCGGGCGAGCTCCTCGGCCCGCTCGCCGAGGCGGCCGGCGACGTGGGCCAGTGCCTCAGCGCGCACGTGCAGGGGCAGCGCGGCGGCCTGCCCGCGCACCGCGTCAGCCGCCGCCACCGCGTGCTCGACCTGTTCGGCGGTGGGGATCGAGTACGCTCCGACGACCCGTCCGTCGTGGGAGTTGGTCACGGTCCCTTCGGCGTCGCCCGTGGCGGGACGACCGGCGAGCCAGAAGGGGCGAGGGTCGGAACTGCGGCTCACGTCCATGGTTCTCACGCTATGCCACCCCCGCGGGCATCGGCGTTGCTCCATGACGCACAATCGACGGCGAACGGCACGCCGATGTGGACAAGGTTTTCGCTTGGTCACGAATGCGTGGCGATTTCGGGATGTTTTCCGTTTCAATGCGGTTTGAAAGACGAGCGGCATGGTTAAGTCATCTTCCGGGTCTGGTTTGTGAGGCCCCCAATATGAGAAGGGCTCGTCGCTGATGGGTACGCCGGCGCCGCTCGGACTTCAGGGTGCCTACACGCGCGGCCACCGCAGCACTTACGACGAACTGCGCACGCGCCTGCTCGACGTCGCCGGCCGGCTGCTCGACACCGCCGGTCCCGAGAGCCTCACGGTCCGCCGGATCGCCGCCGAAGCCGGCTGCACGACCCAGGTCATCTACACGATGTTCGGCAGCAACGAGGGTCTCGCCGAAGCGCTCTACCTGGAGGGCTTCGAACGCTTTCGACGCCGCCTGGAGGCCGTGCCGGACCGCGGCGATCCGTTGGAGCACCTCATCGCGCTCGGTCCCGCCTACCGGGAAGCCGCGCTGTCCGAGCCCGGCTACTACAGCCTCATGTTCGAGCGGGCCATCCCCGGTTTCACGCCGAGCGAGCGGGCACGCACGCTGGCCCGGGCGGCGTTGAACATCGTCGACCGGGTCATCGCCGACTGCATCTCCGCCGGTTACCTGGTGCCGACCCAGCCGCGGCGGATCGCCGACGCGGTGTGGGCAGCGGCCCAGGGCGCGCTGAGCCTGGAACGTGCCGGTCATCTCCAGGACGGCACGACGTACGACACCATCACGACCGCCGCCATCCGCAGCTTCCTGACCGATCCCGACTGCACGGCCGTCCGCTGACGACCGTCGCGATCAGGGGGGATCACACGGACAACGCGATCCACAGCTCGGCCCGCGCCGCCGGGTCGTCGAGATCGCGGCCGAGCAGCTCGCTCACCCGTCTCATCCGATAGCGCAGCGTGTGCCGATGCACCCCGAGCCGCTGTGCCGCCGCGTCCCAGTGCCCGTTGCAGGACAGGTAGGCGCGCAGCGACTCGACGAGGTCGGCTCGGGAGCCGTAGTCCCGCAGCGGCGCGAGGAGCGCGGCGGCGAACGACGCCGCGGCGGCGGGATCGAGCAGGGACAGCAGGCCCTGTCCGGCCAGCTCCGGGAACCGTACGACCGGTTTGGCCGGGGTGGCCGAGGCGAGCGCCCGCTCGGCCTGGTCCAGCCCCGCGGCGAAATCGTCGGCGGAGCGTTCGACGGTGACGACTCCGGGGACGCTCACGCCCACCCGGCCGTGCCGGCCCGCGAGGTCCGCGATCGTCTCCGTCTCCGCCTCCGCCGCCATCGCCACCAGCAGGCCGCCCCGGGGAGCCGTGAAGCAGGGCAGCGCCTCGGCGAGGTCGTCGAGCTCCGTCTCGGAGTGGGCGCACACCAGCACGGAGAGCGGTCCCTCCGGCAGCCCGCCGGCCCGCTGCCCTTCCCCCGGTTTCCCGCTCAGTGCCGCCAGCGCCTCCTCGGCCGCCTCGACCCGACCGGCGAGCAGCAGGCTCAGCGCGGCTGCGCGCACCCGGGCCTCGGCCGCCCGCTGCTCACGGCCCCGCGCGCGCTCCTGTTCGATGGAGAGCGTCAGCAGCGAACCGGCCGCGTTGACGATCGTGTGCCGGGTCGGGGAGAACGGCCGGCCAGACCCGACCGCGAAGAACGCGCGGCGGCCGAGCGGCTGGACGATCACATGTTCGTCCGGGCCGGCCAGCGCCACGCTGGCGAGCGTGGGCGTGCGCCTCAGCCGGACCAGCTCCGGTTCCAGCGACCGCGCCACCGCCCGCGCCCAGTCCGTCTCCCCGTCCGTCCTGCTGTCCGTCTCCCGGCCCGCCCTCGGGTCCGCGTCCGCGCCCCCGGCCGCGTGCCGTACGGCTCCGGCCTCGTCGAGCAGCAGGGCCCAGCCGCCGATCTCGCGGGCCAACCGGTCGACGACGGCCCCGACGCCCCCCGGTTGGAGAGCCGCACGGGTGAGGCGCCCCTGGGCGGCGAAGGCCCGGCTGATCTCCTCGTACTGCTCGGCAGCGAGCAGCTCGCTGACCACCTTGCCGATCGCGATGAACGGGGTGTCCCTCGGCACCTCCAGCAGCGGCAGCCCCTCGGCCGCCGCCGCCGCGACGAAGCCCGGCGGGACGGCGTCGTGGCCGAGCCCCACGCCGAACCCCAACCCGGCGGCACCACGCGCGACCAGCCGCGAGACGTACGGCACGGCGTCGGCGTCGGTGAGGCGCATGCCGGTGGTCAGCACCAGCTCCCCGCCCTCGAGGAACGGAGTGGGATCCTCGAGTTCGCTGACCGCGACCCAGCGGACCGGCCGGTCCAGCGTCTCCCGTCCCGCGAGGACGACGAGGTGGAGCGGCGCGATCGTCGTCACCCGACGCAGCGTGGGTGCCACGGCCCCTCCTGGTGGTTACCCCGATTTGTCCGACCCGGCTAAAACACGGGATTAATTCTTCCATATCGACCTATCGGGGGAAGTCGGGGTGAGCCATACCGTCGAAAGCATGAGCACTGCCACCACGGGAGGCGGCCCGGGGCTGCCCCAGGAGCGTCGCCTCGTCACCGAGATCCCCGGCCCGCGGTCGCGGGAGATGTTCGCGCGCAAGCAGTCCGCCGTGCCCGCGGGCATCGGCACCACGCTGCCCGTCTTCGTGACCCACGCCGGTGGCGGCGTGGTGGTCGACGCCGACGGCAACTCGCTGATCGACTTCGGCTCCGGCATCGCCGTGACCAACGTCGGCAACGCGGCCCCGCGGGTGGTCGAGCGGGTGAGCAGGCAGGTCGCCGACTTCACCCACACCTGCTTCATGGTCACGCCCTACGAGTCGTACGTCGAGGTCTGCGAGAAGCTCAACGAGCTCACCCCTGGCGACCACGAGAAGCGGACGTTCCTCGTCAACAGCGGCGCCGAGGCCGTGGAGAACGCGGTGAAGGTCGCCAGGCACGCCACCGGGCGGCAGGCGGTCGTGGTGTTCGACCACGGCTATCACGGCCGGACGCTGCTCACGATGACGCTGACGGCCAAGAACATGCCGTACAAGCACCGGTTCGGGCCGTTCGCGCCCGAGGTGTACCGTGCGCCGCTCGCCTACCCGTTCCGCTGGCCGACCGGGCCGGACAACTGCGCCGACGAGGCCGCGGCCCAGACCATCGAGATGATCGACAAGCAGATCGGCGCCGAGAACGTGGCCGCCGTGGTGATCGAGCCGATCGCCGGAGAAGGCGGTTTCATCGTGCCGGCGCGCGGCTTCCTGCCGAAGATCGTCGAGTTCTGCCGGGCGAACGGCATCGTCTTCATCGCCGACGAGGTGCAGACGGGCTTCGCCCGTACCGGCGACCTGTTCGCGTGTGCGGACGAGGGCATCGTGCCCGACATCATCTGCACGGCCAAGGGCATCGCCGGCGGTCTGCCGCTGGCCGCCGTGACCGGCCGCGCCGACCTGCTCGACGCCGTCCACGTCGGCGGCCTCGGCGGCACCTACGGCGGCAACCCGCTCGCCTGCGAGGCGGCGCTGGGCGTGCTGGAGACCATCGAGCAGGACGGTCTGGTCGAGCGGGCCCGGCACATCGGCGAGATCATGCTGCCGCGCCTGCGTGCCATCCAGGAGCGCACCCCGATCGTGGGCGACGTACGCGGCCGCGGCGCGATGATCGCGGTCGAGTTGGTGACGCCGGGCACCGGGGAGCCCTACCCCGCCGCGGAGATCGCGCGCCGGTGCCACGCCGAGGGCCTGCTCGTGCTCACGGCCGGGACGTACGGCAACGTGCTGCGCTTCCTGCCGCCGTTGGTGATCCCGGATCACCTTCTAAACGAGGGCCTGACAATTCTGGAGAAGGTGCTTAGCGAGGTTTAGGGTCGTTTAAATACCAACAAAAGGGGCACCCTAATGTCCAAGGTGTCCCTTTTGTTGTTGTACGGCTTGTGTTATGCCTCGATTTAACCATCGCTTGGCCCAGCCCGCGACGACCACGGAGGGTAATCGCGTTATAACGGTTCCGATAGGCGATCGAGGGGGGACTTTGATGGGCTGGAACCCGACCGGCGCCGAGCGGCTCATGCTGACGTTCGATCCTGCCGGCCTCAGCACCACGCAACGCGATGGCGATGCCTGCGTAGTGTGCCACAAGAAGTGGCCCCGCCCCCGCGTCCGGGTCGGCCTGCTCCCCGACAACGCCCCCGTGCACGCCTGCGAAGACTGCGCGGAGGCCCTGCTGCCCGCGCCAGAGGGCAAGGTGCCGCTGCCGCGCCGCTCCCGCGCCGCCACATCCTGATCGCGCTTGGGTCTCCCCTTCGGAGATCACCACGCCCGATAATCGAGGTATGAACGACACGCGGACCCCCGCCGCGTCGCCGTGGGCCCTGGCCGCGCTGTCGGCCGGAGCGGCCGCGATCCACTTCGGCGTGATGCCCGGTCACTTCGGCGCGTCCCTGGCGCACGGTGTGTTCTTCGCCTTCGTGGGCTGGGCCCAGCTCGCGTGGGCTGCGGCCGTGCTCACCCGGCGGGGCGCCGGTCAGGACGTGCTGCTGACCGGCGCGTTCTTCAACCTGGCGGTGCTCCTGATCTGGCTGGTCGGCACGACCGCCGGGTTCCCCCTCGATCCGGGCGCGTGGACGCCGCAGCCCGTCCAGGCGCCCGATCTGCTGAGCGCGGCCCTGGAGGTCATGCTGATCGCGGGTTCGCTCGTGCTGGCCGAGCGCCGGACGCCACCGGGCATCGCCGCCCCGCAGCCGGTGGCCCAGACCGCCGAGGCCTCCGGCCCCCCGGGCACAGCACCCGTCGAGGACGGACCGGCCGGGGAGGAACCGGCCGCTGACGACCCGGTGGCGCCCCGGCCGGCTCCCGCCGGGCTCTTCAGGGCCGTGCTCTCCTGGACCGGGCGTCCCGTGATCAGGCGGGTCGGCGTGGCCGCGCTGTCCGGGCTGGTGGCCGCGGCGGTCGGCGCATCCTTCACCCCGTCGGTCGCGGTCTCCGTCTCCGCCGCCCTGGCGAAGTCGGCCTCCGACACCGGCTCGTCTCTCGGCCACCACCATCATCACGGGCCCGCCGCCGGAGGCCAGCCCGACGCGGGGAACGCCGCGGCCGGGAACGCGGACGGGCCGACCGCCGAGGCGCAGGCCGCCGCGGCCAACGCACTGCTCGAGGTGACGAGGCGGGAGGTGCCCGGGCGCTGGCCGGCCGTCGGCGACGCGGAGAAGGACGGGTACGAAAGCTGGACCGAGGTGGAGGGCGTGCGGCAACTCGCCAAGCCCGAGCTGCTCGGCGACGGCGTCGCCCTCGACCCGACCCGGCCCGAGGCGCTGATCTACTACGAGAGGCCGGACGGTTCATCGACGCTGCTCGGCGTGGTCTACATCATGCCGCCCGGCCTGCCGGCCCCCGTCATCGGCGGCCCGCTCACCCCGTGGCAGCAGCGCCCGGCCCCCTGCCCGGCGAGCTCGTGTGAGAGCGCCCCGGGGATGTCCAACATGCTGTACGTCTGGCTGGTCGACTACCCGACCGGCCCGTTCGGCGACGTGACCGGCGCCGACCTGAAGACCGTCGTCGACCGGCTCGCCACGGGTTAGCCGGCTATCTGCGACCAGCGGCCGATCCATTGGTCGTAGTCGGTGGGGCGTTCGGCGAAGTAGACGCCCCTGAACGCGTCCGGCTCGCCCATCCGGTAGGCCGCGCAGACCCGCCGGGCGCGACCGGTGCAGGCGCCGGGATTGGCGGGGGCGGACCCGGTCCAGGCCGCCACCTGACGTTGCACGGCCGCCGAACTCGTCCAGTCCAGCCACCGGTACGCGCACGACGGGTGGGCGGCACGCGCCGACACCATCCAGGAGTCGGCCCAGCCGGTCACCGGACGGTCGCCGGCCGCACGCACCGGCCTGTCGCCGCGGCTCAGCACGTCCCGGTGGTACGGCGTGCCCTGCGCGAGCCGTACGGAACCCGCGGCGAAGCCCTTCACGACCTCGATGGGATCAGTCCAGAAGAGTCGCCTGTCCGGCTTGTCGAACAGCTCGGCCGCCGCGTCGAGCTGCTCCGGGGTCAGGTGGAACGGGTCCTTGACCCGGGCGCCGCGCTCCTTCAGGACCAGCGCGGCGTCGGCCAGCGAGAGCGGGCTGTCCCTGAACATGACCGGTCCCTCGTCGGCGAAGATGGCGTCCGCGCCGTCGGGATCGACCTCGCCGGAGTCGTAGAGCACCTGGTTGAGCCCCCACAGGTACGGCACGCCGTACACCTGGCCGTCCTCGGCCGGCAGCTCGCGCAGCCGCTTGGGGATCTTGTCGTAGCCGGGGAGCAGCGCGGTGTTCAGCGGCGCGACCTTCCCCTCGGCGATCAGCCCGCCCGCGATCACGGGCGTGGCCGAGATCACGTCGAAGGACGACGGGGCGGGCACGCTCGCCCCGTCGTCCCGGGAGGGGTCGTAGAACCTCAGACCGACCTTGCAGCCGGTCGTCTTCTCGAACTCCCCGACCCAGGAGACCTTGGGGTCGGTGCCGCCCCACTCGACGTAGCCGTTGAGGGCGAGCACGCTGACCGCCCGCTCGCCGGTGCCGATGGAGGCGAGCGGCGTCGGGCCGGGCGTGGAGGCACGCGCGCTCGCCGAGGGCGAGACCGACGGGGAGGAGGACGGGGAGGCCGGGCCGGCGGGGCCCGCGGCCGGGGCGCGCCCGGCCGCGGGCGTGAACACCGGTGTCGCCCGCGTCGTGCCGTCCTGTCGCGGCCCGCCGCATGCCGCGGCCAGCAGCCCGGCCGCCGCGACGGCGACCACCAGCCGGTGTGTACGGCTCACGCGAACGACCCCCTATCCCGAGACGTGGTCCTCCCCGAGCCTACTGGCCGGGGCGGCGCCCACCGGGCGGGTCGCCGCTGCGGGCGGCCCGCCGGTGACGGCTCATATCGGGGCCGGTCCGGTGGGCCGGGGTCAGGCGTTGGTGGGGAAGCCCAGGTTGATCCCACCGTGTGAGGGGTCGAGCCAGCGCGAGGTGACGACCTTGCCCCGGGTGTAGAAGTGCACGCCCTCGGTGCCGTGGACGTGCGTGTCCCCGAAGAGGGAGTCCTTCCAGCCGCCGAAGCTGTAGTACGCCATCGGGACCGGGATCGGCACGTTGATGCCGATCATGCCGACCTCGACCTCGTTCTGGAAGCGCCGGGCAGCGCCGCCGTCGTTGGTGAAGATCGCGGTGCCGTTGCCGTACTCGCCGGAGTTGATGAGCTCCATGCCCTCCTCGTACGACCGCACCCGCACGATCGACAGCACCGGGCCGAAGATCTCCTCCCGGTGCACACGGGACCCCGGCGGCACGTGGTCGAGCACGGTGGGCCCGATCCAGAACCCGCTCCCGCGGCCGCCGGTGACCGGCGTCTCCCGGCCGTCCACCACGATCTTGGCCCCCTCCTGGACGCCGATCTCGAGGTAGGAGGCGACCTTGTCGCGGTGGGCCGCGGTGACCAGCGGGCCCATCTCCGACGTCGGGTCGTCGCCCGGGCCGATCACAAGCTTGCGCACCCTGGAGACGATCTTCTCCACGAGCTCGTCGCCCACGGGGTCGACGGCGAGCACGACCGAGATCGCCATGCACCGCTCCCCCGCCGAGCCGAAGCCGGCCGAGACGGCCGAGTCCGCGACCAGGTCGAGATCGGCGTCGGGCAGGACCAGCATGTGGTTCTTCGCCCCGCCGAGCGCCTGCACCCGCTTGCCGTGCGCGGTGCCGGTCTCGTACACGTACCGGGCGATCGGGGTCGAGCCGACGAACGACACGGCCTTCACCTCGGGGTGCGCCAGCAGCCTGTCCACCGCGACCTTGTCGCCCTGCACGACGTTGAACACGCCGTCCGGCAGCCCCGCCCGCTGCCACAGCTCCGCGATCAGCAGCGAGGCGGACGGGTCCCGCTCCGAGGGCTTGAGCACGAACGTGTTCCCGCAGGCGATGGCGATCGGGAACATCCACATCGGCACCATGGCCGGGAAGTTGAACGGGGCTATCCCGGCGACCACGCCGAGCGGCTGGCGGATCGAGTAGGAGTCGACCCTGGTCGAGACGTTCTCGGAGAACCCGCCCTTGAGCAGGTGCGGGATGCCGCAGGCGAACTCGACGACCTCCAGGCCGCGGGCCACCTCGCCGAGCGCGTCCGAGTGCACCTTGCCGTGCTCGGCGCTGATCAGCGCGGCCACGTCGTCGCGGTGCCGGTCGAGCAGCTCACGGAAGCGGAAGAGGATCTGGGTCCGCTTGGTCAGGGACATGTCGCGCCAGGCCGGGAACGCGCGGGCGGCCGCGGCCACCGCCGCGTCGACCTCCTCGACGGTCGCCAGGACCACCTGGCCGGCGACCTCGCCCGTGGCCGGGTTGAAGATGTCCGCGCCGCCGCCCGGGGCGGCGACGGCCCCGGTGCGAGTGCCGTCGATCCAGTGGTTAACGAGCTTCGTCATTGATGGTCTCCAGAGCGGTGACGAGGATGCCCAGGCCCTCGCGGGCCTCGTCCTCGGTGAGCGTGAGCGGCGGGGCCATCCGCAGGGCGTTGCCGTACAGGCCGCCCTTGCCGACGAGCAGGCCGAGCCTCTTGGTCTCCTCCATGAAGCGGACGGCCAGCGCGGGAGCGGGCGCGCCGCCGGCGGGGTCGACGAGCTCGACGGCGAACATCAGCCCCTTGCCGCGTACGTCGCCGACGACGGGCAGGCGGGTCGCCGCCTCGCGCAGTCCACCGATGATGATCTCGCCGGTCCTGGCGGCGTTGGCCTGCAGATCGTGGTCGAGCACGTAGTCGAGGGTCGCGTTGGCCGCCGCCATCGAGATCGGGTTGCCGCCGAACGTGGCCACGCCGGCGGCGTGCGGGCCGTCCATCAGGTCGCCCCTGGCGACGACGCCGCCGACGGCGAAGCCGTTCCCCAGCCCCTTGGCGAACGTCATCATGTCGGGGGTCACACCGTGGTTGTGGATTCCGAAGAACGCCGAGCCCGTACGGCCCCAGCCGGTCTGGACCTCGTCGGAGATGAGCAGGATGCCCTCCTCGTCGAGGACCTCCTTGTAGGCGGCGAACAGGCCGTCGGGGGCCATCGTGAAGCCGCCGACCCCCTGGATCGGCTCGGCGATCAGGGCGGCGACGTCCTTGCTGACCGCGGTGGCGAGCACGTGCCGCAGGTCGTCGACACAGGCCGCGATGTAGTCGGCGTCCGACATCCCGCGGAACTGGGCGAGGTGCTTGTCGGCGCCGTGCAGGAAGTGCACGTTCAGCGGCGAGAGCGAGTTGTTCTTCCAGGAACGGTTGGAGGTGACGGCCACGGCGCCGAACGACCTGCCGTGGTAGCTCTGCCGCATGGCGAGCACCTGGTCGGATCCCCGCGCGTAGGTCGCCAGCAGCAGCGCGGTCTCGTTCGCCTCGGTGCCCGAGTTGGTGAAGAACACCTTGGCGTCCGGAATGCCCGACAGCCGGGCGATCTTCTCGGCGAGCTCGACCTGCCCGCGCAGGAGATAGACCGTGGAGGTGTGCACCACCCCGGTGGCGAGCTGCCGCTCCACGGCCTCGCGCACCTCGGCGATGTCATACCCGATCATGTTGGTCAGGATGCCGGCGAAGAAGTCGAGATAGCTCTTCCCGGAGGCGTCGACGACACGGTTGCCCTTGCCGCTGACGATCTCGATCGGCTCGTCGTAGTACAGGCCAACCCAGTTGGGCATGACCGCGCGATGGCGGGTGAGCAGGCTGTCGGTTTGCGACGTCTGTGTGGGATTGGGCGAGGAATCGGGCATGCTTCGAGTATCCCTGCTGGTAGGCGTGCAGGCACACCCGCCAACATGTCGGCATTTTTTGGTTTTCCCTTACAGATCGACAGTTCGCGTGTCTTCAGGACGAGGCGACGGGCTGCGGATCGGCGGCCGGCTCGACGGCGGGGCGGCGGCGCAGGACCAGCAGGGCGGTCACCGCCGCGAGCAGGCAGAAGCCGGCGCCGACCCAGGAACCGAGCGACATCGCCGACACGAACGACTCCTTCGCGGTCCGCGCGAGCCCGGCGTCGCCGAGCCGGAGCGCCACATCGATCGACTCCCTGGCCGCCGCCGGAGCGCGCTCCGGCATGCCCGCGGTGTAGACCCCGGCGAGCACGCTGCCCACGACGGCGATGCCGAGCGCCGACCCCGTCTGCTGCACGGTGTCGTTGAGCGCCGAGCCCACGCCCGCGTGATCGGGCGGCACCGCCCCCATCAGCGTGGCGTACGCCGCGGGACCGGCGAGGCCGCCGCCCACCCCGATGACCAGCAGCGCGACGACCAGCTTGCCGTACCCGTCGGACGGGCCCACGGTGGCGAGCGCACCGAAGCCGAGCGCCACCACGACCATGCCGGTCGCCACGAGGGTCCGGTTGCTCACCCGCTGACCGAGCCCGGCGCCCACGGCGTTGAACAGCGCGGCGGAGACGGCGTACGGCAGCAGCGCCAGCCCGGCGCGCAGTTCCCCGTAGCCCAGCACGAACTGCAGGTACTGGGTGAGCATGAGCAGCACGGCCCCGACCCCGAACGACATCAGCACGATCGAGAACGAAGCGCCGCTGAAGTCGCGCTCGCGGAACAGCCCGAGCGGCAGCATCGGGTGCGCGCAGCGTCGCTCCCAGAGGACGAGCCCGCCCAGCGCGAGCACGGCGACCGCCGCCCCGCCCAGCGCCTGGGCCGAGCTCCAGCCCGCACGGGGACCCTCGATGAACAGGAGGACCAGCGCGGCCATGCCGACGACGGACAGCACAGCGCCGAGCGGGTCGAGGCCGCGGGCCGGGCCGCGGGATTCGGGCATGAGCAGCACGGCCGCGATGATCGCGATCGCCGCGATCGGGACGTTGAGCAGGAAGACCGAGCCCCACCAGAAGTGCTGGAGCATGAAGCCGCCCAGCGTGGGACCGGCGATCACACCGACCATCGCCACGGCGCTCCAGGCGGCGATCGCCTTGCGCCGCTCACTGTCGTCGAAGACCGTGATCAGGATCGAGAGCGTGCTCGGCATCAGGATCGAGCCGCCGATCCCCATCAGCGCGCGGGCGCCGATGAGCTGCCATGGCTCGGTGACCAGGGTGGCGACCAGCGAGGCGCCGCCGAACAGCACCAGACCGATGATCAGGAAACGCCTCCGGCCGTACCGGTCGGACAGGCTGCCCGCCGTGAGCAGCAGACCGGCGAAGACCAGGATGTAGGCGTCGATGATCCACTGAATGTCTGCCGGGGACGCCCCGAGATCGCGCATGAGCGACGGGATGGCCAGGTTGAGCACGGTGTTGTCCACCACGAGCACCAGCAGGCTCAGGCAGAGCACACCGAGGATCCACCATCGGCGGGGATGGGACACGAGTTTCTCCTTCTCACCACTTCATGCCGGATTTCGCACCGGACTCCGCACCGGCCCTCTCGCCGGACCTGCGACTCGTACAGCGTTCGAGGTTTCTGGGACACTGTACGAGAACTATCGCACAGCGTGCGAGTCGCCTATCCTTGGGCGAACGAAGGAGTCCCATCGTGTCCGCGAAGCAGCACTTCACCTCGGTGTGGGCCCGGCGGGCGGCCAGGGATGGCGCCGGCCGCACCCACCGGGAGCAGCCGGGACTCAGCGAGGCCCAGATCGTGCGGGCCGCGATCGAGTTGCTCGACGCCGAGGGACTCGACGCGCTGAGCATGCGCCGCCTCGGCGCCCGGCTGGGCGCCGGCGCCACCTCCCTCTACTGGTACGTCCAGACCAAGGACGAGCTGTTCGACCTGGTGCTCGACGAGGTGTTCGGGGAGCTCCGGCTGTACGGTGAGACGGTCTCCTGGCAGAACGCCGCGACCCGCTTCGCCTACGGCCTGCGCCAGCTGTTCCTGCGCCACCCGTGGGCGATCCGCCTGCTCGGCGTCCGCCCCACCGTCGGTCCCAACGCGCTGCGGATGTCCGATTGGACGCTGGCCGTCTTCCAGGACGCCGGCTTCGGCGACTTCGACGCCGCCCACGCGATCTCCACGCTGACGGCCTACATCGTCGGCATGGCCGCCACGGAGGTGGCCTGGCACGAGGCGGTCGCCCGTTCGGGCATGTCCGCCGAGGAGATGCTCTGCGAGACGCGGCCCCTGATCGAGGCCCGGCTCGACGACCTGCCCCGGATGCGGGAGTACTTCCGCATCCATCCGGATCTCGACCCGAAGATCTCTCTGGAGATCCGCTTCGACTACGGCCTGAAGTGCGTGCTCGACGGCCTGGCCGCCCGGCTCGCCCAGCCCGGGCCGCCGTCCGGTGACGCCGGCCACGGGCCGGGTCAGGCGATGTACGGCACCGGACAGGAGAGGATCCCCGGGTCGTGAGGATCATTCCTCGGCACGCCGTCCGGGAGCGCCATCTTGTCACCGGACGCCGCGCCGGCTTTACAGAATGATCAGGTAGCCTCGTGGGCATGTTGCCGACGGTCGCCGACGTATTGGCGCTGGACACGGTACGTCGGGGCAGTCCGCGCGTGGTCGCCGGCGTCGACCGGCTGGACACGCGGGTCCGCTGGGTGCACGTGGGCGAGATCGCCGACATCGCGCACCTGCTGCGCGGGGGTGAGCTCGTGCTGACCACGGGCGTCGCCCTGCCGGGCGAGCCGGGCGAGCTCGCCGAGTACGTCTCCGATCTGGCCTCCGTCGGGGCCTCGGGCCTGATCGTCGAACTGGGCCGCAGGTTCGTCCGCGAGCTGCCCCACGCCGTCGTCAAGGCCGCAGAGGAGCACGGACTCCCGCTGATCACCCTGGCCCGCGAGACGCCGTTCGTACAGATCACCGAGTCGGTCCACGCGCGGATCATCGACCGCCAGCTGCAGGAGCTGCGGGCCTCCGAGCAGCTCCACGAGGTGTTCACCGCGCTGTCCGTCGAGGGCGCTTCCCCGGCCGAGGTCCTCGGTCAGGTGGCCCGCTTCTCCGGGTGCCCGGTCCTGCTGGAGAACCTGGCCCACCAGGTCCTCGCCTGCGATGCCGCCGGCGCCGACACGGGCGTCATCCTGGCCAACTGGGAGACCCGGTCCCGCTCGGTCTCCCCCGCGGAGCGAACGGCCTACGACACCGCGGCCGGCTGGCTGGTCACCATGGTCGGCGCCCGCGGACAGGACTGGGGCCGGCTGATCATGTTCTGCGACGCCCCGCCCACCCCGCGCGACATCGTGCTGATCGAGCGTGCCGCCACCACGCTCGCCCTCGGCCGGCTGCTCGAACGGCACAAGGAGTCCCTCGAACGGCAGGCGCACGGCACGATAATCACCGGCATCCTCACCCACGCCTTCTCCAATCCCGATGAGGCGGCGGCGCGGGCCCGCGCGGTCGGCGTGCCGCTCACCGGCCGCAGGCTGATCAGCGCGGTGGTCCGGCTCACCGCGCCGCCCGGCACCGCGCTCGGCGAGCAGGCCAGGCTCGGCGAGCTGGCCGAGGCGGCGGCGGCCGCGTGCCGGGAGATCAAGCTGCCCGCGCTTGTCGGCGCGCTCGACCAGAACCGGGTCGGCGTGCTGCTGCCCCTCCCGCCGCGGGCCCCGGCCGAGGCCGCCCTCGGCGCGCTGGCCGAACGCCTGCGGGCCGCCTTCGCCTCTCCGTTCGTGCTGGCCGCGGGGTCCGTGGTGGAGTCGGTCAAAGACGTACGGCGCAGCTTCCTCGAGGCCGAGCAGGTCGCGGAGGTGGCGGTGCGCCAGCCCGACGGCCGGGCCTTCTACCGCCTGCCCGACCTGCGGCTGCGCGGCCTGCTGCACCTGCTGCGCGACGACGCGCGGCTGCAGACGTTCGCCGAACGTGAGCTGGGCGCGCTGCTGGCGTACGACGCCCAGCGACACGGCGACCTCACGAGAATCCTGCGGATCTACCTCGACGCGGGACGCAACAAGGCCGTCGCCGCGCAGAGGGCGCATCTTTCCCGGCCGGCCTTCTACGACCGGCTGCGGCGGCTGGAGCGCGTCCTCGAGACGGATCTGGACGACGTGGAGTCGTGCCTGTCCCTGCACGTCGCGCTGCTGGCCCTGGAGACGTTTCGCCGCGAGAGCCCCTGACCCCCTCGGCCACCGGTTAATTTGCCCGTTGTGCACCTCGGCCTGTGGAGATGCTGCACACCGGAAGTCAGGTCTGCATGTCCGGGTATAAAAGCTATCTCACCGACTACTCTCCGTAGGCTCGTACTCACGGATCGAATCGTGTTTGCTCGAAGAGTGCAGACCAGAATCGAACCTCAAGTCAGCCCGTCCATCGTCGTGCGTGCGCTGTCTGCCCGCTTCCCCAAGTGGACGATCTGGTGGGGCGAGGCCACGATGTGCTACTGGGGCATGTCCCGCGGCCGCGACGGGGCCCTGATCCACGTCGAGGCCCGCTCCGCCCAGGACTTCGTACGGCAGGCCAGGGAGATCGACGGCCGGACATCCCAGTCGTAGCCGATCACCCCAAAAATGCCCGTTTAAGACGTTCGCGCCATTTATTCACTTTGAGGGGATTTATCGGGAAAACGGGCTCAATTCTGTTGCTTTTTCGGCGTTTGGCCTCATTCTCTAACGGTTCTCGCCACGATGGTCCAGGAAAGGATCATCACCCTGGAGAGGAACCGCATGAGACGCCGCCTGGCCATGGCGACCACCGCCCTGGCCGTGACGATGACCACCTTCCCTGCTCCGGCGCTCGCCGACTCCGTCTCGGGCCTCCCGACGACGAAGTTCCCCCTCGGTGTGCCGGGGATCCCGAAGTCGGCGGCCAAGAGCATCGCCCCCGGTGTCACCTACTCGGTGCTGAGGCACGGCGGCGCGAAGGACGGCTACACGGTGAGCGTGGTGGTCAAAGGCAAGGACTTCATGTCCGAGGCCACCGCTCAGACTCAGGCGGAGGCGATCCAGGCGGCGGGACTGGAACCCGTCATCGTGAAGTTCACCCGGCCCGCCGTGGCGGACTTCCCGGCCGCCGACTACTGGATGGTACGGGTGGGGAGCTGGCCTCTCGACAAGAAGAGCGAGGCCGCCAAGACCGTCAAGCAGCTCAAGGAGGCGGGCGTATCCGCCAAGGTCGACTGGCAGGGCGACGACGGCTTCGCCACCACCGGGCCCTGGAGCGTCCGCGTCATCACGGTCGATCCACGGAAGTTCCGCGGGTCCTTCCAGGCCTCGCTCGGCAAGAGCACCGCCAAGCGGGAGAAGGTCACCGAGATGGCCGCATCGGCCAAGGCCATCGCCGCGGTCAACGGCGGATTCTTCGACATCCACACGCTGCCCGCGTTCCGCGGTGACCCCACCGGGATCTCGGTCGTCGGCGGCAAACTGCTCAGCGAGGCGGTTACCGGCCGAGTCGGTCTGGTGCTCCAGGGTCGTACGGCACGCGTCACCGAGCTGTCTTCCATGGTGGTCGCACGCCCCAGCGGCGGAGCCCCCGTACAGGTGACCGGCGTCAACCGCGTGGCCAAACCCGACGAGCTCGTGATGTACACCGAGGAACTCGGCCGGGCCACCCCCAAGAACGACGGCGCCGAGGCCGTGCTCGACGCGTCGGGCCAGGTCGTCCAGGTCCGTTCGGCGGGCGGCAAGGTCGCCCCCGGCACCCGCGTCCTCCACGGCGTGGGCGCAGCGGCCGACTGGCTCTGGGAGAACGCCACCGAAGGCTCGACCATCAAGGTCACGACCACGGTCACCGACCTGAGGGCAAGGAAGACCATCCCGCTCACGCCGCGAACCAACATCATCGGCGGTGCGATCGGCCTGGTCCGCGGCGGCCGCATCTCCATCACGGCGTCCCGCGACGGCATGGCGAACGTCAACATGATCGTACGGAGGCACCCACGGACGCTCGCCGGGGTCACCAGGAACGGCAAGCTGATCATCGCGGTCGTCGACGGACGCGCCCCCGGCAAGACCGTCGGCGCATCCTTCTTCGAAGCCGCAGCGATCATGAAGTGGCTGGGCGCACGTGACGCGATCAACCTCGACGGCGGCGGCTCGACCGCGATGGTGATCGGCAAAAAGGTCGTCAATCACCCCTCCGACGGCGCGGAACGAGCCGTCGGAGACGCGCTGCTCGTCCTCGGCCCCGACACCACCCGCTGACCAGAAGGTCATGCGGATGCTCTGAAGGGCTCAGATATCAGGTGACCGAGGCCAGCCCGGCGATCGCGTCGTCGTCGCAGGTGTCCCAGAACGTGCCGACGACGTCCTCGAGATGATCGAGTGAGGCCGCCTCGAAGAGCACCTCCTGATATTTCGTGATGTCGTACTGCGTGGTGCCCATCGCGGCGAGATCGAGAGGCCGGATGTCCATCCCCCGGAACTCCTCGATCTCGCCGTAGGAACTCAGGATGCCCGCGCCGTACGCCCTGAGCTCGGCCCCCTCCCGCATGACCCCGAACTCCAACGTGAACCAGAACACCTTGGAGACGAACTCCAGCGCCTCATCCGTCTCGACCCGACGTGCCGCCCGGCCCGCGAGCCGGTACAGCTCCGCGAAACGCGGCGACGCGAGCGTACTCGCGTGGCCGATCACCTCGTGGATGATGTCCGGTTCCGGAGTGTAGAAAGGCACCGAGTGGTGCCGGATGTACTGCGTGGAGTGGAACAGGCCGTCCGCCAGCACACCGTAGAACTCCCGCAGCGGAACCAACCCGGCCGCCGGCAGGTAACGGAAACCGGTGATCGGCGCGAGCAGCTCGCTGACCTCCTGAAGCTGCGGGATGCGGTCACGCGGCAACCCGAGCCGCTCCGACGCGTCGAGAAACTCCCGCACCGCATACGTACGGTGCTTCACCGCCAGCTCACTGGTCACGAGCGCCCAGACGTGGTGCTCCTCGGCGGTGTACTCGACATGCGGAATCGGCTCGCCTGGCGTGTGGTTGAGCGCCAGCGCGGCGATCGCGTTGCGACGCTCGCGATAGACGGCGTCAGCGAACCCCGGGTGGCTCTTGGCCAACTCGACGACGACGGATCCGTCGTCACGCGTCTCCACCGGAGCGAAATACTGTGCTTCCTCGAACATACTTCTATATGACAGCAAGTCGGGGTTTAGCTGGCAAGAGTGACCACTTGAAGTGGGCGAGGTGCTCAATATCAGCGAACGATCAGGGACTTCACTGGTCGATCCGATCAGTCCGGCGTAATCTCGAACGCATGCTGGATTCGCTCGACAGCCGTCTGCTCGTCGCCATGCGCGCCAACCCCAGGATCGGGCTCACCGAACTCGCCCGGCTGCTCGGCGTCGCCCGAGGAACGGTTCAGGCAAGACTCGAGAAACTCACCGGCCGCGGCGTGATCAGCGACTTCGGACCCACCGTGGCGACCGAGGAGATCGGCTATCCGATCCTCGCGTTCGCCTCGTTGCAGATCGCCCAGGGAAAACTCACCGAGGCCGTGCACTCACTGACCGAGATCCCCGAGATCCTCGAGGTGTACGGCACCAGCGGCCAGGCCGACCTGCTCTGCCGCGTTGTCGCACGCAACACTCCCCACCTTCAAGAGATCATCGCGAGAATCCTCGCCTCCCCCGCCATTCAACGAACCGATACGACGATCGCGCTGTCCACCCAGATTCCCTTCCGCATCGAACCCCTCCTAGCGGCCGCCGTCGTGAAGTGATCACCTGGCTCGCCGGGGAGTGGCATCGTAACGACGGTCCTGGATCACAAGGCCCCACCCAGGCCCTTGACCAACCGCCATCCATCCCGCTGTCCAGACGGACCCAGACTGCCGCGCTGTGGTCTGTCAAAACGTCCCGCTGTCCAGACGGTGCCGCTGTCCAGACGGTCCCGCTGTCCAGACGGTCCCGCTGTCCAGACCGGCCTTCCGCCCCACGCCTCCCATCTCGCAGCACCTCCTGCTCTCGCAGCACCTCCTGCCCATCCCTGCACCGGTCGGTGGACGGGGGTCCCATCCGGCGCCGGTCAGCGGTCCGGTGCGCTGGCCAGTACGGGTGGGCGGCCGGGTTCGGTCGTCGGGTGGGTTCGGTGGGTGGGTGGCTGGGGTTGGGACTGATGCGGTGGGGCGGCCGGGTC
>BCRI01000123.1 GCA_001552515.1 Sphaerimonospora mesophila NBRC 14179 = JCM 3151
AGTGCCCATCCCTCCCTTGACGTACGGCGCCACGCGATATGGGAGCGGGTGCGGCGGATAGGAGGCCCGGCGGATTCCCCCAGCGATGCGATTGACGGCCCCCGTCAAGGCTAAGCAGACATAGCCGGATAGGCCATGGTTATTCACCGTGAAAAGAAGAATTACCGGATATCGACAGTAGCGATAGCCGGGGAGATATCGGCATTCTTGTCCAACCTGATGCTCGGTGCCGAGATGTGGCCGAGTCACATGTCGGAGACGGATAGTGAATGCTTACCGAGGCTTCCTGTCAGACTGACAAGAAGCTAGCGTATGCGCGTGGACGATGACCGATGGGAGGCCCCGCGGGTTCTGCTCGCGGTCGACCTTGTGATCTTGACTTTGCGCGGCTCACGCCTGCATGTGCTGCTCATCGAACGTGGTGTCGAGCCTTTTTGCGGCTCCTTGGCCCTGCCGGGAGGTTTTCTCCGCGATCAGGAGGAGGACATCGTCGCGGCGGCGCGCAGGGAGTTGTTCGAAGAGGCGGGCCTGGCCGACGTGCCGCATCTGGAGCCGCTGGGGGTGTACGGAGAACCGGGGCGTGACCCTCGCGGGCGCGTGGTGTCGGTCGCCTATCTGGCGATCGCGCCGCGTCTGCCGGAGCCCGTCGCCGGCACCGACGCGGCGGGGGCCAGTTGGAGGCCGGTGGAGCGCGCCATGTCCTCAAACGTGGAGTTGGCGTTCGACCATCGGCGGATTCTCGCGGACGGCGTCGAACGGGCGCGCGTGAAGCTGGAGCATTCGGCACTCGCGACGGCCTTCTGCGGCGAGACCTTCACCATCTCCGAACTCCAGCAGGTCTACGAGGCGGTGTGGGGGGTCCGGCTGGACCCTCGGAACTTCTACCGCAAGGTCCAGAGCGCGCGTGGCTTCATCGTCGCGGCCGGTCCTATGCGGCGGACGGAGGGCGGCCGACCCGCCCGGCTGTTCAAGGCGGGCCCGGTTCAGGCGCTCTACCCCCCGATGGTCCGTTCGGCACAGGCCGTGGCCAAGGAACCTGATGGTCATAAATTTCGGACCATGCCCGAAGGAGGCGCAAAGGCATGAGCAAGGAGCGTCCCATCGTGTTTCTCACGGCGCTGGACCTTGAGTACCAGGCCGTGAGAGAGCACCTGACCGACGTGCGGCCGCATCGCCACCGTGCCGGCACCCGTTTCGAGGTCGGCCAGCTCGCCAATGGCGGGGGTCCGGCCGTCCTTGGGCTGGTCGGCAAGGGAAACCATCCGGCGGCGGTGCTCGCCGAGCGGGCCATCGCCGAGTTCGATCCGTTCGCCCTGCTGTTCGTGGGGGTCGCCGGTGCCCTGTGGCCCCAAGTCGGCTTGGGCGATGTGGTGGTGGCGACCCATGTCTACGCCTATCACGGCGGCACCAGCGAGGATGACGGATTCAAGGCACGCCCTCGGGTCTGGGAGATCTCGCACGAGTCGGATCAGATCGCCCGTCATCTCTATCGCGACGGCACCTGGAAGCGCCGCCTCCCCGATGGCGTACCCGTTCCGAACGTCCGCTTCGGACCGATCGCGGCCGGCGAGGTCGTGCAGGATTCGGCGATCTCTGCGCACGCCCAGTGGGTCCGGCGGACCTACAACGACGCGCTCGCGATCGAGATGGAGGCGGCCGGGGCGGCGCAGGCCGCCCACCTGAACAGGTCGCTGCCGGTGGTCATCGTACGCGGCGTGAGCGACCGGGCGGACGGCACCAAGGCGGCCACCGATGGTGCGGACTGGCAGCGGAGGGCCGTGGCGAACGCGGCGGCGTTCGCCACGGCCCTGGCCAAGGAACTGGCTCTGGAATCACCAAACGGTCGGCCTGCCGACAGGACGGGAAGGGCGGAGGACAAGCCGATGGGTGGAGACATCAGGAATGTCGCCGACGGCAACGCCTGGGTGGGCGTGCAGGCCGGGCACATCTATGGCGACGTTTCGATCGGACGATCGCCGGAGTCCGGCCTCGATCCGGCGGCGCGGCTCGCGGACCTTCACGCCCGGCTCAGAAAAGCTCGGACGGCGGGAGAAGTGGACGAGGACACCTTCACCGCGGCGCAGGAGGAGCTCGCGGTCGTCTCCGAATCCCTGGCGGAGAGCACGGAACAGGGCAAGGGCCGGGCGATGATCGCCCTCAAGAGGTTACGCGGCTTGCTGGTGGACGTGGCCGATCTGGCGGCGAAGGTGGCGGCCGTCATCGCCGCGGTCCGAGGTGTCTCGTGAATGATCCGGGTGGGAGCACGACGAATATCGCGGACGGCGCGGCCACCGTCGGTGTCCAGGCGCAGACCGTGCACACCGTCAACTTCTACGAAATCTTCCCTGGCGACTCGCCTCAGCGGAAATTCGAGGTGGGCCTCCGTTTTCTGCGCGGCGGGGTGCCCGCCAAGGCGAGGGAGCTCATAGGCGAAGCGGTCGATGACGGCTACGTCACGAGCCGTTCGTGTTTCTATCTGCTGCTCGCCCTGCTGAGCGGCCGGACGTTGCGGCAGGTGCCGAAGGAAGACCTGGCCACGTTGGGCCGCGTGCGAGGGCAGATCGCCAGCGGCGCCGACGGGTGGACCGAAGCGATCGGCGTGATCAGTCGTCTCCTGACGTCTCTGCAGAAAGGCGACGTCGATCCAGCTACCGTCGAAGCGGAGTTCAACCGGCTGGGGCAGGTTCAACGGGACGAGATCCAGCAGAATCTCGAAATGTTCCTGAACGGTTCGATTCAGGACGTTCTGTGGGCGCGATCCTTCGAGTCGGCGAGAAAGGACCGATGTGCCAGGCGGCGTCTGGACCGTACTTGGATGTTTTTCCAGCCCAGTCCCGCCGGGGCGCGGGTACGGTTGCCGGATCCGGTCGCGACCACGGTCGCCGACTGGGGCCGGTCGATCGGGGCCTCCGCGCTGTCACTGGCGGGCGTCTGCTTCGTCGGGATCCTGGCATGGCAACACGCTTGGCCGTCGACGTTCCCCGCCCTGCTGCTCTTCGGCGTCGGCTGCTACGTGTGCTGGCGAAACGGCGTGGAGTGGCGGTTTCTGGTCGAACGTCGCCGGGCCAAAGACCGGGATTACCTGTCCGTCGGCCCGAAGCCCGCCGCTGCCTCGCAACGTGGCTTCACAGGCAAGATCGACCGGCAGTTCGACCATTATTTCGCGAGGTACGTGCCGCGAAACACCGAAAGAGCGCAATGGCTGGCTCACACGGCCGGGATTCGGCAGACGCTGCGCGATGAGGTGGTCGAGATCTACCGCGAAGACAGAACTGACGCCAAACAGGTCGCGTGGCTCGTCAGATATCTCGTCAGCGACGTGAAACAGCGATGGGAGAGGGGCACGCTGTGGGATTACCCCGACCGGCTCCGAGCCGCCCCGTCCATGAAGGTCCTGTTCGTGCTCGGGGCCGCCGCGTCGCTCGCGGGCGGAGCGACGATGATCTGGGCCGCTCTGCAGGTCAGGCCTTTTCACGCCCTGGTCGCCACGGTCATCGCCGTGGCGGCCGGCAGGGTCGCTGCCCTGGGCTGGTTACGCATCGACCTGGAGCGCAGGAGATTCGCCGCAGAATATGAGGATGCTCAGCTATCCCTGGCCGGTCGCGAGGCGGCGTTCGAACGATGGGCCACCAAGCTCGCGGACAAGCCGTCCGATCTCGAGATGGCTCACTGGCTGGACTGCGACCGCAAGGCGTTGATGGAGGAGGCGATGGGGCACTACAAGCTGAAGCCGAGCGACGTCGTGGCCCATGCCTTCATCGAGGCGCCCGGCAGGTACTACAAGCGGGCACGGGTCAGCAAAGGCCCCTGGCGCTATACGAAATACCGGCTCCTGATTTTCCTGCTCACCGCGGACGGCGTACGGCAGATGACCGCCGACCTCGACTTCGTCGGGGCTAGCTTCCATGACAAGGGGAGGATCAACTATCGCTACGACGCCATCGCGGCGGTCCATGTCACCGAGGCCGACGACGGCGGCACGGCGTTCGAACTCACCCTCGTCAACGGCGATCCGATCAAGGTCAAGATGATCGAGCCTCTCCAGGCCGTCGCCGAACCGGGGGAGGACGAGCGATCCGTGGCACGGGTGACGCTCGATGCTGCCGGGCTCGGAAACACCCTGCACGTTCTCGAAGGCGTCGCGGCTGAGGGAAAGGAATGGATCGGTCACGAACGTAAGCGGGAGGAGGACGGCCTGGCCGCTCTCACCGACGCCGTTCAAGGGATCTCCCCGCGGTACGAGTAGGCCTGGTGCGCTTCCGGTACGGCCGAGCGTGGGTGTCAGCGGCCCAACCAGGCGCCGAGCCTGGAGGTTATCCGGGTCAGTCTGCTCGGCGTAAAGCCGGGCCCCGAGATTGTGTTCAGTCGGATGTCTCATCCGTCCAAGGTTCGTTTTCGGCCAGCTCGAGGCCGAGTCGGTCGGCCCACTGCTGCGCCCATGCCCTCATGGCGTTGATCTCCTTTAGGCCACAGCCGTACACCGTGAACTCCTCATCCTGAAATGCAGCCGCATGTTCGAGCTGGTCGCGTAGGTCTTCGGGGAAGAAGTCCTCGCCGAGGACGCCTGGCCATGGTGGTCAGTTCCGCATCGCTGAAGTACTCGGTGGCCGCGTGCACATCAATGAGATCGCGGGGTAGACCGCGATCGTGCAGTGCGCCCACCTTGAGAGCCACGCGTCCTCCAACGAGAGCACAGGGCCGAAGCTCATGCTCGTTGGTGGATGGTTCAGTGGTTCCTTGAGGACGTCGATGCGATAGCTCGTGCCATGAGGGAATCGTACGAGCAGATGCCCCTTGCGGTCCTGTGCCGAGATCACGGAGGTTTCAAGGTCGGCCTGCTGATAGGCATGTGCAAGAGCGTTGACGATTTCTTCCATCGGTGCGCTGCTGGCAGTGGCGAAGTCAATGTCGTCAGAAGGTCTGTCGACAAGACCGTGTGCCTTGATCGCGTATCCGCCGGCCAGGACCAAGCCGTACCTATCGCAGACAGGCAGGGCAGCTTGCATCAGCAGCGCGTGGTCGCCTTCAAGCAGGGCGGGCAACTGAAGTTCGCAATTCGGGGAAGTGGTCCTGCCACTGCCGACGCAGTGGGCGAGGCAGACGGAGTCGTGACCACTGCGCACGCAGGAGATCGGCGTTCAACCATCGGGTGTAGTGTTCGCGGGTGACCCCGGCGGTCAGCACAGTCATGTAGCAGAGGTACCGCTGATCGGGATCGGCCAGGTCGAAGCTCCGGCGGCCGGACCATGCGAGATCGACCGGTAGCATCACCACCCCGTGATCGGGGCCGGCTAACTCGTCCAGAGACAAGGGCATGGCCTCGTCCGCGCAGGCCCACCGTGATGGCAACGACGCCGCATCCTGGCTGCTCATGTCTCCAGTGTGGCCTAATCTCTCGACACGCGCACCCACAACGCCGTCCCGGTCACCCAGTCGGTAGGCGTATCGGTGAGGATCGTGTGACTTTGGATGCGAGTGTGATCAAGGTGCGATAGAAGGCGTCAAAGGGGGCACTTCCATGCCTCTCCGGCCGCTTCGGCCTGGTCGGCCCATTCGGGCAGCGTGTGCCCTCTGTATCTGATTTTACTGTGCCCGTTGTACCAAACAGTGAAGTCCAAGTTCGGCACGAGTTTCTTTCCGTTCAGCCATGTTGGATTCTTTAGATCGCTTTCGGGGATGGCATCGTGATCCAATAAGCACTGCATGGATTTTTCCAGGGCGGCCCTGTGCGACGCTAGGTATGCATCCGCATGGCCGGTCTCGACTGGGGGGCGGCCGCTATTACATGCTGCGGCCCCCACGACGATAAGAATAGTGCACGCGGTAAGCAAGGCCGTAGATCGACCGATCATCGCTGGACCTCCATGGAGTGCTCGGCGTCCCTCACCCACTCTTGCAGCGTACGGCCTCCGTACACGGCTCTTTCGTGAGCGTTGTACCAGTTGGTTAGGTCCACATTAGGAATGATGGCTCCATTTTTGTACCAACTCGTATCCGGTGAGAGTTTGATCGCGCCAGCAGCGACCAGGCCCTGAATTACGGGGATCTTGACGTGGAGCAGGGTCTCCCGGAAGTCATCCTCGCCAATTTTCAGAGCTTCTACGGCGCTATCGGTGCTTATGGAGTCATTGATAGGAGGTTGTGCCATTGCGACGAATATTTGAGAGATGGTCCCCTTGCCGAACGCGTTCGAGAAGCTCAATGCTCCGTAACCGCCGGATACAACCGACAAGAAAGTCTTGAGCCGCTGCGCCTGTTGATCTCTCCGCTGAGCGTCGCCGAACGTCGAATCTTTCTCAACTTGTGCCACCAGGCCGTTGAGTCCGCTCATCTGCGCCAGATAGTCTTCGGTGGGACTCTGAATTGTTGCGGCCACGCTGGCGCTGATCCTGGCCTCCAGTTCCCCCTGAAATGAACCAAGGTCCTTGGGATCGTGCAGAGCCTGCTTGAGAAAAGGTTTCAGAACGCTGGGCTTGACGTAGGCGAGCCATGGAGCGTCCGGTTGATCGCTAAGTAGGCGCGCCTCGTTCCCATAGCTGTTGACAGATGCCGCCAAGTCGGGGAGGTAGCGGTCGGCGGTGTGGATGAGGGATTGGCGGATCGGGTGGGGAAGGACTTCGCCGGGATGGAGCTTGGCGAACTCGGCGGTGGCCTGCACGATGTTGACCACAGACCAGGCCGATTCCTTGGCGTCCTCGGTGGCGCCTCGTTCGGCAGACACGGCCGCCTTGATAAAGCCGGCGGGGTGTGCGCTCATATCGACCTGGAGGGGCCCCCTGCGGGGCGTGTCCGTGCTGTAGCCGTCATATCCCAGCGTGCGCCAGTCGTCGCTCACCAGCATCTTGGCGTACTTCAACCCACTGGCCTGGTCGCCGAGCACATGCCGGGCCGCCACACCGTTCTCGGCGGCACGGTCGAGCACGGCCACCACGGGATCGAAGTCGGCGAGGGCCTGCTGATCGCCGCTGTGAACGGGCAGGGCTCTGTCGGCCGGCCCGACCTGTGTCTTACCGGCCGCGCGGGCATCGAGCATGGAACGGGTGACCTCGGCGAGGAGCCGATGGTCCCAGGACTTGCCGTCGGGGCCGTACTTGAAGAGCATGCCGGTCGACCAGGGGTCGGAGTTCTTGGTGATCGCCGCCCTGGTCTGCGCGGACAGCACTGGCCCGCTGTCCTTGCCGGTGCCCGTCCGCATCCGGCTCGCCGCGGCGAGTGAGGCGCCCAGCGCCTGTAGGAGGTTCACGCTGTCCGCGCTGGGCAACGAGCCCCCGGTGCCCTCGTACAGGGTGGAAGCGGCCCTGAGTGCCGCCGCGCCACCCTCCGCCCAGAAGGTCGCGAGATAGTCCTTGTCGCCGAGGTGTTCGGTGATGCGCTGCGCCAACTGTGTTAATCGCGCGGATTGGGACGGTTGGGCCACGCCGGGACGCGCCTTCTCCGACCCGTCGGAGGCGGCGTCGAGGACGTCGTTCAGCGCCTGCACGTCCTGTACGGCCTGGGTGCCGCTCTGCCCGGTGGCGGCCCAGTCGAGATCCAGATATCTCGGCGGCAGACCGGTGAGCACCCACTCCCCCTGGGGTCTGAGCGTCGCCGGATCCCAGCCTTTCTGGTTGGCCAGGTCACGCGCCCGTGCCGTACGCGCCCTCATGTCTCGGGCGTCGTCCATCGCCGCTTCGGTCAGCCGGGTCAGCGGGGCGAAGCCGACCTCGCTGCCCCACTGCTGCATCGTCTGCCGGATCAGCGGTCCATTGCGCGACAGCACCTCGTGCAGCCGATGCAGGCGCTTTGTCAGTTCCTCAAGGTTGGCGGGATTGACTCCGACGAAATCGTCCACGACATCCCTCCTCGGCGTACGGCACCATGCGGCGTGCGAGCGAGTACGGTCGTATGCCTGCTTTGCACCGGATCGTCTTGGGTGACGGCACGACGATTCCCCCAGCGATGCGATCGACGCCCCCATCAAGGCTAAGCAGACATAGTCAGATAGACCATGGCTACTCACTGTGAAAAGAGAAATTACCGGATATCGAATTAGCGACCGCTGGGAACTATCAGCACGCTTGTCCAATTCGATGCTCGGGCGCGAAGGACGGGAGGGACGCGAGGGCGAACGTAGCGAAGGTCAAGAGTGACCGCGTCCTGGCCATTGACGCTGCCCCTGGCGTGGCAAGTCGACGAGCCGCCCTGCCTGAACGCTGTAGACCACGATCGGCAGGATCAGGGCGGCCTGCTGGGCTTGCTCACCACACAGACGAGGAGACGCGACAGACGAGGAGACGCGCTGGCGCTTGATCGTCGAGTCTCTGGAGGAGTACCTGCATGAGCCGCCGGAGACGCGGTTGCGCCTACTTTCCGCAGAGCTCTCCAGCATCGGAGACTCTCGCTGGTATTTCTTTCATCGGCGCTCGCCGAGCATCTCGCCGCCCAAGAGGGTCAGGCGGGTCCTACCCGAGCTGAGATACGGTGCCTACGCCAGTTCTGGTTCTCGTTCAACAGCCCAGCAACTCGCGTTGACGCTTTCGTCCACGCGCCGATTGCGGTCAGCCGAGCCACTCGATCCGGAGGATATGCACGAGACGGTGTTCGTCGAGGACGAGGTACACGGCCAGCCCGAATCCGCCAAATGCCTGCGTGAGGATGTTGGCTTTCGGACTGTCTGGATTAAGCGGCTCACCGTTCCACGGTTCCATCTCAAGCGCGGTCCGCAACTCGAGGAAAGGGTTGATCGCCTCTGTCGGAAGGACTCGGCCTGCTGCCGGGCCAAGGGGTCGAGATCGACGGCGTACACCTAATGTCCCGCCGCTAATGTCCCGCCGCGATTCTGCGACGAAGCCGAGCCTCGGCCTCGTCCCAGGTGTCCCCTCCGGTAGGTTCGCCCAGCACCGCCCGGCGCTGGATCTCCTCAGCTTGTTCAATCATGTGCCGGTAGGCGACGGGATCGGCTCTGAGAACCGCACGCCGCCACCAGCTCTCCACGCACTTGTGCAGGGGCGTCAGGTCTAGATCGTCCGCTGCCGTCCGCAGGGCCTCGCGATACTGCCGGTCGAACGCTTCGAGATCCTCAATGGGAAGCGCATCGCGGATGGCACGCGGGCTGCGATCGTTTCGCAGCGCTGCGCGAATCTGCTGTGGCGTGCGCCCGCCGCTGTGTGGAATCACGTTCTATCGCACCCCACGCAACGGATGCGGTCGAGTGCGCTGAGGGGGGCCAGGCCGTACGCGTAGAAGTCGACCGCGTCGGCTCCCGCCTCCTCGGCCGCCCGCACCTTGGCGTCCAGTTGTTCCGCAGAGTCGGTGTCCGGGACGCCGGGACGCAGCACCGCGCGCAGCTCCGGGTTCTTGCCGATCGACCGGCGGTAGGCCGCGAGGTCCTCGGCCACCCGCTGCGGGTCCCTCGCGTAGGCGGGCATGGCGAACGACGGCACGAGGTCGCCCAGGGCCACCAGGTCCACCCCGAGCTGCCACGCGTCGTGGGCGGCGAGCCCGGCCGGGGGCAGCCCGTCGGCATATCCCTTCCAGGCCCCGGTGGCGTCCAGGAACGTCAGCTCGGCGCCCTCGGCGGTCACCGCCGCTGACACCTCGGCGACCAGTGACGTGACGCTCTCCGATCGCGCCCTGGCGTAGGCCACGACCTCCGGCCCGGCGTACGCCGTGAGGGCGGCCCGGGTGACCTCGCCCTCGGCCGGAGGGTCTCCGTCCAGCACGCCGGCGACGATCCTGCCGCATTCCTCCCTGGCCACCTCGGCCTTCACGCCGAGATCGGTCGCCCGGCGCATGCAGTGGTGGCAGAAGCACAGGCCGAACAGGAACGCGTCCATCGGGCCGAGATCGACGAAGCAGCGCTCGTGCTGACATCCGCGCGAGAACGTGCCGAAGTGCAGCGCCTCGGCCACGACCGAGTCCACCCCTTGGCGGGCCACCGCGCGGGCGAGCGCGACGGCGTACGCCCGGACGTCGGGATGGGAGGGGCACAGGTCGGCCGGCGAACCCCGGTCGCCGAAGCAGTTGCGCACGGTGACGTCGAGATCGGCCAGGCCCAGCGTCGCGTTGTGCAGGAACACCGTCCAGCCGTTCAGCTTGAGCCCACGATCGTCGCAGGCCCGGCGCAGTTCTGCGAGCGGCCGGTCCCCGGCTCCCGGTTGAACGGGCGGGACGAGCCGCAGCCCGGCGAACACGTCCTCAGGCGGAGGGAAGTGCACCCCGTCCCGGCGCAGCGTGAGCCGGGACGCCCCGTGCGGGGTGACGTCCCGCGCCTGCCGGGAGGCCGCCGCCACGGTCACCCCCCGCAGGCCGTACGCGACGACGCGGTCCAGGACCTGGTCCACGCCCTCGCCTTGGAAGTCCTCGACGAAGGCGTACAACGCGCCGTCCATGCTCACCGCTCCTCGGGAAGGCTCGGAGGATCAGAAGTATGTGGAGATCACGTCGACCACGACGTAATCGTCGTCGACCACCGGGATGACCCGCCACTTGTCGAACGCGGTGCACGGATGCGACACGCCGAAGCCGATCAGATCCCCCGGCCGCAGCCCCTCCCCGGCCTCGCCCTCGCCGTCCCACACCACCTGGGCGTGCTGGTCCCAGACCTTGACGACCTTCAGCGAATCCGGCTCCGGCCCAAGGGAATCAGGCCCAACAGAATCAGGCCCGCTGGAATCAGGCCCGCTGGAATCAGGCTCGACGGAATCCGGCCCGCCCGAATCCGGCCAGGACGGGCCGCGCCGTACGGCACGGGCGACCGGAAGGTCCAGATCGTAGGGAACGTCCCGCTTGCCCATCCCGACGAACGCCAGGCCCGGTTCGGGCACCGAGAGCACCTGCGCCCACACCTCCAGCGCGGGCCGCAGCCCGGGCTCCGCTCCGGTGGCCGACCCGATCCGGTTGTACGGCGTGTGCTCCCGGTAGAAGCCGTCGTCGTGGGCGATATAGGCGCCGCTTCTGAGAATGGCGAGCGCGTCCAGCCCCGACTCGGCCAGCGGCCGGGTCAGCGGCATCAGCTCGGCGGCGACGAGGTCGAACCAGGAGCTTCCCCCCGCCGAGACCACCATCCGGCCCGTCACGTACGGCGCCGCCGCCTCGGCGGCCTGGCGGAACTCCCGCAGGAAGGCGCGCACGCCGTCCGCCCCCGGCTGGGTGCCCTCGTAGCAGGCGACCCCGGCGAGCTCGACTCCACGGGCGTCGCGCACGGCCTCGGCCACCTCCAGCAGCGCGGCGATGCCTCGGCAGCCCGTCCGGCCGTCCTCGTGGCCGAGCTCGACGAGCACCCGGAACGGCACGGCGCCGGCGGCCTCGTCGAGGATCCGCACGCCTTCGACGGAGTCCACGTAGCAGAGGAACTCGAAGTGCTCGATCTCCCGGGCCAGCAGACGCAGCGCCGCCACGTCGTAGATCTCGTTGGCGAGCAGCACCCGCGGCACGCCGAACCTCCGGCAGGCCAGCACCTGTGCGGCCGTCGCCGCGGTGATCCCCCACGCGCCGGCGTCGAGTTGGGCCCGGAAGAGCTCGGGCGACATCGTGGTCTTGCCGTGCGGGGCGAGAGCGAGGCCGTGCTCCGCGGCGAACCGGGCCAGCGCGGCGAGGTTGTGCTCCATCGCCGGCCTCTTGGCCACCATGACCGGCCAAGTGAACGCGCCGCCGAACAGCGAGGGTCCCGCGGCGGCGAACTCCGCCGCGGTGGCCGCGTCATCGGGCCGCAGAAAGCCGCGGGTGCTCCAGTCGATGACGATTTCGGGGTGCTCGAGGCGGCCCGCGAAACTCACCTCGTCCCCCTCATCGTCGTCCCTCATAAGGCGGCAGGCCGACACGGCCACCTCGCTGGATCGTACTGGACCGGTCAAGCCATGCCGTATCGGGCAGGACCATTATGAGACCGGACCCATGGGATCGCCGGATCAGCGGTCGGGGCAGGCGACGCCTTCGGGGGTGACGGCAGGGCGCAGCGGTCGCCGTTCGAGCACGTCACGCGCCTGTTCACGGGCGAGGTTCCAGCCGTTCCACGGGTCCGGATGAGACAGGCCGTTGCCGGCGACGACCTCGCGCAGCACGCAGCTTCGATGCGGCTCGGGCAGCCTGTCCAGGGCCGGTACGGCCTCGGCCCCCAGGTCGCCCAGGTAACGGTGATCCAGGCGGTCGACGCCGCGTACGACCAATTGGCTCTCGGCCACCCTCGCATCCGGATTCCAGATCGCGAAGAAGAGCATCGCGGCCCCGGTGAGCAGCACCAGGCTCCGGGGGAACCAGCCCGCGCCGCGCCGCGACAGCCGTACCGCACCCGCGACCAGGACGAGCACGAACACCGCGGCGAGCCACCAGATCGTGGCCCACACCAGCGCCCGGAGCCGGGACAGTCCGTAGGCGTCGATGTAGAGGTCGAGGCGGTGCACCGCGGAGGCCAGGATGACCAGCGTGAACGCGCACAGCAGCCCGAGCAGCACGGCGAGGGTCCACCGGTCCCCTCTGCCGCCCAGCCGGAGCAGCAGGGCCGCGGCGGCCACGATGCCCAGCACGAAGACACTGACCGTGACGAGTTCGAAGAAACCCGACCTGGCGTACTCCGCATAGGTCAGACCGGCCGTCGACAGCACCCGCCTGTTGCCCCCGAACAACACGGCGACCTGCACGGTCACGAACGAGGCGAACAGCAGGTTGAGCCCGACCAGCGGGATCATCCACAGCGTCCTGCCGACGGAGATCTTCAGGTCGGGGCCGTCCGGCTCGGCGATCGGCCGGAGCGCGACCAGGACGGCCGCCGCTGCGAGAGCCGCGAAGACCACGAACACGAAGGCACGGAAAGGCAGGCTCTCCGCCCACTCGGGAGTCCTGAGCAGGTCGGACACGAAGGCCGAGAACACCGCGTCGGCCGACATGAACAGCAGCCCGAAAACGCCGAGCAGGACCACGGTGACGATCACGCTCACCACCACCGGCAGCATCCTCCGGTGGCGCAGCAGCCGCCGGGTCGGCCCCGACAGGAACCACGGCAGCGGGAACAGCGCGACGACGACCGACAGACCCCCCTTGATCACACCCAGCCAGTTCGCCCCACCGCCCGACAGCGCGAGCGCCGCGACGCCGAACCCGGCGAGCAGCATCGGCCCGACCAGCCAGTCGGCGTCGCGGAACAGCGCCACCGCCACCAGGGCGTACGCCAGCAGGCCGAAGGTGACCGTCCACGGCGTGAGGCGCTCCCGCCGGCGGCGCAGCACGATCGGGAGCGCGGCCCCGCCGAGGGCGACCGCCGTCAGCACCAACCCCAGCCCCAGCGGGGCGTACGGCACGGCCACCGCGGCGACGAGACCGACCACGGCCGCGACGGGGAGCAACCCCCTCGGCGCGTCCGGCAGCTCCGGCCTGGGGAACAGCGGCGGCGGAACGTAGGCGACTTGCACCTGCTGAACAGGCTGTGCGGGTTGCATGGGCTGTGCGGGCTGCATGGGATGCATGAGCCGGCGATCCCCTCTCGTGTCGGTCGTGTCGACGGATCTCCCGCCCGGGTCGGGGCGAGAGACGGAGCGGCCTGTTGATGCGGAGCGGCCCGTGGAAACGGGGTGGCCTGTGGAAACGGGGTGGCCTGTGAAAGCGGAGGCAGGGCGGTAGGCAGGGGCGGGACGCTGCTTCGCGCCGGACGACGAGCCCGTGGCCGCTCCGATCACGGCACCGGCGCAGGACAGCAGCAACATCGCGATGGGTCCGGCCACTCCGCCCAGGAAGAGCTGCAGGAAGAGCGCGGTGAACAGCCCGATGCCGAAGCCGACGAACATGCCGATCCCCGCGCCGAGCGCCGCCCTCGCCGTCACCGCCGCCGCTCGACGCCGCTCCGCAGCGCCGATCGCCCCTTGGAGCTCGAACCGGCCCGCCTCGAACCCGTCGGAAGTGGGCGCGGACGCCTCGGCCGAGTCGGGGTCGGATGTCCCTGGCTCTTCCACATGGGCGGCGGGCCCGGTTTCGAACCCGCTCACGGGTCCCGGGACGGCGGCAGCGGAGACGGGCTCGCTCACGCGGTCCGGTACGGGCGCCCCGCCGAGCACCACCGACCCGGCCGGAAGCGTGACGACCATCCGGCACCCCCGCGGTCTCCGACGGCCGGCCGCCACCGGATCGGCTGCCGTGATCGAGCCGCCGTGCAGTTCGACGATCTCCTTGGCGATGGCGAGCCCGAGACCGGCGCCGCCCGAGTCGGCCGCCCGGCCCGAGTCGAGCCGGGAGAAACGCTCGAAGATCCGGGTCCGGTCCTCGGGCGGGATGCCCGGACCCGTGTCGGTCACGGCGATCTCCAGTCCCGGCCCGGTGAGACGCGCCTCCAGCCGCACCGTCCCCTCCGCCGGGCTGTGCCGTACGGCGTTGTCGAGCAGGTTGGCGAGGACCTGCGCGAGCAGGTCGGGGTCGGCGCGCACGGTCAGCCCCGGCCGGACCTCGCTCACCACCGTGACCTCGTCCCGGCCGAATCCCGCCTCCAAGGTGGCCTGACGGCACAGCGACGCGAGGTCGATCGGCTCGGGCTCGATCAGCCGGGCGCCGGAGTCGAGCCGCGACAGGTCCAGCAGTTGGGTCACGAGGCGGCCGAGCCGCTGCGTCTGGGCCAGCGCCGTACCGAGCGTGTCCATATCGGGCGGTGAGACGCCGTCCACGACGTTCTCCAGCACCGCCTGCAGGCCGGTGATCGGGGTCCGCAGCTCATGGCTGACGTTGGCGACCAGCTCACGCCGCTGCCGGTCGACCTCGCCGAGGTCCGCGGCCATCGCGTTGAACGCGCGGGCCAGTTCCCCCACCTCGTCCCTGGACGTCGCCGACACGCGCATGCCGTACCTGCCCTTGGCGATCGTCTGCGTGGCGGCGGCCATCTCGCGCAGCGGTCTGGTCATCCCCCGGGCGAGCAGCTGCACCATGATCAGTGCGAGCACCACCGCGATGGCGATCCTGACGTCCCGCGACAGGCCGTAATCGATGCCGACCTCGTTCACCACGAACGCCGTCACCACGGCGAGCACGATGACGATGCCGAGCTTGACCTTGATCCGGCCGAGGAAATCCAGTGGCCTCATCGCCCGCACCCCCGCTCACGTGCGGGCGAGCGCGTACCCGACACCGTGCACCGTACGGACGACCTCGGGGCCGAGCTTGCGACGCAGGGCGCGGACATGGCTGTCGACGGTCCTCGTCGCGGCCGCCTCGGAGAAGCCCCAGATGTCCGACAGCAGCCGTTCCCGCTCGAACACCTGGCCCGGGCGCTCCGCCATCCGCCGGAGCAGGTCGAACTCGGTCCGCGTGAGCTGCGCCTCGACGCCGTGCACGAAGACCCGCCGCTCCGCCGTGTTGATCTCAACGGCGCCGACACGGATCACCCCGTCTCCCCTGGCCAGCAGGCCGGCCCGCTCCACCCGCCGCAGCAGCGCGCGGATGCGCGCCACGAGTTCGCGCATGCTGAACGGCTTGGTGATGTAGTCGTCGGCCCCCACCCCCAGGCCGACGAGCACATCGGTTTCCTCACCGAGGGCGGTCAGCATGAGCACCGGGACCGGGCGGGCGGCCTGCATCCGGCGGCAGACCTCCAGCCCGTCCAGGCCGGGCAGCAGCCGGTCGAGGATCACGACATCGGGATCGGCCTCGGCATAGGTCGCGAGCGCCCCCGCTCCGTCGTTCGCGACCAGCACCTCGAAACCCTCGGCCACCAGGCGCTCCCGTACGGCTCTGGCGATCGTCTCGTCGTCCTCGACCACGAGGACTCGGCGCTGCTGGGGAGTGACCATGCCGGAATCGTAGGACGGCCTTGTGCAGACCCGTCGCGTCGTTATGTGAAGATCTGGTGCATCCCGTCAGAGGGGGCCGATCCTACGAAATCCGCAGCTGTGGGTGGGCGTTTCGGTCCCTGGTTAGGGGTAGCCCGAATATGACCGGAGACCCCGAACACGACCAGGGAGGAGGCGCCCAATGGACCGCCAGACCAGGCCGGAAACGATGCGGGAGAACGACGTCATCGATCTTCTGCTCCGGCAGCATTCCCTCATCAGGGATCTGTTCGACGAGGTCGACAGGTGCCGGGGAGAAGAGCGGAAGGAGGCGTTCAGCCGACTCGTCCGCCTGCTCGCCGTTCACGAGACGGCCGAGGAGGAGATCGTCCATCCCTATGCGCGGCGCAAGCTGGTCGGCGGCGACGCGATCGTCGACAGTCGACTGCAGGAGGAAGAAGAGGCGAAGGAGATGCTCAGCCGCCTCGACGACATGGACGTGACGACGCCCCAGTTCACCCAGGAACTGGAGCGGCTCCGGGCCGCCGTGTTCGCCCACGCCGCCGCCGAGGAACGCTATGAGTTCGCCGAGTTGAAGGCGGCGACCAGTGAGGCCGAGCGTAAGGCGATGGCCGTGGGGGTCAAGGCCGCCGAGGCGATGGCACCCACTCACCCGCACCCGGGCGGCCCCGAGTCCGCGACCGGGAACATCCTGCTCGGGCCGCCGCTCGCCATGATGGACCGGGCGCGCGACGTGATCCGCAAGGCGATGGGCAAGTCCGAGTCCGGCGAAGGCTGAAAAACGTGCGACATCCACGCGGCACGGCCGCGGCCCGGCCGGGGGTCGCAGGCCGTGCCCGAGGGGTGCCGGATGAGGGTTCCCGAGGCAGCGCCGTACGGCTGCCGTACGGCGCCGGACAGTGCCGGACACGGCCTAGGAACTCGGCGACGGGTCCGTACGTTCTCCTGGCGACGCAGCAGAGAACACGAAAGGCCGGACGATGTCGCCACTCGGAAAGTACTACGTGGGTGCGGGAATTGTGGCCGTGCTCGCCATCCTCCTGCCGATCCCCTCGCTCCTGACCTGGCTGATCGTGCTCGGCGTGCTGGGCGCTCCGGTCGTCGCGTACTTCATGCTCGACGAGTCGCAGCGCAAGCGGCTTCGCCGCATCCGTCGCCGCCAGATCGGCGGCTGAAGGAGATCGGCCGTCGTAGGACGGCGCTGAAGGACGGCCGTTGAACGCCGGCGGCTGAAGGCCGCTACACCGCCGCGGCCGCGAGCTGCTTGCGGACGCGGTCGGTGGCCTTCCGCTCCATGACGAACGACAGGAACGGGATCGTCCCCGAGAGCAGCACGAGCAGCAGGTAGCCGAAGCCCCACCGAGCCTTGAGCCCGAGGTTGAACGCGGCCACCAGATAGACCATGTACAGGAAGCCGTGGGCCTGGCCCACGATCATCACCGCGGTGGGGCTGTCGAATCCGTACTTCGCGACCATCGCCACACAGAGCGCGAGCAGCATCACGCCGACGATGTACGCCATCACACGGTAGAACTTGAGCGCGGAAGCCACTTGATCATTTACCTCTGCTGGAAGTCGTTCATCACACGATATCCGCACCGTCAGCCGGTCCCCCCGGCGCCGCCGGTGTCGCCCGTTCCCCGGATGTCGCCGGCGTCTCCGGTGTGACCGATGTCTCCGGCGTCTCCTGGGCGGTGCCGGTACGTGCCGCACGGGCGGCGCGTACGTCGTCGCGCACGAAGTGGAACCACATGTAGACCGCGAAGAGCGCGAAGACCCACCATTGGACCGCGTAGGCGAGATTGCGCCAGGTGAGCCCCACGCCCTCGGTCGGCGGCTGCACGGCGACGTGCTTGGCCTGGGAGGCCGGCTCCTGTGCTGTCGCGACGACGAAGCCGTCGCGCAGCGGAGCGTCGGTCCACACGTTGATGAGTTCCCCGGTGGACACGGTGGCCACCTGCCCCGCGGGCAGCGTCTGCGACGATCGCTGCACGGCGTTGGTCGGCTCGGCCGGGCGGAGCCGACCGCTGACCGTGACGGTGCCCGCCGGTACGGCGACCGCCGGATCCTCGGGCGAGGAGACCCAGCCGCGTACCACGGCGACGAGCGTGCCGTCCGCCAGCCGCAGCGGGGTGAGCAGCCAGAACCCCCGGCCCTTGGCCGCCCGTCCCCCGGGGGCCGAAACGTCGGCCATCCGGTCGGCCACCAGGAGTTGGCCGGACGCGTCGTAGGTGCCGGTGGCGGTGACCTGCCTGCCCACCGCATCCGCCGGGATGTGCCGGCCCGCCTGGGTCAACTCGGTGACGGCGACCGGCGCCGGATCCGCGGCGAGTATGGGTTTGCCCGATGCCTCGAAGACGCCGAGCTGCCAGCGCCCGAGCATGGTGAAGGACACGAGCACCCCGATCACCAGCAGGTGCAGGGCCACCAGCCGGGGAGCGAACAGGGTACGCAACATGGATAACACGCTATCCGCCGATGGCATCGGTCCCGCACACGGCGGAAAATCCGACAAATCGCTTCGTCGGGCTTCCGGGTGTCGCTAGAGTTGCGCCCATGTCCGACCCTCACATTGACCCGGCCGGCAACACTCAGGCGTTCCGCGCCTTCGCACAGCAGCAGGACGCGGCGGCCGCGCGGGAGCAGCCGTCCCGGTTGCCGATATGGATCGCCGGCGGTGTGCTGCTCCTGGTGGTGCTCGCCGTGGTGGTGTACCTCCTGCTCAGCTGATCTCCAGCCGCACCGACCGCCGGGGACCGGCCGCCGACGACCGCACCCGTCGGCGGCTTTGCCGTACCCTCAGACGGTCTCGGTGCCCGCCGACTCGCCCCTCGACTTCAGTGCCCGTCGGCGCCTGCGAGTGTGTCGACGGCCCCAATGCCCGTCGGCGGATCCGAGGGCCTGTCGTGTCGGTGGGTTTTCGAGACCCGTCGGTGAATCCAAGCACTGTCGGCGGCCCTCAGCGCGTCCTGAGCACGAGAGCGCTGCCGCCCCCGCGCCGGGAGGGCTCGGCCACCGCCTGGATCTTCCCGCCGCCGAGGAACTCCAGCCCGGTCGCCGCGCCGATCTCCCCGGCGGGCGGGCCTGGGACCGGGGCGAGGGTGTGACCCAGAGCGGTGAGCGCCGCGCCGTACCTCTCGGCGAACGCGGGCTCGGCCTGCGTGGTGGCGGTGTTGCGCTGAGAGGCGCGGGGAGCCGCGATCGCCTGGGGCAGCGACATGCCGAAGTCGAACCGGCTGACCAGGATCTGGAGCACGGTCGTGATGATCGTCGCACCGCCGGGCGAGCCGACCGCCAGCAGCGGCCTGCCGTCCTTGAGCACGATCGTGGGCGCCATCGACGAGCGGGGACGCTTGCCCGGCGCGGGCAGGTTGGGGTCGCCGGGCGCGGGACCGAATGTGAAGTCGGTCAGCTCGTTGTTGAGCAGGAACCCGCGGCCGGGCACCACGATGCCGCTGCCACCCGTCTGCTCGATCGTGATGTTGTACGCCGCGACGTTGCCCCATCTGTCGGCGACCACGAGATGGGTCGTCTCGGGCCCCTCCGCCTTCTCCTCACCGGACTTCCCCTCGCTGGATGAGGAGCCCTGGGATTGCGCGGGAGACGACTGTACGGGAGGCGTCTGTACGGGAGACGGCGGCGTGGCACTCGGGGACATGGCAGTCGGGAACACAGGGCAGGCGGTGAAGGAGCCGAACGAGCCGGGAGAACCCGGCGCGGCCGGATGCGGCATCGCGACCGGCCCGATCAGGCAGGCGCGTTCCTTGCCGTAGACGTCGGACAGCAGCCCGTCCAGCGGCACGTCCACATGGGCCGGATCACCCACGAACGCGTTGCGGTCGGCGAACGCGAGCCGCGACGCCTCCAGGTATCGGTGCAGCCCCTGGACCCGCGACTCCTGGCTCTTGGGCTCGACGTCCGGCAGCGCCGCCAGGATGTTCAGCGCCTCCCCGACCGTCGATCCGCCCGATGACGGCGGAGCCATGCCGTACACGTCGAGGCCCCTGTAGGTGACCTTCGTGGGCGGCCGCTCGATCGCGCGGTAGGCCGCCAGGTCGGCCGTCTCCATCAGACCCGGGCGGACGAGCCGGGTGGAGCCCGGAGTCACCGGCGGCCGCCTGACCGCGGTCACGATCTCCCTGCCGAGTGCTCCGCCGTACAGCCAGCCCGGCCCGCGCCGGCCCAGTTCGCGGTACGTCCTGGCGAGGTCGGGATTGCGGAAGACCGACCCGACGGCCGGTGGACGGCCGCCCGGCAGGAACAGGGCGGCGGTCGAGGTGAAGTCCTTGAAACGGTCCGCGTTCTGCGCGGTCTGGTCATGGAATGTCTGGTCGACGACGAAGCCCCTCTCGGCCGTCTCGATCGCCGGGCGCAGGGCCCGCCGGAGCGGCATCGTGCCGAACCGGCGCAGCGCGAGATCCCACTGCGCGACGCTGCCCGGCACCCCGACGGACAGGCCACTGGTCACCGCCTCGTCGAACGGGATGCCCTCGAACGTCGTGGCGGTCATCGCCCGCGGCGCGGTCTCCCTGCCGTCGATCGTGGCGACCCTCCGAGTGCGGGCGTCGTAGTAGACGATGAAGCCGCCGCCCGCGAGACCTGCCGAGTACGCCTCGGTCACGCCGAGCGTCGCCGCCGCGGCCACGGCGGCGTCCATCGCGTTGCCGCCCTGACCGAGCACCTTCAGCGCCGCCCTGCTGGCGTCCAGGTCCACGGTCGCCACCGCACCGCCGTAGCCCTCCGCCACCGGCTTCTTGAGATCCGGCCTCCGCTGAGCCCACGCCCCTGCCGGTTCCGTGCCGTACGGCCCACGCGGGGCCCAGGCCGCCGGGACCTCCGCCGCTTCCCTCGCCTCGACCGCCTCCTCTGCCTCCACTACCTCCACTGCCTCCGCCGACGAGACCTGTCCCGGGGGAACCAGCGCAGA
>BCRI01000124.1 GCA_001552515.1 Sphaerimonospora mesophila NBRC 14179 = JCM 3151
CAGGCAACCGGAAAGATACTTTCATGGTCACTCCGGCACGTGACATCCAGTACTGACAGATATGCCCCCTGTCAGGGGTGTGCCGTACCCCGACTTCGTACCGTTCCAAAGGAGACATGACCATGCGAACGCCCGCCTGGGCCCGCATCGCCACCGCTGCCGTCACCCTCACCACCACCCTCGCCCTCAGTGCCGGACCCGTCCACGCCGACTGCCTGGTCATCGCGGACACCACCGCGACATCCTCTGAACCGCAGCCCACCCCTGCGCCCGTCGCTCTCTGGTACCGCCACTTCGCCGGCATGTAACACCTGGCCAAGCTACCCCCACAGCACGGCCCTGCATCTCGGAGAACCATGACCTGCACTGACCACCGCGTGTGGCTGCTCAGCATGGTCACCATGGCGGTGACCACCTGGACGACGGCGATCTTCTCCCTAGCCGTCCTGATCATCGACGGTGAGATGACCCCCCATGCTGTCTCACTGCTGTTCCTATGGACCATCACCGCACCCATCCCTGTAACGGTCCATCTCCTGCGATGGCTGCGACGCTTCCGTACCGCCCGACGCGTACAAGCAATGGCCTGCGAACACGCACGGATTCTCATGCACGCACGGGTGAAGATCGGCGCTAGCCTGCGATAGGCACCATGATCGCCGCGCCACCGGAGGGGAGCCGCACGTGCATCGGATCGTCGGACTGACCCAAAGCCAGGAACGCATTTACAGGCACATCCTGACAACAGGCCCAACCGGCGTCGAAAAGCTGACAGAACTGTTCGGTGACCACGCCGCAGCCGACATGCACGAACTGACGGTCCGAGGACTCATCCACGGCAATCCCCCGGTGGCACGCCGGCCATCGGTCGCGCTCAACGGCATCCTCGCCTTCCACGAGTCGCGGATGCAGCAGATGCACCGCTACCTCACCGAGCTCGACCAGCTTTACACCAGCGGCCACAGCATGCCGGACGGGGAGCCGGTGCAGGTGCTGACACACCGCAGCGCTGTCCAGCAGTGGTACGAGCAGATCCACGCGACAGCCCGGCAGGAGGTGATGCAGCTCATCACGCACCCGTTCCTGCCGCTGACCAACACCAGCAGCCCGGCCCTGAACACCGACCAGGAGCCCGAGCACCCGGCCAAATGCCGAGTCATCTGCGAGTGGAAAGTGTTCGAGAACCACAAGGCCCGCAACGGACTCCAGCACTCCACCTCGCGCGGCTGCGAGATCCGGCTCGCTGACCGGCTGCCGCACAAGCTGCTCATCGGGGACCGGAACCTGGCCCTGACGCCCCGATATCCGCGGGGGCACCCGGAGATCCGTCAGATGCTTCTCATCCACCCGGGCACGCTGCTGGATTTCCTGGTTGAGGTGTTCGAGGCGGAATGGGAACGCGCTCTGCCGATTCAACCCGATCACGGACACTTCACGGACGACGACCTCGACACGGAGGAAATGCTGATCGTGGAGATGCTGTCGCGTGGCGCTCACGTCGATCGGATCGCCACCGCGTTAGGCGTCCACTCCCGAACAGTGAACCGCCGGTTGGACGAACTGAAACGCCGCGCGGGCGTCACAACGCTGTTCCAACTCGGCGCGTATGCCGCGAGCCACTGGATACGCGGGAGCTTCAATGGGGCCTGAGGATGCGTAGCTGAACGCCGTAGGTCTTGAGGGTGGAGTGAAGGTGGGACAGCAGGACCTTCTCCATCTGGGTCCGTTCTGCAGCGGAGACACCTGGCAGGGTGCGTATTTCGCGGAGCATCGCCTGGAGTGTCTGCTGGAGCGATTCGGGGGTTAGGTCCGGGTCCACTGAGGCCAACGCCGGGTCGGCCTTGGTCCGCTCGCGAATCCAGTCGCGGAACAGCTCGGCGGCCTGAGGCCGGCCTGCCTCGTCGAGGTCGTCGGGGCTGATGACGGCGTCGTTGGCGAGGTCGTTGATGGAGGCCGCCATGAACACCAGCTCGCGGTCGTCTGGGTCCTTGAAGCCTGACTCGATGCGGCGCCAGTTGGGTTCAGAGAACATCTCCCCGGAGAGTTCGGTGGCGCGTTTGGCGGCGGAGCGGATGGAGATGCGTCGGCGTAGAGGTCCTGGCTGCTCTCTGCGCTCACTTATGAGATGAACGACGGCTGAGGGCTGATTGAGGTCGGCCACGGCGTGTCCGTGTCCTTTCGTGGCGGTTGAAGCGTCATACGGGCGTTGGCGCACACGGTATCAACAAGTGCGTCAGGCTGTATGTCTAAACCAACCTTAATCCGTTACTCTCTGTAACTTTCGTGAGGTAACTAGATCGACGCAAATGACGCGTCAAACGTTGCTAGACGCGTCAAAAGACGATAGTGTCGGTTATGTCGGTACGTGCATGAGTGACCGAAATAGGACCTCACCGACGCGCCGCCTGACACCAACACACCCCGCAACGAACGGAGTGTCATGCCCGCAGGCATCCTCCGCTGGGAAGATCCAGCCCCACGAACACGAGCAACAGACGAGTACGACCCCATCGCCGCCGAACTCCGCAACAACCCCGGCCGCTGGGCGCTCATAGCCGAAAACCCCGACACACTCGAAGGAAAGCGCGCCGCCGCGCGCATGTTCAGCGCCGTCAAGAACGGCTACCGCGCCTTCCGTCGCGTCGAAAGCGGCACCTACACCGCTACCACCCGAACCGTCGAAACCGGGGACGGCTCCAAGGTCATCCGAGTTCACGCCCGATTCGACCCCCGATAGCGGTACCGAAATCAGCATGTTCAACGCCACCACGACAACGCCGACCCGTAACCGGCTCACCGCCACACAAGCCGCTGACCACCGGAGAGGACAACCAGTGACCCCACCCACCACCGAAATCCCCACCAACGTGGAACTGACCGACTTCCTCGGCGCGATCAAGACCGACACCCGGCAGCACCCGTACGAGAAGTTCCCCCAGCCCCGCCGCACCTGGCGCGACTACTGGGCCCGGCCCCGCACCCAGCTCGACCCGATGATCGAGGACGACTACCGCCGTGAACAGGCCGACTACGACGGCGGCTACGACTGCGACGGCGGTGAGGAGTGAACCCCACCATCCTCGAAAACGAGCGCGACGAGTACGACCCTCCGCATTCCGTCCCTACCAACAAGGGCCGCTACTACTGCGACCCCGCCACCCAGAAAATGCTGGTCAGTTGCACCAATGCGATCGACCAGCACGCGATTGACGCCTTGGCCCCGGCCGCGGCGAAGGTGACAGCCGAGTGGCTGATGGACAACCTGCCCGCCGCGATGCGTGCGGCCGCCGACCCCGACGACATGCAGGAGTTCATCAAGGAGGCCAAGGGCCAGTACAAGATCCAGTGGGAGAAGCGGGCCGACCTCGGTTCCCGCGTCCACCGCATCGCGGAGGCGATCAACCTCGACGCTCCGTACGTCCACGACGACGAGGCCGCGCCGTTCGTGGACTCCTACCGGACTTTCCTGCGGGACTTCGGGGTGGACATCCGCCGCGACATCGTGGCGGCCGAGTGCACCGTCCTGAACCGCACCCTCGGGTACGGCTGCACCTCCGACATCTGGGTCACGATGCGGTTCGACGAGCCAACCTCACCAATCGTGCCGCGGTTCAAGCCCCGCTCAGTCCCGGCCGACCCGATCCCGACCCCGTCCGGGCTGTACCTCGTGGACATCAAAACAAGCCTGACCAAGCCCGCGTCAGCGGTCTACGACGACCACGTGATGCAGCTCGCCGCGATCCGACACGCGGAGGTCGCGCTGGTCTGCCCGCCGGAGTGCCGGTACGGCGCCGCTGAGGGCCACGACTCCAGCCATGAGTTCCCCGTACCCGCGTTCGTGGGCACGGCGATCCTCAACCTCCGCACGAACGGCTACGGCTTCATCCCGCTCCCGGCCGACGCCGCGGCGTTCGAGGCGTTTCGCGGGCTGCTGCCGCTCGCGCACTACGTCCACGGCCTCGAACTGCGCGGCTACAAGCCGATCCAGCCTCCGACCAACACCGCAAGGAAGGACGCCGCCTGATGCCCATCGACCCCTCCGTGCTGCAGCGCCGTCACTGGCAGGACGGCCGTATCCGCCTCGGCGTCAAGAAGATGAGCCAGAACGGCAAGGAGTACCCCAGCAAGATCAAGACGCTCCGGTTCACCTCGCCGTCCGAGGAGATGATCCGGGGCGTCGCCGAGAGGTACGGCGGACAGGCCCGGCCGTGGCAGTCGCCGGACGGCCCGCAGTTCGAGGTCATCACCGACGCCATCCGTATCCCCGTGATCGTCCCGCCGAACGGGCTGAGCCAGAACATGGAGCTGTGGGATGGCAAGCTGTGCGTCCGCCGCTGCACCGGCGTGGTGATGCAGCCGCCGTTCGTCGGCCCGTGCCAGTGCGGCGCGAGCACACCGATCGATCAGCGCCCGTGCAAGCCGCATACCCGGATCGGGGTGTTCCTCAAGGAAATCAAAACCCTGGGCCTGTGGAGGCTGGACAGCAAGGGCAAGAACGCCGCAGCCGAGTTGCCGAACGCCGCTGAGTTCCTGGCCCACGCGGGCCAGTACGTGGACGCCTGGCTGTACGTGGCCGAGCGCACCAGCTCCTACTTCGACCACAAAGAGAAGAGGGTCAAGGCTGCCACGTACATGGTGCCCGGCCTCACGATCGAGGGCATCGGCTTCGACGAGCTGATGTCGGGTGAGGTCGCCCGCCGGTCCGAGCTGGCCCGAGCCGGCGGCGAGCGGAAGGCGATCGAGGCAGCGCCCGCGACCGACTACCTCACGATGATCGAGGCGGCGAAGGACTACGACGAGGTCGTGGCGATCTGGAAGACCGCCAAGCTCGACCCCGCGTGGCAGGGCCGTGGGAGTGAGATCGAGGCCGCGGCCAAGGCCAAGGTCGAGATGTTCCCCAAGCAGCGGAACGGCGTGGCGCCGCAGGGCCAGCCCGCTCCGCAGCAGACGCCGCCCGCCACAACCCCCGCGCCGGCGACGACCGCACCGGCCGAGGGTGACCCCGAGCACGAGCGGCTGCGGCAGCAGATCATGACCGCGTGGCCCGGCAGCGTGACCGACCTGCACCGGGAGTTCCAGGCCGTGACCGGCACCACCATGAAGAAGGCCACGCTGCAGCAGCTCGAAGGGTTCGCCAAGACCGGGCCGATCGCTGACGAGCCGCGCAAGGCGTCAGAGCGGGCCGAAGCGCTCTACCAGGCTGCCAAGCAGCAGGGCGTGGCCGGGGCCGACGACGAGATCGTGGACGCCGACATCGTCGAAGATGAGGAGCCCCCCGCACCGCAGGAAGACGAGCCCCCGGCGTCGAAGTCCAAGCTCCGCGACCTCGGCATCTGGTTCGGCGAGGCCGGGGTCACCTTGCACACCGGCAAAGGTGCGGGCGAGAAGAACGACAAAGCCCGGTTCGCCTGGATCGCCGAGCACCTGGGCGTCACCGTCACCTCGACCGAGCAGCTCAGCGGCCCGAAGGTGAAGGAGGCCATCGACCTGCTCATCCAGCAGGCAGCCGCCCGCCGAAAGGACCTGCAACAGCGGATAGTCAACGTGTGGGCCGACCTCGGCGGCACCAACGAGCAATTGTCCGCCGTGTTCGAGAAGGCCATGGAGACCACCGTCCAGCAGGCCAAGAACGCCAACTACGACGCGTTCCTCAAGAAGCTGTCCGACGGCAAGATCACCCCGGACAGCGCGACCTCGGGCGGCAGCCAGTGACGGCCCTGACGAACGACCAGCGCGCCGCGGTCCGCGCCGACCGGCTCGCCCGGCACCGGCGCGAACGCGAGCACCGCGCCGCCATCTTCGCGGACATCGCGCAGCACGCAGGCACCTGCGGCCGTCGCGACTGCCTCACCTGCAAGACGTTCACGCTACTCGCCGAGTACGTGCCGTTCGAGCCGACCCTTCGCGAGGAGCACGAGCGCGTCAAGGAAACGCTCGACGAGCTCCGGGAGCGCCTGGAGCGGATCCGCGACGTCCACAAGACCCTCGCCGACGCCGCCCAGATCGGCGCGCCGATCGCGCGAACCGTCCCCGACGCCGCATGGGTCATCGCGGCCCACCTCGCCAACGCCTGGTACGGCGAGGAAACCGAGGACCCCTACGCCCGGCTCAAACCCGACTACTCCGACTGACCACCCCGCCCGGCGCCCACGGTCGCGCGGTTGCCGGGCCATCCCCTCGAGGAGTGCCAGTGAAGGCCATCACCGTCGAGTACGACAACGTCGTCCCATCGTCCATCGAGCACCGGCTGACCGCCGAAGAGACGGTCCTGTCGGTGGGGAACCGCCGCTACCCCGTCGCGCTGAACGACCGGGCCGGCCTGCTGGAAGCCCTGCAGTGCGCTGACCGTCTGTCGGCGGCCGCCGTCGCCTGGCGCGGCGACATCGTGGCCGCGCTGCAGAAGCTCGACGCCACCGAGTACGCCCGCGAGAACGCCACCATCTGACCCTCCACCTTGCACGACACCACCGCCACGGGAGTCCACATGAGCGACCCGCACATCACCCCGAAGATCGCCGCACACGTCCTGTTCCACTTCGGCCAAGGCGGATACCCCGGCAGCACCTTCGTGCAGAAGCTGCTCGCCGCGTTCGACGCCGCCGACGCACCCAACCGCTTCCACCTCGCCGAAGGGTTCCCCGGCTACGCGGCCGCGTTCGAACTGGCCAAGAACACCGCTGACGGCATCGCCCTGCTGCAGGCCCGCGCCGACGACGACCACTGAGGAAAACCCGTGAGCAAGTACGAATTCACCGACGTCCCCGGATTCCCGCCCGGCCGCACCCTCGAGGTCGGCTGGGACGCCCCGTTCGCGACGTTCTTCGCCCGCACCTACGACCCGCCCACCGGCCCCGACGAGGACGACCGTGAGGTGTTCTGGGTCGGCGGAACGCCATGCGAGCTGCCCACCCTCGAATCGCTCGCCGCTGCCCTGCGCGGGCACGGCGTCCAGCTGACGTTCCCCATCGAGATGGTGCTCGCTTCGGACAAGGCCACCGAGGGCGAGCGCTTCGCGGGCCGGCCCGCGACCACCGTCATCGCCGAGTCCGTGCTGACGGTCGTGACCGCCGAGCAGGCCGCACGGATCGAGGCGGCGCTGAGGAGAGACGCCCGATGATCCGCATGAAGCTTGACCAGCTCGCCGTGAAGGCCGAGCCGTACAAGAAGGCACTCGTGATCGGCGTCGGCGTCGCGTTCTTCGGCGGCCTGGCCATCTTCGGCGGGGTGTGGGCGCTGGTCATCGCCGCGATCTGCCTCGTCGCCGGGATCCTGCTCGGCCTGGTCTGCGGCATCGCGATCTCCGACCGCGACCACGCCGACCGCATCAACACCCTGGAAGCCAACTACGCCGCAGCCTCAGAACTGGCGTACAAGCTGAACGAGGAGCTACACGCCGCAGCGCAGCGCGCCGAGACCGCCGAACGTGACCTGATCACGACCGTTGCTGAGAAGACCTCGCTGCGGGCCCGCCTCGACGCCGCCCAGAGGAACGGCACGTCGTGAAGTTCGTGGAGGACGTCCTGGCGGTGATCGGCGCGCTCACCCTGGCGAGCCTCACCGTGCTCTGGATCCTGGCGCTGCTCAACCACCGCGCTGAGCAGCGCCGCCTCCACACCACCCGCGACCAGCGGGCCACCCGGCCGGCCGAGCAGGTCGCGGGTGACCCGGCCAAGTGGTCCGAATTCGTCCTCGACCACGACCTGCACAAGGTCCTTAACCCCCGAAGGAGTGGAGAAAGTGACCCACCCCCACATCGTCGGCATCGACTTCTCCCTCACCAGCACCGGCATGGCAACCGGGCTCGGCTGGTGCGAAAAGACCGGACGCGACGGCGTCACCAAACTGCCGCTACGCAACCGGTACCAGACCTTGAACTACCTGGTCAGCGCCATCATCGCGCTGACCAACGCCGAGCGGGCGGACCTGGTCCTCGTCGAGAAGCTCGTGTTCAACCGGCAGGACGGCGGCCGCGGCGGCGCCGGTGAACGGTCCTACCTGTACTACCGGACAGTTGGCACCCTCGCCGAAGTCGGTGTGCCCGTCGTCGAGGTGCCGCAGGCCACGTTGAAGACGTACGCCCTCGGCAAGGGCAGCGGCTCCAAGGGCGAGATCGTCGATTCGGTCGCCCGCCGACTGCCGATGTTCCACACGGGCGGCAACCACGACATGGCCGACGCTGCGATCCTCGCCGCGATGGGCGCCGACTACCTCGGCCACCCTCTCACGGCCATGCCCAAAGCGCACCGCGCCGCACTCGACAAGGTGACCTGGCCGGGGGTGACCCGGTGACGGTGTCGGCTGTGGTGCTCGCGCACCGACGCGCGATGAGTGAGCGCCGTAAGAAGATCCAACTCGGGACGTGGCGCGGCCTGGTCGATGCCACGGAGGCCCGAGAGCATGTGAAACAACTGAGGCGTGTGTGGCACGCCAGCTACGCCGCGATCGGCGACGCAGCCGGGGGGATCAGAGGTGGAACGCTACGGCACCTCGTCGAAGGCACCACGAGCCGAGACCTGCCCCCGCCAGCCCGGATCACAGCGGACGTGTCCGACGCGATCCTCACCGTCACCGTGGACGACCTGGCCGACATCTACCGCATCAACCCGATCGGGGCGACCCGCCGCCTGCGGGCGCTCGCGGTCGAAGGATGGCCACTGTCGGAGGTCGTCAAAAGGGCACCCGCCCAGCTGGCGGGACTGAAGAAGCTCCGCGCCGGGACGAAGCCGCAGATCACCGTGGATCTGAACCGGCGAATCCGGGTCGTGTACGAAGACCTCATCGGCACAGACCCGCTGGCCGCAGGGATACGCCGATCCGCCGTCACAGACATCCGGAACCAGGCCCGCAAGGACGGATGGCTCCCCTCAGCCGCATGGGCGGACGCCATCGACGACCCCGAGGTCAAGCCCTGGGAAGTGGTCCGCTGCTCCGTCCCCTCCTGCATTCACGGGTCGAAGGACGAGCGGCTGCTGTGCAGCAACCACCTCGACCGGCTCCGCGAGCGGGGCACCCTCGAGGGGCTGAGAGCCAAGCGGAACAGCGAGGTGCTGATCGAAAACGCCCGGTTCATCCTCGCGACCGACCCGCCCATCGACCCCGAAACCGAAGAGATCGACGGGGACCTCCTCGCTGAACGGCTCGGCATGACCTGGGATGCGCTGGAGAAGGCACTGGAACGGGCGAAGATCAACCTCGTCACGCTGCGGGAGACGGCGTGACCGGCCCCCTCCCGAGCTGCACCTGCGGCAACGACACCTGCACCTGCGACCCGCCCCGCAGGGAGCCGGTCATCGTCGGCGACACCGTCGTCGGCTACCAGGAGCTGTTCATCGCCGCCGAAGACGACACCCCGACCGACAGGAGCCCACAGTGAACGTCAGCCGAAAGTGGAACCGCTATCAGAAGCACCAGGTGACGTGCCGTGGCTAACGCGACCGACACCATCACCGAAGTCCTCACGGCGGATGCCCAGCCGACCGCCGACGACATCCTCGCCGCGCTCGACAACGCCGGATACCTCGTCATCCGTCCCGACCCCGGCGGCCCGGCATGGATGCCCGTTACCCCGCGAGCACTCGCGAAGGTGCGGCAATTCGCGGCCCTGGCCAACACCGGCAAGACCTACCCCCAGGTCGCGGCCGAGATGGACATGTCGCCCCGGCAGATCGAACGGTACGCCGCGGCCGCCCAGCACCTGGGGCTGATCGAGCGGAGACGGTGATGGCCGACCCGCTCGAATGGCACAAAGACGCCGCCTGCAAGGGCGAAGACCTGCGCCTGTTCTTCGGCCACGACGACGGCGAAACCCGCGAGACGCCCAAGCAGAAGGAAACCCGAGTCGCCAAGGCCAAGGCGATCTGCGCCCAGTGCACCGTCCGGGCCGAGTGCCTGGAGTGGCACATCACGCGCACCGCGACCCAGTTCGGCATCGCCGGAGGACTCGACGAGGACGAACGCACGAGCTACCGGCGCAAGCAACGCCGAAGGCAACTGAAAGAAGGAAGGCAGGCATCGTGACCAGCGACGCCACCGAAAACGCGATACGGGCCCTCGCCCACCGCGTGTACGACCGCGACCACAGCGACCCCGACGACCGGGACAGCACAACCGACTTCGCGTTCGAGTTCGTCACCTGGCTCCGCGCCAACCACTGGGACCACCGCCCGCCGGCGGCACCGACCACGCATCCCACTCTCGGCGCTGCACTGCGCGGCGCCGAACTCGCCCGCCACATCCTCGCCAAGACCAGCAAGGGAGACACCGATGGCCGATGACCTCGACGAGAGCGGCCTGGTGCCGTTCGACCAGTTCGGCAACCTGCTGCGCCAGCCGTGGACCCCAGAGGGGGAAGTGGTGTGGCGCGCACCGGAGCCGTTCACCGCGCGGCTGCAACTGTCCCAGTTCGCTCGCGGCCGCGCCGCCGGATTCGTCATGTGGCTCGACGACGAGAGCCACATGTTCCCCATGTCGATGACGGAGTTGGTGGACACGGTCCGCACGGTCGGTGTCGAACCGGGCGGCTACGTCGAAGCCGAGTGGATTCCGCACCGCCGCGGCGGCGCGTACGGCATCAAGCTCACCATGTCGCGGCGTGAACGGCGCAGGGTCCGGTCCAGCCGTGAGTAAGGGCCGCGCCGCCGTCGCCGACCAGCCGGGCCTGTTCGACATCGAGCAGGCCCGGCCGGTTCCGGCACCGGAGACGGAAGGGCGACGCTCACGCTCGCCGATCCACACGCCGCGGCCACGCCGGTCGAAGGAGTTCCAGGCCGAGGACTGCGCCCCGAAGTGCATGGTCTGCGGCAAGGACGAGGGCAGGGGGTTGTGCACGCCACGCTGCTCGGTGGTGTGCGTGCACACCAACCAGCCGGACCGGGTGGAGGTGTGCCTGGTCACCATGCACGTCACCGCGCTGCTGGTAACCGGGCAACGCACGTTGGCCGGGTCTCGGCAGCTCGCGCTCGTGCTGTGCCCGTTCTGCGGTGACGTCCACTGGCACGCCCCGACGTTCGGCGTCCGCTACCGGGTGGCGCACTGCGGCCTGCCGTACATCGTTCACCTGCACCGACCCCGCCTCACCCCCGGAGGAGCCCTGTGAGGAAGCGACCCGACCCCATCTACCACCCGTGCGCGATGACACCCGACTGCGAACAGATGGTTCCCATCGACCACCTGATGTGCCGCCCCGACTGGGCCCTGGTGCCCAGCGGTATCAAAAGCCGCGTCAACCTGACCTACCGCCGCCGCTCAGCCGACTGGGAGGCCTACCGGGACACGGTACGCGACGCCAAGGCCGCTGTACGGCGGGCGCGTGCCCGTGTCTGAGATCGTCCCGACGCCGCTCGACGTGCCGCTACTGCGGCCTTCCCAAACGTGGCTCCCGCAGACGCCTGCCCCATGGACGGCGGTGGACCGACGAAGCCGGGTGGCACGTCTGGACCCCGCCCACCCAAGACCAGATCAAGCAGCGCATGAAGGCCCGCCGCACCTGGCAGGGCCAGCGCGCATCCCTCGTGATCATCGACGAGGCCGTGAACTCGGCCGACACCGAAAGGAACACCTGATGGGCGGAACACTCGCCGTGGACTTCGACAAAGTGATCCACGCCTACTCGCTCGGCTGGCACGACGGCACGATCTACGACGGGCCGATCCCCGGCGCCCTTGAGGGACTGCGCACCCTCATGGAGACGTACGCGGTGTTCATCCACACCGCCCGCAACCCACGCCCCGTGGCCGAATGGCTGGCCGGGTACGACTTCACCTGCATGGTGGAAGGGCTCGTCCACGCCCCCATGAAGTTCTGGAACGAACGCGGCGTCCTCCTCGTCACGAACCGGAAGCTCCCCGCGCTGGCCTACCTCGACGACCGCGCCGTCCGCTTCACCTCGTGGACGGCCGCCCTCGAGGAGCTGCTACACGGGCGCCGCACCGAGCCGGCCGAGATGGCGGATGCGTTCGCGCGGATCGACGCCCGGCACCAGCCCACCACGCAGGAGAAGTGGGTGACCTGCCCCGAGCACGTCCGCTACTTCGTGGCCAAGGTCACATCGTGCCCCATATGCGCGACCCGGCCCGTCACCGTCTGCGCCAACGCCCTGTGCCCGACCTGGCCCTGCGAGGAGCACCTGGCCCTGCACGGTGAATCCCCCGACACCTGCATCCACCGTGGAGGAACCCGATGACCGAGCAGACCGAGCCCCGCACCCTGACCGACTGGCGGGGTAACCCCTACTCGATCGACACGACGATCTACGCCACCTGCACCCACCACGGTGGCGCCGATGAGTAAGGCGTCCAATGCGATCGCCATCGGGTCGCTGTCCGCGCTGTCCGCGCTGGTCATGGCGGGCTGCGCCATCGAGGAGCAGGAGACCGTCACCGCCGACTGCGTGGACACCTCCACCCGCACCAATGGCGGGTCGTACCTGCCGGTGGACGACCGGTGGTGCGACGGCGGCTCCCACGGCGGCTACATCTACGTGTACGGCGGCACCTACTCCGGTGGATACGTCCGAGGCGGGACGACCGTCCGGCCCGGCAACGTCGGCATCTCGACCCGCTCGGGCCGGGTCGTCGTCCGTGGCGGGTTCGGCGGTCGCGGCGGCGGGGGTGGTGGCTGATGCTCGACCACCTCGCCCTCACCCCATCCCAGCGGACCCAACTCCAGTGGATCCTGCTGCGCATCCTCGACGACCCCCGCGTCACCAGCGACGTCGCCGAGCATGTCAGCCGGTCATTCGCCACGGAGCTCGAAACCCGCTCGGCGCGCCCCTTCACCCTGGTCTACACCGGGTGGCGGGGCGCCACCCGCCGCCGCGTCCACCACGACCTGAACGCCACGCTGGCCCGCGCCGGTGGGCGCCTCCACGTCATCGTCGGCTACAACCCCGACACCAACGACCCGCCCGGCGGCGACCGGTGGACCTACGAATGGGCGATGAACACCCCCGGCGTGACCGTCGAAACCCACCCCGCGCCCTGGCATGTTCCCGCCCTGTCACGTGCCGCCGGCCCGTACCGCAACGGATTCATGCTCGGTCTCGCCGTGGGGCGCGGCGGCCCCTTCGAAGTCCTGGCCCACCTGCATCCGAAGTCCCGCGGCGCGGCCGGGACCGCCGCCTACGCCAAGCACATGCGACTGCCCATCCGTGAGGAACCCGCCACATGACCAGCAAGTCCGACGTCCGCAAACTCGTCAAAACCGAAACGAAACGCCTCGGCTTCGACATGAAACTCGCCAACGGCCGGTGGGAGATCACCAACCCGGCCAACGGCCGCACCGGGTACATCCCGCTGCAGGCCATCGGCCGTGGCCTGGACAACTACAAGGCGGAAATCCGCGCACTGGCCCACGACCACCCCGCCTCCTCCTCATCCCCGATGGTCGCCGCCACCGAGAAAGCCGACACCACCATGCCCCGTGACACCTACTGGAACGTCGAGATGCTCGTCGCCGCCGCCCGCGCCAACGGCATCCGACCGTACGTGTCCGGGGGGATCCTCTACACGCCCGGCCCGATCGAAGCCCAGGCGTACACGGAGATGCTCCGCTCCCGCGAAACCGAAGTGATCGCCCACCTCGCCGGGCCCAGCCCCGAAGGAGACACCATGCCGAAGATCGCAGGCACCGCCCACGTCACCCGCAGCAAGCCCCGCGACATCGCCGCCGACGCCGAAGCGCTATGGGGGCTGCTGCGTGAGTCGGCCCGCGAACAGGGCGACGTGCCGCTGACGAACGGCAACGTCCCCGGAGTGCAGTGGCGGGGCGCTCTCGCCGACATCATCAAGGAAGTCGGCCGCGGCTGGGACGCCATCCACGAGAAGGACGTCCGGCAGTACCTGAACCGGACCGAGCACACCCGCTGCCACCGGCCACGCGCCACCCCGCCCGTGTGGTGGATCGCCGACACCTGGAACGACGGCAACCTGACCGTCACCAAGACCACACCCAAACCCGATCCCCGGAGCGTCACGGCCACGGCCGCCGCGAAGACCACCGCGAAGACCACCGCACCGGCCCCGGCCGCCGCCGCTGAGCCGCCGGCCACCGCCGGCCCCGCGCTGCGCGCGTTGATCGGGTTCGAGCAGGCAATGCAGCAGGCGCAGACCGAACGCGACCAGGCGCTCCGCGAGCGGGACGATGCCAAGCGCGAACTGGAGAAGGTCCGCGCCGAACGCGACGACCTCCTCGCCAAGCTGGACGAGGTCAAGGCCGAACGGGACTTGGCCCAAGCCGAGCTCACCACCATCAACGCCCTGTTCGAGCGGATCGGCGGTGCCCGGTGACCAGCACGACACAGCCCAGATGACTGCTGATAGCGGTACCGCTTACGGTGGCGGGGCGCCTCTTCCCTCGGTGGCTCCAACTGAACATCCAGCTAGTGAAGGAGAGGCGGCCTGTGCCGTGGTTTCGAGTCGATGACGGGTTCCACTCGCACCCCAAGGTGCTGACCACGAAGGCGGCCGCGCTCGGGCTGTGGGTTGTGGCGGGGTCGTGGTCGTCGGCGAACCTGACGGGGGGGTTTATCCCGAAGGCTGTGCTGCCCCGGCTGATGCCCGGCGCGGCACGCCTCGCGAAGGAACTCGTCGCGTCAGGCCTGTGGATAGAAGCTGACAGCGGCTTCACTTTTCATGACTGGGTCGATTACAACCCTTCGGTTGAGGAGGTGACCGCTGACAGGGAAGCTGCACGCGAACGCATGCGGAACCTCCGCGTCCGCAGACGTCAACAGCAGGACCCACCTGCGGAAACACACGAACCGACCGAGGTTGAACCACAGGAGCGTTCGGGCGAACACCCCGCGAACGTTCGGGAGAACTTCGCGCGAAGTTCGGAAGATGTTCGTAACCCCGTCCCGTCCCGTCCCGTCCCAAGTGCAAATACATCTAGTCAGTCATCTATCCCGCCGTACCCGGCAGGGCGACCAGACGACGACGATGACGAAGATTTCTCCCAAGTAGACGAGATGGTCATGCGCCTGCTCGCTCCGCTCGCAGCGCAGCCCATCACCCCGCAACACGCCGCATGGGTCCGGGCGACGATCCTCGCCAAAGGCCGCGGCCGCGTGCAGCACAAGCAGGCGTACGTCAAACGAGCCCTGGAGAAAGACCCCCGGCCGTACCTCCCGCAAAGGCAGACCGAAGCACCCTCGACGGCGGCCGGCCGATGCCCCACACACCACCAAGACGAACCGTGCAGAGGCTGCGCAGCCGACGCCAAAGCACGAAAGGATGAAGCATGACCACCAACACCCCATGCCCCTGCGACGGCGAAGAAGGGTGGATCGGCCCCTGCCTCACCCACAAACCCGACGACTGGTACGCCTGGGCCGGCGCGAAGTACCCCCGCTACGCAGAAGCGACCAAGGCGGCCGACCCGTTCATCGACCGCGACACCTGGCCCACCGACCCCACTGAGATCCCCGAGTTCCAGCCCTACCTCCACGCACTCACCCCACAGGCCCGCGCGCACTTCGCACACGACTGGGACCTCGAAGTGAACTACGGCGAAGGCCCCGGAGCCTGGGAATCGGCCCTCATCATCCGCGACGAATGGCCCACCCTCGTCGCCGCGACCGAACGCGACACGCTCCGCGCCCACCTCGAAGAGGCCGGGACGCGCGACGGCTACCGGTTCGATGACTGGCCACACGAACTGCTCACCGGCGACGGGCACGACATCGCCACACCCGACCAGCTCCTTGACGAAGCCGACCACCTCGCGGAACTCATCCGCCGAGCCCAAGCCCTCGAGGTGATGCTGCGGCAGCATGCAGCGTTGGCAGACAAGACGACCCCCTGACCTGGGTAAACGCGGACACCACCCGCGAGGCGCAGGCCTGAAACCACACGGAAACAGCCCCAAGAGCAGCCGAAATGCGACGGAAACCCATCAGCGCGCGAGCGAGCCACCTCCTCGTCGCTGATGGGTTTTCGCAGGCTCGGAGACGTGCGTTGACGCATCGGACGCACCACGCGAGACGCGACGCACCACCTAGAGCGAGCCGAGTTTAACGGAGACGCACGAATACCGGTCGGTTGGTACTAGTAGTACCCAACAAGATCAAAAACGCTCTACGTCGATTTCAGAGCGTTCCAGCAAGATCAACAGCGCAGATCGGCGACATGGGTTGGGCGTTACGACGGTGGGCGGCGAAATATCCGATTCGGTGCCACGTCACATGATCAGCTCTGGCGGCCATTATCGAATACGTGTTCCAATCGGCAGTCGCCGGCCCTTTCTATTACCCGATCGTTATAAAACTGGCGTAGAACCGTTACCCTAACCGGTACCCCAAATGTCTAGGTCGGGCTACATTTTGTCTCATGCACGTACACGGAAGCGAGCGGATCGCATGGCTGGCCACAGGCGCAGCCACCGCGCTCTTGCTCGCAAACATCCTCGCGGGAGGCACCGGGGTAACCCTGGTCGCCGACAACCCCGCGCCGACAGTGACCATCACCGGGCCACCCGGCCCTCCCGGTGAGCCTGGCCCGCAGGGACCCAAGGGCGACCCCGGCGAGCCTGGCCCGCAGGGACCGATGGGACCAGCCGGGCCGATGGGACCGCAGGGCATGCCCGGCGAGTCCGGCCCAATGGGACCAACCGGGCCGAAGGGCGACAAGGGCGACCCTGGCCCGCAGGGATCACAGGGCATCCAGGGTGAGAAGGGCGACCCCGGCCCCAAGGGCGAGCAGGGCGAGCGTGGCCCGAAGGGCGACAAGGGCGACCCCGGCGAGCCTGGCAAGGACGGCGCGCCCGGCGAACCCGGCCAGCCCGGAGCGGACGCGACCAACGTTCCCGTACCCGGCGAAAAGGGCGACCCCGGCCCGCAGGGTGAGAAGGGCGAGGCCGGTAAGCAGGGCGAGAAGGGCGAGCCCGGACCGACCGGTCCGGTTGGACCTACCGGCAAGCCCGGCGCGGACGGGAAGCCCGGCAGCCCCGGCCCGTCCGGACCCGCCGGAACCGCCGGAACCGGCGCGCCCGGCACGAAGGGCGAGCCCGGCCCGGCCGGACCTCCCGGACCGCAGGGCAGCCCCGGACCGTCCGGCAAGCCCGGCCCGACAGTGACCGCCACGGCCACGCCGACGCCGGACACGACGCCGGACCCGTCCGACACCCCGGACCCGTCCGACAGCCCAACGGCCGAGATCAACGCCGACCCCAGGTCGAGCACCGCGCCCGCGTTGCTTCCCTGGGTGTTCGGAGTGATCGCAGCCATAGCGCTAGGACTGGCAATCAAGTACCGACGCCGACGCCGAGCGCATGTCGATAGCGAAACCGCTATCGATACGCAAGTTCTCTAAGTCGCACCCGCGATCTAGGTAACCGTCCGGCCGGACACCCCAACCGCCACGAAAGGCAAGTCAATGCAGGTCAACACCAACCCCGCCGCGATCTTCGACGCGATCGAGGCCGTTACCGTCGCCCACCCGAAGACGTTCGGACGGATGGGCGTCAGCCGCCCCACCGGCCTTACCGTCCTGGGACTGGCCGCCACCGGCCGCCTTGACGAGCTGGCCACCGCCAGCACCGAGGGCAGCATTGCCGAGCGATTCCTCACCGGCGACGACATCGCCGACCTTCCCACCGAGTGCTGTGCCGTCCCGGCCCACCTCACCGGCAAGGCCGCTCAGGCGCAGCGGTTCAGCACCTACGCACTCATTGGCGCGTACGTCGCCGCTCAGGTCGAGTTCGGCGAGGCCACCCGCGAGGAGCTTCGGAAGGTCCCCGGCACCAGCGCCGCGACCGTTCAGAAGTTCCTCAGCGAGCTTCCGAGCATGGCCGAGCACCGCAAGGAGATGGAGGCCCGGCGTAAGGCTCAGGCGAAGCGCACGGCCGACGTTGCCGCCGTGCGTCAGGTCCTGGAGTTCGCGGCCCGTTTCAAGGTCGAGGCGACCAAGGAGCACTTTGCCGACGCGATGAAGGCCCGAGACCTGACTTGGGACCAGGTCAAGGCGATCAGCGCGGAGATCACCAGCCAGGCCAAGGCCGAGGCCGACGCGAAGGCCGACGCCTAGCACCCCACACGGGCGCGCCCGCACGCCACACGGGCGCGCCCGACCCACCCCCAACCAACACCACGAACGCCACAGGAGGAACCAATCATGATCAGCCGACGCCAGGCAGAGGCCGCCCGTGATCACGCAATGCACGCCCACGCGGGCGTTACCGCGCATCTCAACGAGTGCGGCAAGTGCCAGCGTGGCGGCGTGCCCTGCAAGCTGGGAAGCATCTTGCAGCGCGGCGCAATGAAGATCAGCCGAGAGGCCAGGGACGCCCTTACCGCCTACCTCCCCGCCGGGAGTCAGGTGACCTACCACGGCCGCACCGCCGCATACCGTGACCGCGTGTGGGTCGTGGTCGGCCCGTCCCCGACCCGCCCATGGTCCGCCTACGTCCTGACCGCGCCCGGAACGGAGCCGTTCACGGCCACTCTGCCGAGTCTCCAACTGACGAATCGGGAGGCTCAGCAGCGGGAGATGCAGGCCCGCGTGTTGGACGGGGTCAGCGCATGCGCCGCCGTACTGGCCAAGAACGGCATCCGGCTTGACGTCACGGTGGACCGCAGCGAGACCGGGATCGTTCGCGTCACGTGGACGTCATCGGAGCTGATCCGAGCCGAGGCCCGCGCGCAGAGCGAGAGCGGGACGGAGGCCGGGCAGTACATCGCGGCGGCGCTTCACCTCTTGCAGGCGTTGCGCGCCCACACGCAGCGACGCGAGGCCCACGAGATCGAGCGCGACGCCCGCAACGCGCGGAAGTTGGCCGCGCGTTGCGGGGTCCGCGTCTAGCGCGCGACCGGCGAAGCGCCGGACCGGCCGCACGGTCCGGCGCTTTCGCGCGCCCCCCTCCCGGCCCGGGGGCCGGCCGGGGCGGAAGTTGGGTTGGTTCCTGGGGAAACAAGTTGATCTTGTAGGGTGTGATCGTTGTCGGGTTGGGGGTGTCGTGTCTGCTGTGTCGGGTGCGTGTGTTGGTCCGTGTAATGGGAGGTCGCGCCGGGCGTGGACTGCGTTTGAGCGGGCTCGTGAGGTGCATGCGGACCTGGTGGACGAGTGGGCGCGCAACGGGGAGGTGGGGGAGCCGCCGGTCGAGCCTGAGGTTCCGGAGGTTCGGTGGAGGCCGGGGGAGCCGCTGGTGTGCGGCCCGTGCCGGGTGACGGTGCGGAATGCGCTGTTGGAGGTGGACACGTTCGCCTCGCAGTTGGCGCGGGAGGTGGATGGGTTTCGTCCGCCGTCGAGGTGGGCGCGGGTGTCGGGGTCGCGGCCGAAGCCGCAGGTGTCGCCGGTGGGTGATCTGCTGGAGGAGCTGACGGGGGGCCTGTTGGAGTTTGAGGATGGGGCGCGTGTGTGGTTGGGTGCGGCGCCGCGGTTGGTGGGTGCGCGGTCGGCGGTTGCTCGGTCGCGGGCGGTGGCGTGGCTGACTGAGCGTCTGGATAGCGTCCTCGTTGCGGTGGAGCTGGTGGGGCTGGTGGATTTCGTGTTGTCGTGGCGGATGCTGCTGGAGCGGGTGGTGGGGGACGAGCCGCCTGCGTGGACGCCGGCGCGGTGTTCGTGTGGTGAGCGGTCGTTTCGGTGGGATGTGAAGGCGGGGTTTTACGTGTGCGCCGCGTGTGGGACGCATGTTTCGGAGGGGGAGGCGGCGGCGCGGGTGGAGAAGGAAGCGGCGGGCTGATAGCGCTGGCGCTACCAACTTGCGCCGGGGGAGTGGGTGTGTAACACTTCGGGGCGACGGAGAGACGTGTGCCCTCAGGCTGGTTGGTCTGGGGGTTTTCTGCTGTTTGGGGGTGATCGTGACCCCTGTGACGGCGAAGACCGCTGCCGCCCGGTTGGGCCGGTCGTCGGTGACGATCCGGCAGTGGGCGCGCCGGTACTGCGCGCGGGTGATGGGCCGGGCCGGCCGTGAGGTCGTGTACGACTTCGATGATTTGGCGACGATCGAGGGCTGTATTTGGCGGGGTGAGGTTGTTCCGCCGTGTGCGGAGGCTCGTGATGCGTTGCGCACTCGGTTGGCGGCGGCCGCGTGAGCTGATCGGGGTGGGGATCGTGGAGTTGCGGAAGCATGAGCGGGTGACGGGTCCGGCGCGGGAGGCGTTGAAGGCGGACCTCAAACGGAGGTACGCGG
>BCRI01000125.1 GCA_001552515.1 Sphaerimonospora mesophila NBRC 14179 = JCM 3151
CCGCTCGCCGACCTCCACGTCGATGCCGCGGGTGAGACTCTCCTCGCCGCCGAGCCTGCCCTTGATCGCCTCGAAGGCCCGGGCGGCACCGGTGCCGAAGTCGTAGACACCGGGGATCTCCCTGGCCGCCATCCCCGCGATCTTGGCGACGACCTCGTCCGCGATCGTGGTACGGCCGTGCTCCGTAACCAGACCGGCTTCTCCGTGGGGGCGCACTCGCGTACCGCCCTGCCCCTCCTGCACCGCCACGCCCCCGGCGGCCGATGTGTTGCTGTGGGTCATGTGACTTCCCCGCTTTGACCTCCGTGAGGCATTGCCTCGGGTTTCGTGGGCGTAATACCCGATTTGTTCCAGATAATCGTGGGTGCGAGGCAAGGTTGGGCCATCGGAAACCCCTGACTCCGTCAAACTGCTCGACTCATAAGGAATATGCCGAGCCCTATGACCAGAGCCTCCGGAAATCAGGCCGGACGCCGGTCTCCCGAGAAGTGATCAGGCCTTTGGCGCGTGGCCATCGTTTGATCGGGCTCCATTGAGCCGGCCGCCTGAGCGCGGGATCGGGGCAGGAGCCCGCATTGTGATCATGCATCCTGCCGGGCGCGCAGCGCGCGTACTTTATGGCGGTTGCCGCAGTACTCCATGGAACACCAGCGGCGGCGGCCGGGGCGTGAGGTGTCGACGTAGATCAGCCCGCAGTCCTCGTCCGCGCAGGTGCGGATACGGCGTGCGAGGGTCCCGGTGAAGAGGTCGACGGCGTCGCGCGCAACGGTGGCGAGCAGGTGCGTGCCGCTGGCGGTCTCCGACCATCGCCGCTTTCCGTCTGATCCGATGACCGGCGCCAAGGACGGGTGAGAAGCCGCCTGGTTGATGATCTCGAAATCACGTGCCGCGGGCGACTCGCCGCGGATGTGGGCGACGGCCGCCCGGAACAGCGCGTCACGCAACCGGCGCGCGTCGGCCACCTCGACGTCGGAGATCCGCAATTCCGGTGTCGGCGTCAGCCGCGAACGCTCGGTCCAGGCGGTCAGGTCGGCGGGCCGGTGGAGTACCTCGAACCGGTGGTGGAGGCCGGGCCCGCCGGTGGTGAGCAGTTCCAGGCACAGGGCGCCGGCATCGAAGCGGTAGGCGACGCCGGTGCGGGAGTGCAGCATCAGTCCTCGGGTCGCGGGGGGCTCCACGTAACAAAAGTACCAGTTGCCCCCCATCGAGGAGGAAAGTGGTTTTTCGACAGAGGGAACACGATCCGCGCTCGTGAACTTCTGAGTGGCGACACGCGGGCCGCTGAAGTGGAAGATCCCATCGCGTTCATAGGGGCGACTGCCGGCCACCGGCCACGTCACCGGGGAGGCGGTCGCCTTCGGCTTCCGCGACGCGGCCGACCGGTGTCGCCTTCCGGCCGCGTGACCACACGCGACCCGGCGCTCGGCATGGGGCGTGACCAAGAACGGATCATGCTCGGCGATTAAGCGATAACACGACTTCGCTCCAATGTGAAGACCTGAAAATGCTCGTCGAGGACTCGGCCGGAGTTAGCGCGGCTTGAGATGCCGTAAGCAGTGCGAATGCTTCTCTCTCGATCTCCAGGACGCTTTGGTCTTGCCGAGATCACCGGAAAGTTCCATGTCCGCGGCCTTCGGATTCTTGTTCTCGGACCTGCGGCCGAGCCGGTTCTGCTAGTTCGGCACTGCGGGACCGGCTTTTCTGTCAAGGCGGCCGGGGATTTTCGGTCCGCTCGCACCAATGTCCGAAATGGGAGTGGTGCAGCCGTTCCTTGCCCGGTGAGTAGGCCTGGGGGAGGCGCATCGCCCGGGCCGGTCCGGCAGCGGTCACGTGATTCCGGCCCCGTCACGGCGGCCCCATCGGCGAAGGTCATCGTCACTGTCGCGGTCGTCCCGCATGGCCGGACAGGCCTGGAACGACCACGCTCATCGTGGGCTCCAGCGCCCCGCACACCCGTACCACACCCTGAAGACAGGCCCGGATGACGACTTGAACGGACCTTCGCCGTGGTCCGGCACCCATCGAGGTCGCCGAAGCGGGCCTGAGTCACCGAGGCGCACAGGCCCGCCGGGCACGGTCGACGCACCCCACGTCGTCAACCCTTGTCCGCACCGGAGTGACGTTGATCAACGGCAAGCTCGTCGAACAACTGGACGAAACTCCCTATACGGATCTATCCCTAAAAGATCTTGATTTCTGGGTATTGACTATTACTCCAGCAAAGCGTCCCAAATCGCCACTTGACAGCACGCGCCTGACGCTGAAAACTGCGGTATAGCCGAATAGGTTAGGAGTGAATGCCTTTGAGCGCAGACTCTGAGTCTGAGTTACAGGAGGTGTCTCGTCCTAGTTGGCGGCTGGAGCCGTCAACACTCCTTCGCGCCGCAGCCGGTCGACCCAAGCCTGCGCTGTGTAGCGAGGGACATCGAAATGCTTGGCGACCTGGCCGACGCTTCCTGTCCTCAGAAACACCGCCTTGACGTCGTCCACGGCCGGCATCTTGCGATAGGGACGCTGGCCCGTGTCGCTTCCCCGCTTTACCGGCCTTTCCTGCCGGCGCGATGTGGTGGGTACGGCGGTCATGTGCGCCGACGCCGTCACGGTGCTCAGCAGAGCGTCCGTCAGCCGTTCGAAGTCGATAGCGCCCATAGAGCGTGACATGTTGTCGTCGCCTCGGTCGGAGCTGCGAACGGTCAGCTCGACGATGTGCGGTATGGACTCTTCGTCCAATCTGACGATTGCGCTGATTTGGAGAGCCGTGGCGTGATCACCGTCATGCGGCCTCACAGTGATCACGTACTCCCGCGTGTCGCCGGTCATGTACATCACTCCATCTGGAGTCTATGGAGTCTGGCGCGCTCCAGGCGAGGAACGCGTCGTCATCCAGTCTTGCTAGTTGTTACCGGGCCTCTCCACCTGCGGTGGAGCCGCCCATGGGGCTGATCGGACGCACGACCGGCGCCGAACCGCCACGGATCACTACGCTTTCCTCTGTCGTCTGCCTACCAGGATACCCAGGGATCGGCACAGTGACGACTTCAGGTATCGATTCTGTGCGCGTAAGTTACGGAGTCGTCACGGCCGGACACGATGCGCGAGCCGAACGAGCTCCGGCCAGGCAACTTACGATCTCGCGAGTGTCGCAGTCAGTGTGCTCGTTTGGTGTGGTGGCTCCCGGTTGTGGTGTGTCTTCCGAAAGCGACTCGAGCACAGGCGCCATGTCGATCGGCGCGGATCCGGCCGTTCCCGAGGTCACGAACCGTCAGCGTCATCGACGGCGTCCGGCCTCCCGGCGTCGCCCGAGGGCGCGGAATCGGTCAGTGCCGCCAGCATCGCGTCGAGCTCGGCCTCCGACAGACCGGCGATCCAGTTCTGGTCGTCGACGTCCAGACCGGTGTGCGCGTCCTGGTCGAGCTCGCCGAGGATGTCGGCCATCGCCTGCAGGTTCGACGTCGTGAACAGCGTCTCCATCGGCACCTCCACGTCGAAGGTGGCGCGAATCCGCGACACGAGCTGCACGACCATGAGGGAATGCCCGCCCAGCTCGAAGAAGTTGTCCTCGGCGCCGATGCCGTGGATGCCGAGCATGTCCTCCCAGATGGCGGCCAGCGCCTCGGCGGTCTCCCCGTCCGGCGGGGTCACCGACCCCCGCTGCTGAGCCTCCGTCCGCTGGAGGGACGCGAGGGCACGCTGATCGATCTTTCCGTTGCGGGTGAGCGGCAGTTCCTCCCGCACCAGGATCGTGGTGGGGACCATCCAGTCCGGCAACGAGCGCAACAGTGCGCGCCGCAGCCGAGTCGGAGTCGGCGTCTCACCTTCGGCGGGCACCACGCAGGCCATGAGCGCCTTGGCGCCCACGCGATCGTCGGCGACGAACACCGTGCACTGCGCCACCTCCGGAAGCCTCTGCAGCACGGACTGGGTCTCGCCGATCTCCACCCGGTGACCGCGGATCTTGAACTGCCGGTCCGCGCGGCCGAGGTAGGCGAGCTCTCCGTCGCGCCTGCGTACGGCGATGTCGCCGCTGCGGTACATCCGGGCGCCGGGTATCGGGCTGTAGGGGTCCGGGAGCATTCGGGCGGCCGTCAACGCCGGGGCCCGCTGGTAGCCGAGCGCGACTCCGGCGCCTCCGACGAAGATCTCGCCGGGTAGTCCGGCCGGCACCGGGGCGAGCTCGTCATCCAGCAGATACAGCGTCAGGTCCGCCAGCGGCCGTCCGATCAGCGACGCGAACCGGCCGGAGTCCTCGTCGGTGAGCCGCCGGAAGGTCACGTGAACCGTCGTCTCCGTGATTCCGTACATGTTCACCAGCTCGGGACGGCGATCTCCGAAAGTCCGGAACCACTCGCTCAGCGCGGCGAAGTTCAATGCCTCGCCGCCGAACACCACATAGCGCAGGGAAAGCTCGACCGGCTTGGCCACCGCCACCGGGGTGAGCTGCGCGAACGCGGACGGCGTCTGGCTGAGCACCGTCACTCCCTCACGTTCGAGCGACTCCAGGAACGCGTCCGGGGCCCTGGTCATCCACTGTGGGACCACGACCAGGCGGCCCCCATGGAGGAGCGCTCCCCACAGCTCCCAGACCGAGAAGTCGAACGCGTAAGAGTGGAACAACGTCCACACGTCGTCCTCGCGGAGGTCGAACACGTGCTCCGCCGCGGTGAACAGCCGCACCACGTTGGCGTGCGAGACCACCACGCCTTTCGGCGTGCCCGTAGAGCCGGAGGTGTAAATGACGTAGGCGGGAGCCGACGGGGGCACCGCCGCTGCGACCGCGGTCTCCGCGGCGTCCGCGAGGGCGGCGGCCTGCCAGTCCAGCGGGATGACCGGTGCCGGGGTGTCGGGGAGCCGGTCCACCAGTCCGGTGCCGGCCAGCACCGCGGTCACCGCGCAGTCCGCGAACTGGATCGCGGTCCGGTCGCGCGGATTGTCCGGATCGATGGGCAGGTATGCCGCGCCGCATTTCAGTAGGGCGAGGACGGCGGCCGGCAGGTCGACCGTACGGTCGACGAGGAGGCCCACGATCGACCCTGGTCCGACCCCGTTGCCGAGCAGCACATTCGCCAGCCGATCGGCTCGCCGGTCCAGTTCGGCATAGGACAGCCGGGTGTGTTCGTCGCAGACGGCGACGGCGTCCGGGCGACGCGCGACCTGGCGGTGGAACAGCTCGTGCAATGTGGCGTCGACCGCTTCGAGGCCGGCCCTGCCGCCGATCAGTTCGTCGTGTTCGGCCTCGGTCAGCAGCGGCACGGTGCACAACGGCCGATCCGGATCGGCCGTGCCCTCCTCCAGCAGCCGGGTCATCCACCGTACGTAGGACTCGACCGTCTCCTCGTCGAAGAGCGCGTCGTCGAACGGGAAGTAGCCCACGACGCGGTCGTCTTCACACCACAGCTCGGCCATCAGGTCGAAATGCGTCGCGCCGCCGTCCAGATCCGCGAAGTCGACCGCGAGACCGGCCAGGTCCGGCGGCCTCGGGGCCGCGTCGCGGAGGCTGAACGACGTCTGGAACACCGGGGTGACGCCGGGCACCCTGGCCGGCGCCAGCTCACGTACCAGCATGTCGAAGGGCAGGTCCTGGTTGACGAGCGCGCCGGTGAAGGCGTCCCGGGTGCGCCGGATGAGCTCGTGCAGGGAAGGGCGGCCGCCGAGACGTACCCGGATCGGCAGCCAGTTCAGGAAATAGCCCAGCATCTGCTGCAGTGCCGGCCGCGAGCGACCGGCGATGGGCACTCCGACGACCAGATCCTCCTGGCGGGTCAGCCGGCCGAGCAGTCCGAAGTAGACGGCGAGAAACGCGACGTTGAGAGTCGTGGAGTGCTCTTTGGCGAGCCGGCGCGCCGCCGCGACCAGGTGGGCGGGGAACTCTACGTGGCAGAACTTCCCCTGACTGGTCCGGATCGGCTGCCGGGGACGGTCGGTGGGCAGATCGAGCAGCCCGGGAAGATCCGCGAGCCGGGCACGCCAGAAGTCGAGCTGCCGCTCGAGCGTCGACTCGTCCAGGGTCTCCCGCTGCCAGTACGCGAAGTCCGGATACTGCGCCGCCAGCGGCGCGAGCGTCACCGGCGCGCCGAACTCGGCCGAGTAGTGGGCGCCGATTTCGTTCAGCAGGATCCCCAGCGACCAGGTGTCGGAGACGATGTGGTGCTGGACGATCAGGAAGAGATGGTCTTCTTCGCCGATCTCGTACAGCACGCACCGCAGCAACGGTCCGGTGAGCAGGTCGAACGGCTCGGCGACGGACGCCGACGCGTGGCTGCGCGCGGCCTGTTCCGGGTCGGGCAGGTCGCGGAACCGGTGCACGACGAGCGGCACGTCCATGCGTTCGAGCACGACCTGGCGAGGCGTGGTGTCACGGAGCACGAACACCGTACGCAGGGCCTCGTGCCGTTCCACGAGCCGGCCGATCGCCCTGCCCAGCGCGTCGACGTCGAGTGGGCCGCGCAGCCGCAGCGCGGTGGGCACATTGAAGATCTGGCGCTGTGAGAGCAGTTCGTTCATGAACCACAACCGCTCCTGCTCGAACGACGCGGGCACGTCGGCGAGACCCTCCGGGCGCCGTGGGATGCTCCCTTCCGGGTCCGCCCGCCGGTCGGCCATGATCCGTTCCAGGAGAGCCCGTTGAGCGGAACTGAGCGCCGAGAGCCGCCGCTGCAGCGTGTCGTCGCGGGCCGTCTCGTCTCGTTGCTCGCTCATCTCTCCCCATTCCTCTCCCGTGGCCTCAGCGACCGCAGCGGCGCGCCCTGATCCGGCCGTCCATGACGAGGCCGTGTGACGGCGCCGTTTGCATCCGAGCCGGCCCGCCGCGGACACGTGGTGCCGTGTGCACCGGTCGAACGTGTTCGTCGGAATCTCGAGGAGGATGGAGATCCGGCGTGGGCGCCGTACGGATCGCGTCGCGGCACGGCACGGGTTCAGTGATCATGATGCACACGGTGAGCGCGTCAGGCGGTGAGTCGCCGCCGCGTGAGAAGCACTGGGCTTTCCGGGCCCGGACCGTGTGCCGGCGTCGTTGATCCACATCGAGATGGAGTGCAGATTCTGCGGCATTTTCCGTCGAATCCCTCCTCGAGCGCCGCCACAGTCTCGGTGGAGTCTCTTGCTGCGCATCGTACTCGACATGCGAGGAGGGCGCCAGCGGCCTACCTGTGAGGTGCGGTCCTGTCCTCGCAGGCGTCATCCGTCTCCCCGCTTCAGGCCGCCATGTCGCAACAGTCGACAGGTGATTCCGATGGGCGGACGGTGAAATCCACGTTGTGACTCGATGTCGACACTACGGCGCGGCGGTGGTCCCTCCGGCCGGGATCCCCCGCGCGCAACGCGGTTCTGCGACCTCCGCGCGCGGCCGCCCGCCCGCTCCGGACTGACAGGCGAAGGCCACAGAGCAGGTGTAGGGTGGGGGCCCCGTTCGATGTGAGGAGGCTACGTGAAGGTCAGTTGGGGGCAGGTTTTCGCGTGGCGGATGCGACGGCAGTACCTGGACCCGCGCAGCCAGCCCACCGCGAGCGAGATCGCCGGCAGGCTGTGCGGTGTGCAGGCGCAGGTCTGGAGTGCCGCCGAGCTGGCCGTGGCGTTACGGCAGTCGGCACCCGACAGGGAGAGCGTCAACCGGGAGTTCGCCGATCTCTCATTGATGAAGACCTGGGCGATGCGTGGAACCCTGCACCTGCTGAAGCCGAGTGAGGCGGGCGCCTATCTGTCACTCATGGAGACCACGGCCTTCTGGCTCAAGCCCTCCTGGCAGCGGGTCTCCGGCGTCACCCCGCGGCAGATCGACGAGCTGACCGACAAGGTGTCGGACATCCTCGACGGTGCGGTGCTCACCCGGGACCAGTTGGTCACGCAGGTCGTGGCGGACAAACGATTCGCGGGCATGGAGGACCGGCTCCGGTCGGGATGGGGGCAGGTGCTCAAGCCGCTGGCCTGGCGTGGGGTGCTGTGCCACGGCCCGAATCAGGGCAACAAGATCACGTTCGCCCGTCCGGAGAGTCAGTTCCCTGACTGGAGAAAACGACCGGAACCCGATGAGGCGGCGCCCGTGGTGATCGAGGCGTACCTGGGTGCGTACGGCCCCGCCACTCCCGAGGTGTTCGACCGCTGGCTGTCGCTCAACGGTTCGAGCAAGCCGAGACTGCGTCAGTGGTTCGGCGACATGGGCGACAGGCTGACCGAGGTCGATGTCGAAGGACGCCGCGCGTTGATGCTGACCGAGCACGTGGACGAGCTCGCCGGCATCGCCGAGTGCCGGGGCGTCCGGTTGCTCGGCGGGTTCGACCAGTACGTTCTCGGTCCGGGCACCAAGGACGAGGTGCTGCTTCCGAAAGAGCATCGGGCCGCCGTGAGCCGCACCTCCGGGTGGATATCCCCGATCCTCGTGGTGGACGGCCGGATCGTCGCGGTGTGGGATGTCTCCGGCGACGAGGTGGTCGTGTCCCCGTTCCCCGGCGGCGGTCCCCTGCCGCTGAAGGAGCTCGAGAAAGAGGCGGCGCACGTCGCGCGCGCGAGCGGGCTGAGCCGGATGACGGTGCGCGTCGCCTGAGCGGCGGGCGGAACGACGGACCACGGACCGGTGGACACAGGGATGCTCGAGATATGACGAACGACAGGGCGGAACAGGATCTCGGACCGTACGTCGAGCATCTGGGCCTGCGGTTCGAGGAGATCGGCCCGGATCGCGTGGTGGCCGGATGGTCGGTCCGCCGCGACCTGCTGCAGCCGCACGGCATCCTGCACGGCGGCGTGCATTGCGCGGTGGTCGAGTCCGTGGCCAGTGTGGCCGCCGGCCGCTGGCTCGGTGATCGCGGCACCGTGGTCGGGGTCAGCAACACCACCGATTTCTTCGTCGCGGTGACCGAGGCCAACGGCCGGCTCACCTCGACGGCGGTGCCGATCTTCCGCGGCGCCACCCAGCAGGTCTGGGCCGTGGAGACCGTGGACGCCGTGGGCTCCCTGGTCGCCCGAGGACAGGTCCGGCTGCAGAACATGCGGTGAGCGGGCGGATTTCCGGCCGCCGGTCGTCCGGAGGTGCCGCGGCAGGGCGAATGTCGCATTGTGTCATCGAAACTTCACCGAAGGTAGCGATCGGCGAGTAGCATGAGCCGACCGATCCGATGGGAGTACTCGATGATCTGGCGTGCTGAAGTCCTCGATCAGCTCGACCTTTACTGGGAGTACCACCTGATGCCCCGGCTGGCCGGCCTCACCGACGAGGAGTATCTCTGGGAACCGGTGCCGGACTGCTGGACGATCCGGACCGGCGCGGACGGCCGGGTGACGATGGACTGGCAGGACCCGGTCCCGGAGCCGCCTCCGGTGACCACGATCGCCTGGCGCCTGGCCCACATGGCCGTGGACGTGATCGGTGTCCGGGTCAGCACGCACTTCGGAGACGGTTCGTTGACCAGGGCCACCGCGACGCCGTCGACCACCGCCAAGGAGAGCGTCGACGTGCTGTACGAGCACTATCGCAGCTGGCGCGATGGAGTGATGTCGCTCGACGACGCGTCGCTGGAACGCCCGGTCGGCGAATCCGAAGGCAAGTGGGGGGACCGGTCGATGGCCACCCTGATCCTGCACATCAATCGTGAAGTCATGCACCACGGAGCGGAGATCGCCCTGCTTCGCGACCTCTACCGGGCCAAGTTCTCCTGACACCCCCTGGCGCCGCCTCCGTATGCGTACGGCCGTTCCGCCGGTGAAGTGAGAACCGCAGAGCCGGCGATCCCGCCGACGGGCGACACGCGCCCGCCATGACCCCGATCATCGGTGTCACCTCCACGGGACCTCCGGTACGCCACGATCCACTCACCGGATGTCGTAAGTTTTCAGACAACACTACACGATGCCACAGGCTACACCACACGTCGTGTCCTGGGTCTTGACGTGCATGACCTCGTATGACATACATGGTGTGCCTTCGATGAGTTTGTTGTGTGGTCTCAGAAGACTGAACACGGCCACAGAAGACAGAACGGTCCCGCGGGGGAACGAACTCCGCGGACTCATCCCTTGAGGGGAGAACGTCTGTGTCAGGTGGGCAGGTGACGGAGCGCGGGCTTGAGAACGTCAGCACGAACGATTCGCCGATCTACACGCTCTTCGATGCCGAGACGGTCGAGGAACTGACGAGGGAGCACATACTTCGCCTGGCGGTCGGGGTGCTGGGCGCGGTGCACATCAAGAACTTCTCCTCGCCGGACGACTGTACGGACATCATGAAGGGCCTTGAGGCGTGCCCGCTGGGCGCCTACGACGAAGCTCTGATCTATCCGCGCATAGCCAAGCTGGGGCCGGCGGCGTACGACTTCTACGCCTCGGGTGGGCTGGACGAACGGTACTGGGTCGAATCCGAGCGGGCCGTCGCGGCGCGGTCGACGCTGCTGCGCGGTGGAGATCCGCTGGAGTTCGCGGTTGGGCGAATCCGGTCCGCGTGGGGAGACGACCTGGTCCCCGCGCGCTCCGGCGGCCGGGACATGTTCGCCGGGATGATCCGTGAGATCGCCAGCGGCGCGAAACTTCATTTCGACGAGATCGTACGGGAGTTTCCCGGCGCGCTCGACGAGACGGTGGCGAGTTTTCTCACGTTCAACTGGTATCTGTCGATGCCGGAAGAGGGTGGTGAAACGCTCGTGTGGCGTCACCCGTGGCGTCCGGTGGACGAGCCGTACCGCGACGGATACGGCTATTCGGAGGAGGTCGTGCGTGACGACCCGTTCGTCGACGTACGACCGTCCGCCGGTGACGCCGTCATCTTCGACTCGCGGAACTACCACGCGGTGCGGCAGGTCCGCGGAAACGGCAGAAGGGTCACGCTGTCGTTCTTCCTCGGCGTCACCGGCCGGGGGCCGCTCGCGATCTGGTCGTGATCTTCGGTACGGCCGGGTGATCGGGACTCCGGGAAGCAGGCACGGTATATGGCGGCACATGCGGACGGATGGACCGTGACCGGGCACGTCGCGGTGGTGAGCGGGGGAATCCGGGGAATCGGGCTTGCCCTGAGCGCACGCCTCGGCAAGCTCGGATACCAGGTGATCGCGCTTTACCGGCAGAACGCGGCGGCGGCCGCGAAGGCGGCCGCGGCGTATCCGGAGTTCCTGCTGCCGCGCCAGGTCGACGTGTCCGACCCGGTGGCGGTGCGCCGCGTCTGCGCCGACGTGCTCGGTGAGTTCGGCCCTCCACGCGTCCTGGTCAACAATGCCGGGATCAATCGCGATCGGCCGTTCCTGGAACTCAGCGACGAGGACTGGGACCGGGTCGTCGGGACCAATCTGTCCGGCGTCTTCCACCTGACCAGGGCGTTGGCACCCGCGATGATCGACGCCGGGGGCGGGGTGGTCGTCACCGTCGGCGCGACGACCGCGATACGCCCCAGGGCCGGCGGGGCGAACTACTGCGCGAGCAAGGCCGGTGTGCTGCAACTGACCAAGTGCCTGGCGCTGGAACTGGCGCCGAAGATTCGAGTGAACTGTCTCATCCCGGGGTTCACCGATACGCCTGAGGTGGTCGAGCGCTACGGCCTGGCCGACCCGGAGAAACGGGCCGCCGTCCTGGAGCAGATTCCGCAGCGGCGTATAGGCACGGCCGAGGACATGGCCGACGCGTTGGAATACCTCGTCGGGGACGCGAGCCGTTATGTCACGGGACAGAAGCTCATTGTCGACGGCGGGAACTTCATGTGGTGATGCGGGCGGCGCTCGGTATCTCGGACATCCGCATGTCTGCGTCGTCCACCAGACGATTGTCCATGCTCAGAGTCCGGGAGAAGAGGAAACATGCGACTCAGCGATGAACAGGTGCGAGACTATCGCGATAACGGCGTTCTGCTGGTCGAGTCGGCGTTCGACGCGGCTGAGGTCGAGGCGCTTCGGGAGGCGTTTCACCGAGACAGCCGGATAGGCGGTGAGCAGCGGATTCTGGAGGACGACGGCTCCGGGGTCAGGGCGATTTACAGCTCACACCGCCGGCAGTCCGAGTTCGCCGCTCTGGTGAGCGCTTCGCGGGTGCTCGGCCCGGTGCGTCAACTGCTGGCCGACGATGTCTACCTTTACCAGTTCAAAATCAATTCGAAGCCACCGTTCACCGGCGGTCACTGGGCCTGGCACCAGGATTATCTCGCGTGGAAGATCGCGGACGGCCTGCCGTCCCCCCGCCTGATCAACGTCGGGGTCTATCTCGACGAGGCCACCGAGTTCAATGGTCCGGTGATCTTCATTCCGGGCTCCCACCGGCACGGACTGGTACGGGATCACCGGCGGGACGAGGTCAGGTCGCGGCAGCATCTCGATCCCGACGACATCAGCCTGACGGCCGATCAGCTCCGGTCACTGGTGGCGGGGCACGGGATGGTGAGCCCCAAGGGCCCCGCCGGGTCCGTGCTGTTCTTCGACCCGCAGATCGCACACGGATCGGCGCCGAACATGTCGCCGTTCCCGCGCAAGTTGCTGATCGCGACCTACAACGACGTGGGCAACCTGCCGCGCGGCGAACCCCGCCCCGAGTATCTGATCTGCCGTGACACCGCACCCCTGCGGATCGAGGACAAACCGCTGGTCACTCTCGGAGGCGGACCGTCATGACCGGAGACGTCACGATGAGCAGGGCGGTGGTCCTCGAACGGTTCGGCGAACCGTTGGCGTTGCGCGAGTTCGAGGTCCCCCCGCCGGTCGCCGGAGGTCTGGTCGTGGCCTGCCACTTCGGCGGCGTCTGCGGCACCGATCTGCACCTGCAGCAAGGGCATCTGGACATTCCCACCCCACTCGTGCTCGGTCACGAGGGACTGGGCACGGTGCACCGGCTGGGGGAGGGCACCGACACGGACGCGACGGGGGCGGCGCTCCGGCCCGGCGACGCCGTGATGTGGGCGTCGTCGATCGCCTGCGGGCAGTGTGTGTTCTGCCTGCGGTATCGAGAGCCGACGCTGTGCCGGAACCGCAGGACCTGCGGGGTGAACCGGCCCATCTCGGCGGAGTCCGCCCTGTCCGGTTCGTGGGCCGACCACATCGTCCTGCAGCCGGGAAGCACCGTCGTCAGGGTCCCGTCCGGGGTGAGCCATCTCGCCGCGATGTCGCTGGCGTGCGCCGGCCCGACCATGGTGCACGCCATGTTCGAGCGCCGGCCGGTCCGGGTGGGGGAGGTCGTCGTGGTCCAGGGCAGCGGCCCGGTCGGCCTGGCCGCCGCGGCGTTGGCGCAGCTTGCCGGTGCGGAGACGGTCGTCCTCGCGGGCGGGCCGGCGCAACGGCTGTCGATCGCGGCGAAGGCGGGCATCGGTCACCACCATGTCAACATCGTCGAGGCGGACGACCCGGCGGACGCCCTCGCCGAGGTCGTCGAGCTGACCGGCGGCGGCGCCGACCTCGTCGTCGAATGCACGGGCGTTCCCTCGGCCGTCGGCCAGGGCCTGCGCCTGGCCCGGCGCGGCGGCTCGTACCTGGTCGTCGGCCAGTACACCGACAGCGGCGACACCATGATCAATCCTCATCAGATCGTCTACCGGCAGCTCGACGTCGTGGGCTCGTGGGCGTTCAGCGGCGCGCATCTCGTCGAGTACGTACGGCTGCTGCCGGCCCTGACCGAGCGCTTCGACCTGGAGAGCCTGGTGACGGCGTATCCGCTCGCCGAGCATGCCGCCGCGATGGCGGCGGTGGCGAACGGATCTGTGATCAAGGCGGTGCTGACCGGCTAGTCCCACCGATCGCGGTCGCGCTGACGCGGACGGGACGAAAGGAGCGAGGACCACATGCAGGACCAGGCCGCGACCATGGACATCGCGGAGAAACGCCGGCTGCTCGCGGAAATGCTCGCCGGTACGGATCGAACGTCGGCCGGCCGGACGGGGCCGGTGTCCTTCGCGCAGCGTCGGTTGTGGATTCTCGACAGCCTCGTTCCCGGGAGCAGCGCCTACAACGTCCCCGTCGTGCTGCGGACGAGCACGCCCCCCGACCCGGCGGCCCTGGCGAACGCGCTGGCGACGGTGATCCGGCGGCACGAGGTGCTCCGTACCGTGTTCGTGAGCAGGGACGGCGTCCCCGTGCAGCGGGTCTGCCCGGAATATCGGCCGGAGATCGACATCCAGGACGTCAGCGGTGAACCCGACCCGGCCGGAGCGGCGAACCGGCTGGTCCGCACCTCGATCAGGCGGCCGTTCGACCTGGCGACCGGGCCGCTGCTCCGGGTGCTGCTGATCCGCGTCGCGCCGGACGAGCACCTGATCGCGCTGACCGTGCATCACATCGTCTGCGACGGCTGGTCGATCGTGACGTTGTTCCGCGAGCTCGACGGGCTCTACGCGCAGATGCGCGACGGAACCCCCGCGAAACTGCAGAAACTCGAACAGCAGTACATCGAGTACGCGATCTGGCAGCGTGCGCGGCTGTCGGGAGAACGGCTGAGCGAGCTGAACGACTACTGGCGTGCCCGCCTCGACGGGGCGCCCGGGCTGCTGCAACTTCCTCTCGACGCGCCCCGGCCGGTGCACCACAGGGCGAACGGCGGAGTCCACGAGTTCGCCTACTCCGATCGGCTGCGCGACGACATTCTCGCGTTCGCCGCCAGGGCGAAGACGACCCCGTTCGTCGTGGTGCTGGCGTGCTTCGACGCGCTCCTGCAGCGTTACTGCGGGCAGGACGACATCGTGGTCGGCGTACCGGCGGCCGGTCAGACCCACAGCGCGCTGCAGGGAATGATCGGGTTCTTCGTCAACACACTGGTGATGCGCATGGACATGTCCGGGCGGCCCAGCCTCGATGAGGCGGTCCGCCGCGGGCACGAGTGCACGCTCGGCATGTTCGCGCACCAGGACATGCCGTTCGAGAAGCTCGTGGTCGAACTCCAGCCCGACCGAAATCCGACCGTGACGCCGATCTTCCAGGTGCTGTTCAACTTCCAGACCGCGTCGAACGACAGGGTGCGGCTGCCGAACCTGGACGCCGACCTCGTGCCGTTCGACAGCGGGATCGTACGGTTCGATCTGGAGTTCAACGTCTTCGTCGGCGAGGACGGGATGGGGGGCACCTGGCTGTACAACCGGGATCTGCTCAGCGGGTCCGCGGTCGCCCGGATGGCCACGCTGCTCGAGCGGATGCTCACGGCCGCGATCGCGCGACCGGACGTGCCGCTGTGCGCCCTGGACCTGTTCGACGCGGCGGACGCGGAGGAGCTCGCCCGGGTCGGTGGTACGGCGGAGCCGGATGCCGCGGTCTCCGGGCCGTCCCCGGACACGCCGGAGTCGCCCGCGCCGGTCATCCGGGTGGGGCGCAGGATCGTGTTCGGAAAGGACGCTCCGGCTCCGGACGACGCGGCGGGGCCGGCGTGGCGCCGGGTGGTCGACGAGCTGGTGTCCGCCTGGCGCGCGCCCGAGACCGGCCCGGGACCGCGCAGGGCGGCGGACCGCCGGCGCGCGTGGTTCGGCCTGCCGCCGCGCGGCGTCGTGGTGTTCGCCGCCGAGGCCGCCACGATCGAGCCCGACGAGGCCATGTGGGCACTGGACTGCGGCGCGCAGCTGGTGCTGGTCGACGCCACCGGCGGGCTGCCGGCCGCGGTGCTGCGCACGCTCGCCGACGAGGACGTCGACACCCTCTGCATCGCGCCCGGGCTGCTCGGCAGGGTGGTGGACGCCGTCGAGCGGCGGGACCTGTCGCCGCGCGTGCGCAGGGTCCTCATCACGCACGAGCCGCTGAGCGCGGAGCTCGAGACACGCTGCCTGCGCGCGCTGCCGGACACCGAGTTCTGGTCGGTCTACCGCGCCGCCGGGGTCGGCGACGTCGCGGCCCGCAGATGCACCGGTGACGTGCCGGCCGGCCATGACATCGCGGGCACGGTCCTGCCGGGCGTCGCGGTCCGGATCCGCGACGCCGACGGCGGCCTGCTCCCCATCGGCGCTCCCGGACGGGTCTGGGCCGGCGACACGACGGACGGGCAGGCGGCGACCGGCGACCTCGGCCGGTTCCGCGAGGACGGCACGCTGGAGATCCTCGGCCCGGAAACGGCGCAGATCCGTGTCCGGCAGGTCCGGGTGCTGCGGGGAGAGCTGGAGTCCGCCCTGATCGCGCACCGGGCCGTGGGCGACGCTCGGGTGCTGCCGGCGGCCGGCACCGGCGACGCCGTGCGGCTCATCGCCTATCTGGCCCCCGCCGGAGAGACGTGGACGGACGGCGGGGGGGACGATCGCGCCCGCCTCCGTGACGACGTGCGGGCGCACGCGCAGCGGTTGCTGCCCGGCGTCGTGGTGCCCTCCACGTACGTCTTCCTCGACGAGCTGCCCCTGACCGCGCGGGGCACGGTCGATCTGGCGGCCCTGCGCGCGATCGAGTGCGACGAGGGCCGCGTCGAACGGGTGGCGCCGCGCAACGACACGGAACGGCTGCTCGCCGACATCTGGCGATCCACTCTCGAGGTCGAGGAAGTCGGCGTCCACGACAACTTCTTCCTGCTCGGCGGCCACTCGCTGCTGGCTATCCAGTTGATGAGCCGGCTGCGGCAGGCCACGCGGATAGATCTGCCGGTGAGCGCGCTGTTCCGGTATCGCACGGTGGCCGATCTCGCGGCGCGGGTGGTCGGCATGTCCGGCGAGGCCGGAGCGGCGGGCGGCAACCTGGTCCAGATCCAGGCCGGGCCCGAGCCGGTGCCCGTGGTCGTCGTACATCCCGCCGGCGGTGGCGTCTTCTGCTACGTGGCGATGGCCACCGCGCTGACCAACCGCACGGTATACGCGTTCGAAGGCCGCCATCCCGGGCCCTCGCTGACGGCGCTCGCCGAGCGCTATCTCGACCAGTTGCCGGAGGAGGTGCTGAGCGCGCCGTTCGCGTTGGCCGGGTGGTCGCTCGGCGGTGTGGTGGCGTTCGAGATGGCGCGCGTACACGCGCAGCGGGACGGGCGGGTCGTCCCGCTGACCCTGATCGACTCGGCGCTGTTCGAGGGCGATCCCGCCGCGCGGGACGCGGAGACGCGCCTGATCGACGGCTACCTCCAGAGCGTCTGCGCCGACTTCGGGCTCGACCTGCCCCCGCTGCCCGGCCTCGACCGGCTGTCGCCGCGACGGGTGTTCGCCGACGTGCTGGAGCGGCTCGGCCCGGCCGCGCCCGAGGTGCTCGACCTGGAGGAGATGATGCGGCAGTACTCGGTGTACCGCTCGCACATCCTCAACCTGGCGGCGTACCGGCCGCCGGGGCGATACCCCGGGCCGGTCCACCTGTTCCAGGCCACCCGGTCCCCGGAGGGGACGGAGGCGGTCTGGCGTGAGTACGCGCCCCGGCTCACGGTCGGCCGGATCGACGGCGACCACTACAGCATCATGCGCAATCCGGGGCTGACCACGGTGGTGGCGCAGATCGAACGGCAACTGGCGGATCTCGACGCTGAGCGGGGGTCGGTACGGTGAAACACGGCGAATTCACCTCGGGCACGGTGGTGGGCGCGATCGGCGCGGCCGCGGCGGCGTACCCCGACGAGCCCGCGATCGTGGACGAAGCGCAGACCCTTTCGTACGCAGAGCTGTGGCGTGAGTCGGCGCGGATCGGTGAACGGCTGCGGGCGCGCGGCGTGACCACCGGCGACATCGTCGCGCTGGCGGCGGAACGGTCGGCGGCACTTCTGGTGGGCCTGCTCGGCATCATCCGGGCGGGTGCGGTGGTGCTCCCGCTCGACGTCACCTATCCGCGGGCCAGACTGCGGATGATGCTGGACGACAGCGGCGCGGCGATGGTGGTCGGGCACGCGCACACCGTCGAGCCGTTCGTCTCGGACGGACGGGAATCCTGCATCATTCCCCGGGTCTTCGGCGGCGGAGACGACCTGGACGGGGACACGCTCACCGAACCCGATCCGGCGTACGGCTGCTATCTGCTCTACACGTCCGGGTCCACCGGCCGGCCCAAGGCGGTGCTCATGCCGCACGCCGGCATCGCCAACCTGGTCCGCTGGCAGGTGGGCGCGTCGGCGTGCGGCGTGGGGAGCCGGACACTCCAGTACGGGGCGATCTCGTTCGACGTCGCGCTGCAGGAGATATTCGCGACCATGGCGTCGGGCGGCACCCTGGTGTGCATCGACGACGAGACACGCAGGAACCCGGTGCTGACGTGGAACCTGATGATCCGGGAGGAGATCAACCGGATCTACCTGCCCTATGTCGGGCTGCAGTCGCTGGTGATGGTCGCCGACGAGGTCGACCTGGGCGCGGCGCGACTGCGGGAGATCATCCCCGGTGGGGAGCAGCTCCAGTGCACCAGGGCCCTGCGCGACCTGATGAGAAGGCTGCCGGACTGCCGGTTGATCAACCACTACGGACCGGTCGAGACGCACGCGGTCACCTGCCACCCGCTCGGGGCGGACCCGGCGCAATGGCCGTCGCTTCCCCCGATCGGCGTCCCGATCCCGGGAAACCGCGCGTACGTGCTCGACGACGACGGCCGGGAAGCGCCGGCCGGCGAGATCGGCGAGCTGTACATCGCGGGGGCCCAGGTGTCGTACGGCTACTGGCGTCAGCCCGACCAGACCGCTGAGCGGTTCCTGCCCGCGCCGGACGGTCACGGCGAGCGCATGTACCGGACCGGCGACCTGGCGCGCCGGCGCGACGACGGGACCCTGGACTTCCTGGGACGCGCGGACGACCAGGTGAAGGTCCGGGGGTTCCGGCTGGAACTGGCCGAGGTCGAGGCGGAGCTCAGCGATCACCCGGACGTGCGCGCCTGCGGCGTGACGGTGGCCGGTGACGAGGGCATCGACCGGATCCTGGTGGCGTTCGTCGTGGCCGGGGAGGGCATCGACACCGAGGTGGTCCGCGACGACCTGCGGGCCAGGCTGCCCGAGCACATGGTTCCGGCCGTGCTGCACGTCGTCGACGCGCTGCCCCAGGTGCCGAGCGGCAAGCTGGATCGGCGCAGGCTCCGGGTGATGGCGGAGACCGGCATGACGGTGGTGGACAGCACCTCACATTGACGCCCGGCCGCCGCCCATCGGTCCTGCCGGTGCGCCGGGCCGTGTCGCGTACGGCGCCGAAGGGTGCCGCCACGGCGGTGGCGGCACCCCTGAGCAGGACGCGGGTCAGCCGGTGGGGGAGGCGTCCGCCTGAAGGCCCGTCTCGCCGTACGGGCCGCCGGTCTCGCCGAACCGCACCATCAGTCTGTCGAAGATGATGTGCCTGCCGTTGTCGAAGTGCACCGGCGGCTCCTCGGTGAGCCGGAACACGGGATGCCTGGCGATCTCCGACAGCAGCACCTTGAACTCCATCCGCGCGAAGTGCTCGCCGAGGCAGCGGTGGATGCCGTGGCCGTAGGTCAGGTGCAGGTGCGAGTTCGCCCGGTCGACGGAGAACTCCTCGGGGTCGGGGAACTGCTCGGGGTCGCGGTTGGCCGAGTCGAAGATCAATACGACGCGTGACCCCTTGGGAATCGTGATGTCGCGGATGGTGACGTCGCGGGTGGTGACCCGGGTGAACCGGTCGGTCGGGCACCACCGCCGCAGCGCCTCGTCCGGGAGCTGCGTCAGGAGCTTGGGCTCCCGCCTGACCCGATGCTGCAGGTCGACGTCCTTGCCCAGACACCACAGGACGCGGTTGACGGTGTTCATCGTGTTGGCGTGCCCGGCGACGCAGTACGAC
>BCRI01000126.1 GCA_001552515.1 Sphaerimonospora mesophila NBRC 14179 = JCM 3151
GTCGGGCCCTCACCCGGGGCGGGCTCCCGGAGGCGACGTGTTCGCCCCCGGGAGCCCGCCGCGGCCCTGACCCGGCGGGCCGGACTCACCCCAGGCGATAGATTCGGGTGGCCGTTCCTCCGAAGACCTCGTCGCGCTCGGCGGCCGACAGCCCGGCGTCGGTGAGGAGTGCCAGCGCGGTCTCGGCCCAGACGGGCAGGGACCCGGCGAGGAGGCAGACGGGCCAGTCGGAGCCGAACATGAGGCGCGAGGGGCCGAACGTCTCGAGCGCGACCTCGACGTACGGCCGCAGCCGCGCCGCGTCCCAGTCGTCCCGGTCCGCTTCGGTGATCAGGCCGGAGAGTTTGGCCGTCACGTTCGGTTCCGCTGCGAGCTCACGGATCAGACCGGCCCACGGTTCGAGCTTCCCGGACGCGATCGGCGGTTTGGCCAGGTGGTCGAGGACGAAGGTCAGCTCGGGCAGCGCGCGTACGGTCTCGATCGCGGCGGGCAGCTGATGGGGAACGACGAGCAGGTCATAGGTGAGCCCGGCCGCCGCCACCTCCCGCAGCCCGCCGCGGACGTCGTCGCGTGCCAGCCAGCGCGGGTCGCCTTCGCCCTGGACCAGGTGGCGGACGCCGCGCAGCAGGTCTCCGCCGGGTGAGGCGGCCAGTGCGGCGAGTTCGCCGGGGAGGCCGGGCCGGGTGAGGTCGGCCCAGCCCACGACCGCGGCGACGGTCTGCGATCGCGCCGCCAGCGCGAGGAACTCGCGCGTCTCCTGGGCGTCGGCCAGGACCTGCACGAGCACCGAACGGCCGATGTCCGCCTCCGCCGCGGTGGAGGCGTAGTCGGAGAGGGTGAAGTCCCGGCGGATGGGGGCCATCGGAGGGGGTTCGAGCCAGCTCTGCGGTCGCCGGGCGAGCTCCCAGATGTGGTGATGGGCGTCGATGCGGGTCCCCTTGGGTGTCCCGGTGAGTGTCACAGCGCGTCGTGAGCCTCTCGTGCGAGTTGTCTCAGTGGTCTTCCGGTGGCCTCGGCCAGCCTCGCCAGGTCGTCGTGTTCGGGTTTGACCCCCCACGGTCCGTGCTTCATCCGCACGTCCCGGCCGTACAACCGCACGGTCTCGAAGTGCCGGGGCAGCGCGACCTTCTCGACCGTGGTGCGCCGCAGTCCCAGGCTGCCCGTCTCGGCCAGGACGAGTTCCTGCAGACCGTCGGCGAGTTCGACGGGCGCGAGCACGTGGAGGACGTGCGCCGGCCGGCCCTTCTTCATGACCGCCGGGGTGATCCACGCGTCGGCGGCGCCGGCGGCCAGGGCGCGCTCGACGACGTACCCGAGGATCTCACCGGTCACGTCGTCGAGGTTCGTCGAGAGGACGACCTGCGAAACGGGCTCGGCGGCGGCCTCCCGCCCGAGCATCGCCACGGTCACGTTGGGCCGGTCGGGCAGCTCGCGGGTGCCGGCGCCGTACCCGGTGGCGCGCAGTTCCATCTCCGGCGCCGGGCCGTACACCGTGCCGGCGGCATGGAGCAGCGCCGCCCCGGTCGGCGTGACCGCCTCCCCCGCCGCCCCGCCCCGCACCAGCGCGCCCTTCAGCAGTGCGAGCGTGGCTGGAGCCGGTACGGGAAGCACGCCGTGACGGGTACGCACCGTGCCGCCGCCCAGCGGTAGCGGCGCGCAGTGGACGCGCGTCACCTCCAGATCGCGCAGGGCCGCGGCGCAGCCGACGATGTCGATCAGCGTGTCGTGCCCGCCGAGTTCGTGCAGACGCACGTCGGCGGCGGGCACCCCGTGCAGCGCGCTCTCGACCTCGGCGATCGCGGTGACCGCCGCCTCCGCGACGGGCAGGCCGGCCCGCGCCGCCATCGCGATCAGCTCGGCCGCGCCGCGTTCGGTGGCGTCGTCCTCGACGTCGATCCGGACACGGGTGGCGGTCAGCGCCCCGGTCCGCACCCGCTCGGCGTCCAGCCTCCAGCCGGTCAGCCCGGTCAGGGCGACGGCTCCGCGCACGGCGTCGAGGCGGGCGCCCGCGTCGAGGAGGGCCCCGAGCAGCATGTCGCCGGCCAGGCCGGTGAACGGATTCAGGAAGAGGATCACGTCGCACCTCTCGTGAGGCGGAAGGCCGCCAGCGCGGCGCCGAACCCGGAGTCGATGTTGACCACGGTGATCCCCGCGGCGCATGAGGTGAGCATGGCGAGCAGGGCCGTCACGCCCTCCAGCGCGGCGCCGTAGCCGGTGGAGGTGGGCACCGCGATCACCGGGGTCTCGACCAGGCCGCCGATCACGCTCGCCAGCGCCCCTTCCATGCCGGCGATGACGATCACGCTGTGGGCCGCGCGCAGGTCGTCGACGGCGGCGAGCACGCGGTGCAGCCCCGCCACTCCCACGTCCCTGATCAGCGTGGTCCGCAGGCCGAGTGCGCAGGCGACGGCCGCGGCCTCCGCGGCCACCGGGCCGTCCGCCGTCCCGGCGGTGACCACGGCGACCGTGTGCTCGATCCGCCGTGCCTCGCGCCAGACCAGCAACCGGGCGTCCCGGTCGTAGCGGCCGCCGGCGACACGTCCGAGCACGGCCGTGGCGGCGTCGGGCTCGACCCGGGTCACCAGGACGGGCCCGGTGTTGCGGCCGAGCAGCACGGTGACGATGCCGACGATCTCGCTCGCCCGCTTGCCCGGGCCGTACACGATCTCGGGCAGCCCTTGACGCGTCTCGCGGTCGAGGTCGATCCGCGCGTAACCGAGGTCGAAAGCGTCGGTCACGCCACCTCCTCAGGCCGTGAGGTAGGGGATGGTCATGGGCCCCTCCGGCAGGACGCAGACCCGCCCGGGCAGGGCGCGTACGGCGGCCGCGATGTCGCCGGTCTGCTCCAGGTGGGCGGCGGCCAGGTCGGCGTCGTCCAGGTAGGACGTGTGCATGATCACATGGGCGTGCCGCTGGATGCGGGCCTGGATCTGGACCTGCCACTGGTCGGACACGGTCTCGGTGCGGCGGGAGATCTCCGCCAGCAGTGCCTCCGGGGAGGCCGCCGAGGTCAGCACGTCCCGGTAGGAGCCGTGGTCGGGGAACCCGTCCCGGCACTCGGCCGCGCAGATGATCGTGCCACCGGGGCGCACGACCTGAGCGGCGGCGCTCATCCCCTTCACCGACTGGTACAGGTTCTGGTCCAGCGGAAATCCGGCGTTGGTGGTCACGACCACGTCGAAGGGCTCCGCGACCGGCCGCATGGCGGTGGCGCGGGCGGCGGCCGTGGCGGCGGCGTGCATCTGCGGCAGGTCGCCGCCGAACGCCCGCACGATCCGCTGTTCGCGGTTGAGCACGACGTCGAGGGCGAAGGTGACGCCGGTGGCGGCGGCGATGGCGCGGACGTCGTCGTGGACCGGGTTGCCCTCGATGACGCCCCAGGTGGCCCGGGGGTCCGCGATCCGGGCCGCGTCGTGCAGCGTGAGCACGGTCTCCAGGGCGGCGAGCCCGGGCGCGACCAGCTTGGGTCCGCCGGAGAACCCGGCGAAGAAGTGCGGCTCGACGAACCCGGTCGTGATGCGCACGTCGGCGTCCGTCCACTCCCGGTTCAGCCAGACCGGCACGTCCTTGCCGTGGCGGCCCATCCACCTCAGCGACGAGGCGTCGCGCGCGTCGTGGTTGACGATCCGTACGGCGTCCACGACCTGGTCGCCGAACATCGCGCGCAGTTCCGTCTCGGTGTTGCCGCGGTGGGTGCCGGTGGCGACCAGGATCACGATGTCGTCGGATTCGACGATCCCGTCCAGCTCGGCCAGGATCGCCGGGATCATCAGGTGCCTGGGCTGCGGCCGGGTCCCGTCACAGGCCGAGATCGCCACCGTCTGCCCGGGCCGTACCCGCTCGCGCAGCGGCGGGCCCGCGATCGGCTCGCGCAGGGCCCGGCGGACCTCGGCGGCCTCGTCCGCCACGGCGGGCTGGGCGACCGGCGTGATCACCGTCGTCCGGTCGGCGGGCAGATCCACCACCAGCCCGCCGGTGCCGTAGGCGAGGTCAACCCGCATGCTCCAGCTCCCTCCACAGTTCCCCGGGCACGGGCGTGGCGGCGAAATCGAGATCCGCCCCCACCTCGGCGGCGCTGCGCGCCCCGATCAGGACCGTGGTGACGGCGGGGTGCCGGTGCGGGAACCGCAGAGCCGCGGCCGGCAGCGGCACGCCGTACGACGCGCAGACCCGCCCCAGCTCGCGCACCCGCGCCAGCGTCTCGGGCGGGACGGTCCCGTAGTCGTAGGTGGTGCCGCCGGCCAGGACGCCGCTGTTGAACACCCCGCCCACGATCACCGTCACGCCGCGCCGCTCGCATTCGGGCAGCAGTTCCCGTGCGGCGGAGCGGTCGAGCAGCGTGTAGCGGCCCGCCACGAGCACCGCGTCGACGTCGGTCTCCCGGACGAACCGGGTCAGCATCTCGGCCTGGTTCATCCCGGCCCCGATCGCGCCGACCACGCCCTGGTCGCGCAGCTCGGCCAGGGCTGGGTAGGCCTGCCCGGCGGCCTGCTCCCAGTGATCGTCAGGATCGTGGATGAACACCAGGTCGAACCGGTCGAGCCCGGTGCGCTCCAGGCTGTCCTCCAGTGAGCGCAGGACGCCGTCGCGGCTGTAGTCGCGCACCCGCACGTGCCCGGTCCGGCCGGGGAACCCCTCCTCCTCGCCTTCGCCGGGCACCAGGACGCGGCCCACCTTCGTCGAGACGACCGCCTGCGCGGCGCCGTCCGGCAGGCCCCGGAGGAAGCGGCCCAGGCGCTGCTCGGCCAGCCCGGCGCCGTAATGCGGCGCGGTGTCGAAGTAGCGGATCCCCGCCTGCCAGGCGGCGGCCAGCGTCTGCTCGGCCTGCTCGTCGCTCACCGGGGCGAACAGCCCGCCCAGCGGTCCGGTGCCGAGCCCGTACGGCCCGAGCCCGACCCTCACGACGACACCGGCCTCGGCCGCAGGCCGGCCATCCCGCCGTCGACGGCCAGCTCGACGCCGATGGTCGAGCCCGACGTGGGGCTCGCCAGGTATGCGACGGCGTGGGCGACCTCCCGCGCCGTCACCAGGCGGCCGTGCGGCTGGCGGGCGCACAGCGCGGCCCGCTCGGCCTCCGGGTCGGGGGCGGCCGCCAGCAGCCGTCCGACCCACGGGGTGTCGACGGTGCCGGGGTTGACGCAGTTGACGCGGATGCCCTCGCGGATGTGATCGGCGGCCATGGCCCTGGTCAGGGCGAGCACCGCGCCCTTGGACGCCGAGTACAGCGCACGCAGCGGCAGCCCGGCCGTGGCCGCGATCGAGCAGGTGTTGACGATCGCCGCGTGCGGGGACTCGCGCAGGTACGGCAGGGCCGCGCGGGTCACCCGGGTGATCCCCACCACGTTCAGGTCGAACACCCGCAGCCATTCGGCGTCGTCGTTGTCGGCGACCGTGCCCTGCGCGCCGATGCCCGCATTGTTCACGAGCACGTCGATCCGGCCGAACCGCCCGGCGACCGCGGTGATCGCCCGGCGCACGGCGGCGTCGTCGGTGACGTCGCACACGAAGTCGGTGTCCACGAGATCCAGCACGGCCACCCGGGCGCCCCGCGCGGCCAGTTCCTCGGCGACGGCCCTGCCGATCCCCGAGGCGCCCCCGGTGACCACGGCGACCAGGCCGTCGAACTCCCCGCTTCCGCCCCGTCCGCCGGCCGTTTCGCTCATGCCTGGCCGACCCGCTGGCGCTGGCGGCCGAGACCGTCGATCTCCAGCTCCACCACGTCCCCTCGGCGCAGGTAGACGCTGGGACAGCGGCCGAGCGCCACCCCCGCCGGGGTGCCGGTGTTCACCACGTCACCGGGCTCGAGCACCATGAACTGGCTGAGATACCAGATCACGTGGTGGACGCCGAAGATCTGGTTCTTGGTGTTCCCGTTCTGGCGGAGCTCGCCGTTGACCCACAGCCGCAGCCCGAGCGCCTGCGGGTCGCCGACCTCGTCCGCCGTGACCAGCCAGGGGCCCAGCGGGTTGAATGTCTCGCACGACTTGCCCTTGTCCCACTGGCCGCCGCGCTCGTTCTGGAACTCCCGCTCGGAGACGTCGTTGGCGATCGCGTAGCCGGCGATCACGTCCGCCGCCTCCTCGGGCGAGGACAGGTAGCGGGCCGTACGGCCGAGGATCACCGCGAGCTCGACCTCGTAGTCGGTCTTCACGCTGCGCCGCGGCACCAACACCTCATCGTCGGGCCCGACGAGCGTGTTCGGCGCCTTCAGGAACACCACCGGCTCTGGGGGGATCACGGCCCCGGTCTCCTCCGCGTGGTCGGAGTAGTTCAGGCCGATGCAGACGATCTTGCCCGGTCTGGCGACCGGCGCTGCGATGCGCTCGTACGGCCCGGCCTCGGGCAGCCGCCCCTCCGCCAGCGCCGACCGCACCCGTTCGACGCCGCCTCCGGCGAGGAACGCTCCGTCGATGTCGGCCGTCAGCGACGACAGGTCGAGGACCCTGCCATCGGGCACGAGGACACAGGGCAGTTCCTCGCCCGCCGGACCCACTCGCAACAGCTTCACGGTCTGCCTACTCCGCTGCCTGATCGGGGACGTGTCGTACCGAGCGTGGCAGATTCATTGGGTTGATGTAAACCCATTGTTGGGATATGTGCCGGTTTTCTTGACCGCTTCTCCAGGCGCCCATAGTGTTTGCTTCATATTCATCGGATCAATTGGAGCCCGCTCATGCCGACGATCACCTCTGTCGACGTGATGGACATCAGGTTCCCCACCTCCGCCACACTCGACGGCTCGGACGCCATGAACCCGGACGGCGACTACTCGGCGGCGTACGTGGTGCTGGGGACCGATGACGGTGAACTGGCGGGGTACGGGCTGACGTTCACCATCGGACGGGGCAACGACCTGTGCGTGGCCGCCGCCCGGCAGATCGGGGCCCGGCTGGTCGGCCGCGACGTGGACGAGCTGGCGGTCGGCCTCGGCGGCCTCTACCGGGAGATCATGTCCGACAGCCAGCTGCGCTGGCTCGGCCCGGAGAAGGGCGTGGTGCACCTGTCGGCCGCCGCCGTGCTGAACGCCGCCTGGGATCTCGCCGCCCGCCGGGCCGGCAAGCCCCTGTGGCGCCTCGTCGCGGAGATGTCACCGGAGGAGCTGGTCGCGGCATGCGACTTCCGCTACCTGTCCGATGTGCTCACCCCCGCCGAGGCCGTCGAGATGCTGGCCGCGCTCGCCCCCACGCGCCAGGATCGGATCGCCGAGCTGGCCGAGCACGGCTACCCCGCCTACACCACCTCCCCGGGATGGCTCGGTTACGACGACGCCAAACTGCGCAGGCTGTGTCGTGAGGCCGTCGCCGAGGGCTGGACCCATGTCAAGCTGAAGGTGGGCGCGAACGTCGAGGACGACGTACGCCGCCTGTCGATCGCCCGGGAGGAGCTCGGCGACCGCACGCTGCTGCTCGACGCCAACCAGGTCTGGGACGTCCCGCAGGCCATCGCCTGGGTGAGGCGTCTCGCGCCGTACGAGCCGTTGTGGATCGAGGAACCGACCAGCCCCGACGACGTGCTCGGCCACGCGGCCGTACGCGAGGCGGTCGCCCCCATCGGCGTGGCCACCGGCGAGCACTGCCACAACCGGGTCATGTTCAAGCAGCTGCTGCAGGCCGGGGCGATCGACTTCTGCCAGATCGACGCCTGCCGGCTCGCCTCGGTCAACGAGATCATGCCGGTGCTGCTGATGGCCGCCAAGTTCGGTGTGCCGGTCTGCCCGCACGCGGGAGGTGTCGGCCTGTGCGAGCTGGTCCAGCACATGTCCGTGGTCGACTACGTGTGCGTGAGCGGCGGCCTGACCGGTCGGGTCCTGGAGTACGTCGACCACCTGCACGAGCACTTCACCGATCCGGTCCGGGTCGAGCGCGGGCGCTATCTGCTGCCCGAGGCGCCCGGCTACAGCGCCCGCATGCACCCCGAGTCCGTGGCCGCCTACCGTTACCCTGATGGCCACCGGTGGGGAGGGTGAGTGGGCGTCATCGAGACCGCGATCGACACGATCAAGCAGATGATCATCAGCGGGGAGCTTCGCCCGGGACAGAAACTGCCCGTCGAGAAGGACCTCGCCGAACAGCTCGGCGTCGCACGCAACACCCTGCGTGAGGCCGTCCGCGCGCTGATCGCCATGCGGGTCCTGCAGACGCGACAGGGCGATGGCACCTACGTCACCAGCCTCTCCCCCGGCCTGCTGCTCGACGGGATGAGTTTCGTCGCCGACATCCACCTGGACGCCGGGGCCGGAGAGTTCCTGCATGTGCGCAGGATCCTCGAGGCGGAGGCGACGGCGCTCGCCGCCGCGCGCTTCCCCGACGCCGACCTCGCCCGCCTGGGCGAGCTGCTCGACCGGGCCGAAAGCGTCGCGGCGCAGAGCCCGATCGACCACGAGAAGCTGGTCGCCCTCGACCAGGACTTCCACGCCCTCATCGCCTCCCACTGCGGCAACGCCGTCCTCGCCGCCGTCATCCAGAACATGTCCGGCCGCACCGTGCGGGCCAGGATCTGGCGCGGCATGAGCGACCCCGAGGCGGTGCAGCGCACCCTCAGGGAGCACCGCGCCGTCCATCGGGCGCTGCTGGCGCGGGACGCCGAGCGGGCCCGGATCCACGCCGCCGCGCATGTCCTCGGGGTCGAGGAGAGCCTCAACGGTTCGCGTTCTCCGGCAGGTGACGACGATGAGTGACGACCCTTCCTCCTCGGCGCGGGCGACGGCCGACGCGGTGCATGCGGCGAACGACTCCAGCGGCGCCCTGGAGCGCCTGACGGCCCGGTTGCGCGGGGAGAACGCGATCGTCGTCGCCTTCTCCGGCGGCGCAGACTCCGCGCTGCTCGCCTTCGCCGCCACCCGGGTGCTCGGCACCCGGGCGCTCGCCGTCACCGCGGTCTCTCCCAGCCTGGCCGCCGCCGAGCGGGCCGGGGCACGCGCGTTCGCGCGCCGCTACGGCCTGGCCCATATGGAGGTGTGCACCGACGAGGCCGACCGCCCCGAGTACGCCGCAAACGGCGCCGACCGCTGCTATCACTGCAAGTCGGCGCTGTTCGACGCGCTCACCCCGCTGGCGGCCGCCATGGGTGCCCGGATCGCGCTCGGCACCAACCTCGACGACCTGGGTGATCACCGTCCCGGACAGCGGGCCGCGACCGAGCGAGGGGCCATCGTGCCGCTGGTGGACGCCGGGCTCACCAAGTCCGGCGTCCGCGCGGTCAGCCGCGAACTCGGACTGGTCACCGCCGACAAGCCGGCGGCGCCCTGCCTGGCCTCGCGGGTGAGCTACGGCGACCCGGTCACGCCGGAGGTCCTGCGCCGGATCGAGGCCGCCGAGGCCGTGCTGCGCGATCTCGGCTTTCCGGTGTGCCGGGTGCGCGCCCACGCCGGCGGCACACTGGCCCGGGTGGAGGTGCCGCAGGCCGAGATCCCGCGCGTGTGCGAGCTGCGCGAGCGCGTCGACGCGGCGGTCCGCGGCGCCGGTTTCACCTTCTGCTCGCTGGACCTTTCCGGTTTCGCTTCCGGCCGCCTCAACGCGCTGCTGCCGCTGCTCGGCCCCTAGTTCGTGTTTCAAGGACATGCCCTGCTACGCACGGTCCAGATGGCGCCTCGCTGCGTTGTCGTCGTTGCCCGTAGCTCCGCTACCGGCTCCTCCTCCGCCTTGCGATGCATCCATCTGGGCCCGCACTCGCGACGGGCAGCACTTTTTCAACACTCCTTAGCCGGGCCGCTCTTCCCGGTCATTCCTGCGACCTGCCCCCGGTGAGGCGGGAAATCGCGAGCGCGGTGAGGATGATTCCCCCATTGAGCGCCTGGATCCACTGCGCGGGGACGCCCGCCAGGGTGAGGACGTTCTGGATCATGTAGAGCAGCAGAATGCCGGTGAAAGCGCCGAAGACCGTGCCCCGGCCGCCGTTGAGGCTCACCCCTCCGATGACGGCGGCGGCGAACACCGTGAAGATCGCGCCGTCGCCCTGGGCGGCGGCGACGGAGGCGAGCCGTCCCGTCAGCAGCAGACCGCCGATCGCGGCCAGCAGGCTCGCGGAGATCAGCACGATCCACAGCACCCGATCGGTGCGGATGCCCGCCGCCCTCGCGGCGTCGACGTTGCCGCCGATCGCGTAGAGCGCGCGGCCGAACCGGGTGAATCCCATGACCACGATGCCGACGGCGAACAGCAGCAGGCAGACCCAGATGGACGCGGGCATGCCAAGCCACATCGTCGAGCCGAGGTAGGTCATCGACTCGGGGAGGTTGAAGAAGGTCTGGCCGCCGGAGATGCCGGTGAGCAGGCCGCGCAGCACGATGAGCATGCCCAGGGTGACGATGAAGCCGTTGAGCCCGAAGCGCACGATGAACAGCGCGTTCACCACCCCGATCAGCGCTCCCGCCGCGATGGTCACCGGAACGCCCCAGGCACCGGGCAGCAGCCCCAGTCCCGGTCCCGTTCCGGCGGCGACCGTCAGCCAGGCGGCCACGCCGGGTGCCAGTCCGAAGGTCGACTCGAGCGAGAGGTCCATCTTGCCGGCGATCAGCACGAGCGCCTGGGCGAGGACGAGCAGCGAGATCTCCGACATGGTCTGCAGGATGTTGATCAGGTTGTCGCCCTGGAGGAAGATCGGGTTGACGATCTGCCCGACGATCGCGATCACGATGATCGCGGGGACCAGCGCGAAGTCCCGCAACCGGGCCAGGGGGAGCGCGACGTGGCGCCTTCCCATACCGTCCGGCGCCGGGGAGCCCGGCGGGCGTCCCGTGGTGGCGTGAGCGGCGGTGGTCTCAGGCATCGAGGTCGACTCCTTCCATGGCGGCCACCATCTCGTGGTCATGCCAGCCGGCGGGCAGTTCGGCGACGACGCGGCCGTGGAACATCACCAGCACCCGATCGCACAGCCGCAGGTCGTCGAGTTCATCGGAGGCGATCACGACGCCCGTGCCGTTGCCGGCGCTCTCCTCGACCTTGCCGAGGAGGAACTCCTTCGACCGGACGTCGACCCCGGCCGTCGGTGTGATCAGCACGAGCAGGCGGGGCTCACCGGCCAGCGCGCGGGCCATGACGACCTTCTGCTGGTTGCCGCCGGACAGCCCCGCGACGGGCAGTTCGGGGCCGGGTGTCTTGATCGCAAGATTGTCGATCATTTCGCGGGCCAGCGTGTCCTTGCGCCGGACGCTGACGAAGCCCGCCGTGCCGAGCCGTTCCGGGACGGTCATCGTGACGTTGTCGGCGATCGACATCAACGGGACGAGCCCCTGATGGTGGCGGTCCCTGGGCACGAATCCGACACCGGCGGCCAGCGAGTCCGGCACGCTGCCGGGACGCGGGCGACTCCCGGCCACCTCAAGGGTGCCCGACTGCGGGGCGCGCAGCCCGACGATGGTCTCGGCGACCTCGATCTTCCCGCTGCCGCCGAGACCGGCCAGCCCCACGATCTCCCCGGCACGGACGCGAAGGTCGACGTCCCGGTAGACCTCGCCGTGGCTCAGGCCCCGTACGTCGAGGACCACCGGGGCGCGCTCCGGGACCGGCACACGGACGGCGTGATCACGTAGGCGGGCGGCCTCGCCGGTCATCGCCGCCACCAGGTCTCCCTGCGACAGGCCCGCCACCGGCGCGGTGAGGATGTGCCGGGCGTCGCGGTAGACGGTGACCGTGTCGCAGACCTCGTAGATCTCCTGCAGGTGGTGGCTGATGAACAGGAAGGTGACCCCCCGCTCGCGCATCGCCCGCATCCGCTCGAAAAGCCGGGCGATCGCCGCGCCGTCGAGCTGTGCGGTGGGCTCATCGAGGATGACGAACCTCGCGCCGAACGACAGCGCCCGGGCGATCTCGACGAACTGCCGCTGCTCCACCCCGAGTTCCCCGGCCGGCCGGCGGACGTCGACCTCCACCGACCAGGTCTCCAGGAGCTCGGCCGCCTTCCGCCACAGGCTCTTCCAGCCGATCAGCCGCAGCCGGTTTCTGTCGTGCCGGTTGAGGTAGAGGTTCTCCGCCACGGTCAGCTCAGGGATGATCGTGGACTTCTGGTAGACGCAGGCGACGCGCTCCCGCCAGGCGTCGCGGTCCGCCGGCCGCGGAGCGGGGACTCCTGCGAAGCGGACCTCGCCGTCGTCGGGCGCCTGCAGCCCCGTCAGGATGGAGACCAGGGTCGATTTGCCCGCGCCGTTGCGGCCGACCAGCGCGTGGGTCGCGCCCGGTTCGATCGTGATGTGCGCACCGTCGAGCGCCAGCGTCTCGCCGTACCTCTTGGTGACGCGCTCGGCCTCCACCGCGGCGGGCCGCGCCGCGACGGCGGGCCCGTCACCGCGGGCGGGTGGCGGGCTCGCGGGCCCTCCCGCGATCTCTTCCATCGCCACGCCCCCTCAGCTCAGGTTGTTGCCCCACAGCGACGTGTCGTCGTACTTGACGCTGGGGACGCCGCCGTAGGTGCCGCCGTCGGCGGTGACCAGCGGCGCGGTCAGCTGGTCCTCCAGCAGTCCCGGCCGCACCTCGATGATGGTGCTGTCGTGATCGGTCCTGCCCGGCTGGAAGGTCTTGCCCTCGATCGCGGCCTTGGCGTAGAACAGCGCGTACTTGGCGTAGAGGTCAGCGGGCTGGGAGACGGTCGCGTCGATGTTGCCGGAGGCGATGTCCTTGAGCTCCTGCGGGATGCCGTCGTTGGAGACCACGAAGACGTGCTCGGGGTCGTCCGGCGGCACCAGGAGGCCACGCTGCTTGAGCACCTGCAGCGTGCCGGCGAGGGCGAAGCTCGACTGCATGTAGACGCCCTTCACGTCCGGGTTCGCGGTCAGGACCGTGGAGAGTTTCTGCGAGGCCACGGCTCCGTCCCAGTTCGTCGCCTCACCGAAAACCTTGATGCCGGGGTAGTTCTGCTTCATGCAGTCGTTGAAGGCCTCGGTGCGGTCGCGGCCGTTGATGGAGGCCAGGTCGCCCTCCAGCATGACCACACTGCCCTCTCCGCCGAGCTTCTCGCCCAGGAACCTGCAGGCCTTCTCGCCGTACGCGCGGTTGTCGGCGCGGACGACCATGAAGGCCTCCCCCGTGTCCGGCCGGGTGTCCACCAGCACGGCGGGGATCTTCTTGCTCTTGAGCTGCTGCAGTGTCGGGGCCACGGCCGCGGTGTCCTGCGGTGCCATCACCACGCTCCGCACGCCCTGCCCGACCAGGGTCTGCACATTGGCGGTGAGCTTCGCGATGTCGTTCTGGGAGTTGGTGGTCTTGATCTCCGCGCCGAGCCCACCGGCGAGCTTCGGAACGTAGCCGATGTAGGAGTTCCAGAAGTCCGTGTCCGAACGGGGGTAGTCGACTCCGATGAGCGGACCCCCCTGCGCGCCCGCCCGGCCGCCGGAGCCGCCGCAGGCCACGGCGAGACACCCCGATAATGCCAAGACCGCGGCGAGCGCGACCCGTCTGCCTTCCATCGTTTCTCCTTCTGAAGCACCGGGGCCGCCGTACCGTCGTTGACGGCGACAACGCTCAGACAGGGCCCGCGGCCCGGCGCGGCGGACCCCGGCGAGGTTCGCCGCGAACGCACTCAGCGCCGACAGGACATGGGATGTCTTTCTACGGCCAAACCCCGGTCAGTGTCCAGACCCCGGAGCAGAATCGCGAAAATCCGGGCGTTCACCGGCACTCACGGGGGAATTAACGGATACGTCGCAAGGCCCTTCGGACCCGGATCGGCGTACACATCACATGTCCGCTCCCTCGGCCCGCGTGCGGCCTGTGTGGAGGACGCCCGTCTCCACGTACCAGAATTCAGGTATGTCGTTGACCGAGCAGGCGATCGAACGCATCCGGCAGCTCATCAAGGATGGGACCCTGCCCCCGGGCGCCCGGCTGCCCCCCGAACAGGAACTCGCCGCCGAGCTGGGCCTGTCCCGCAACCTACTCAGAGAGGCGGTCCGCTCCCTGGTCACCACCCGCGTGCTGGAGGTACGCAGGGGTGACGGCACCTACGTCACGAGCCTTTCGCCGGAGCTGCTGCTGGAAGGAGTCGGCCTCGCCGTCGAGATGATGCGGGGCGACGACCTCATCGAGATCACCGAGGTGCGGCGGCTCTTCGAGCCCGTGGCCGCCGGATTGGCGGCGACCCGCATCACCGCCGAGCAGCTCGCGGAGGTCGAACGGCACCTCAATGCGATGATCGCGGCGCAGGACGACGTAGAGGCGCTCAACCACCACGACGACGCCTTTCACCGCGCCGTCTTCGAGGCGACGGGCAACAAGTCGCTGTCCGCCCTGCTCGGCGGCATCGCCAGCCGGACGCTGCGATCGCGCGTATGGCGCGGCCTCGTCGAGGAGAACTCGGCCGACCGCACGATCGCCGAGCACGCCGCCATCTACCGCGCGCTCGCGCACGGCGACGCCCCCCTCGCCCAGGCCGCCGCGCTCATGCACGTCAGCACCACCGAGACCTGGCTGCGGGAGAACCTCGGCCGTTCGCTGATGGAAACAGCCGCGGAACCACTGAGGTGATCATGCCGATCCTCACCCGCCCGGAGGCGGGTCTCGTTTCGTAGACATCCCACCCGCGCCTTCGGGTTCTCCGGTGAGAACCGGTGGATACGACGCACGGGTTCCGCGTGATGCGGTCAGGTCGACGTGGCCGGACCGGCCGCGGGCGCGGTCGCGTGAAACGTTCATCTCGTCCGCCGCGCCTCCCGACGACACCCGCCTCGGGCGGCGGCCGGCCGAGAGCGCCGCCGACTCGGTTTCCCGCGGCGCGGACCAGCGGGCATTCCACGATGACGATGTGAGCGGCAGGTACGGAGAGATCCCATCTCTAGTGCCGGAATTGGCGCAGGATCCGCCGCATTCCGGGGATTTTTCCACACCCATTGACTGAATTGATCACATGTTTGTAGCCTCCCCTTGCTCGGAGTCTCTTGGTCACAGCTCCGCCGAACACCCGCTCGATATCCAGGCAAGTGATCGAATCGATTCGAAAGTCACCCCCTCGAGCTTGGAGGACCGAAATGTCGGATTTATCGCGCAGGCAAGTGCTGAAATTCGGTGCGGCCGGGGCCGGAGCCGCGCTGTTGCCGCTGCAGTGGACGGCGGCCGCGCGGGCCGCGTCGGTGGCGCCGGCGGAGGTTAGCGCCGCGAACGATCTGGCGCTGTGGTACGACGAGAGCGCCGGCACGGAGTGGCTGCGTGCGCTTCCGATCGGCAACGGCCGCCTGGGCGCCATGGTCTTCGGCAACGTCGACACCGAGCGGCTGCAGCTCAATGAGGACACCATCTGGGCCGGCGGGCCGTACGACCAGAGCAACTCGAGGGGCGCGGCGGCCCTGGGGCAGATCCGGCAGTTGGTCTTCCAGAACCAGTGGAGCCAGGCCCAGAGCCTGATCGACCAGAACATGCTGGGCAATCCCTCCGCACAGCTCGCGTACCAGACCGTCGGCGATCTACGGCTCGCCTTCGACGGTAACGCCGGAGTCTCGGAGTACAACCGTTTCCTCGACCTGACCACCGCCACCACGACCGTGTCGTACCTGCAGAACGGCGTGCGATATCGGCGCGAGGTGCTCGCGAGCGCGCCCGACCAGGTGATCGTCATGCGCCTGACCGCCGACAGACCCGGCTCGATCACGTTCTCCGCGACGTTCGGCAGCCCCCAGCGGACGACGCGCTCCAGCCCGGACGGCGCGACGGTGGCACTCGACGGCGTCTCCGGCGACCAGCGGGGCCTGGCGGGCAAGGTCAGGTTCCTGGCGCTGGCCCGGGCCGTCGCCGAAGGCGGCAGCGTCAGCAGCTCGGGCGGCACACTGCAGGTGAGGGCCGCCGACAGCGTGACCGTACTGATCTCCATCGGCTCCAGCTACGTGAACTACCGGGATGTCGGCGGTGACTACCAGGGCATCGCGCGGCGGCACCTCGACGCCGCCGACGACAGGACCTACGACGACCTGCGCGCCCGGCACGTCGCCGACTACCAGCGGCTGTTCGGGCGCACGACGCTCGACCTCGGCCGCACCGCGGCGGCCGACCAGCCGACCGACGTCCGGATCGCGCAGCACGGCAACACCGACGACCCGCAGTTCTCCGCCCTGCTGTTCCAGTACGGCCGCTATCTGCTGATCTCGTCCTCGCGTCCGGGCACTCAACCGGCCAACCTGCAGGGCATCTGGAACGACTCGCTGACCCCCTCATGGGACTCGAAGTACACCCTCAACGCCAACCTGCCGATGAACTACTGGCCGGCCGACACGACGAACCTGTCGGAGTGCTACGAGCCGGTGTTCCGGATGATCGACGATCTCACGGTCACCGGTGCCCGCACGGCCCGGGCGCAGTACAACGCCGGCGGCTGGGTGACCCACCACAACACCGACGGGTGGCGGGGCTCGTCGGTCGTCGACGGGGCGTTCTGGGGCATGTGGCAGACCGGCGGCGCGTGGCTCGCCACCATGATCTGGGACCACTACCTCTTCACGGGCGACGTGGAGTTCCTCCGCCGGAACTACCCGGCGATGAAGGGCGCCGCGCAGTTCTTCCTGGACACCCTCGTGCGGGAGCCGAACCTGGGGTACCTGGTCACGAACCCGTCGAACTCCCCCGAACTGGCCCACCATTCGGGCGTCAGCGTGTGCGCCGGCCCGACCATGGACAACCAGATCCTGCGTGACCTGTTCGACGGCTGTGCCAAGGCCGGCCAGGTGCTCAACGTCGACGCCGACTTCCGGACCCGGGTCCTGGCCGCCAGGGACCGGCTCCCACCGATGAAGGTCGGCTCGCGCGGCAACATCCAGGAGTGGCTGTACGACTGGGTCGAGACCGAGCAGAACCACCGGCACATCTCGCACCTGTACGGCCTGCACCCCGGCAACCAGATCACCAAACGCGGCACCCCCGCCCTGTACAACGCCGCACGCCGGACGCTCGAGCTGCGCGGTGACGACGGGACGGGCTGGTCGCTCGCCTGGAAGATCAACTACTGGGCGCGGATGGAGGAGGGCAACCGGGCGCACACCCTGCTCCGCCTCCTGGTGACGACGGCCCGGCTCGCGCCGAACATGTTCGACCTGCACCCCCCGTTCCAGATCGACGGCAACTTCGGCGCCACGTCCGGCATCGCCGAAATGCTGCTGCAGAGCCACAACGGCGAGCTGCACGTGCTGCCCGCACTGCCGACCGCCTGGCCGAGCGGGAAGGTCCAGGGCCTCCGGGGACGCGGCGGCTACACCGTTGACGCGTCGTGGAGCTCCAACGGGGCCGTCGAGATCCTCATCAAGTTCGACCGCGACGGCACGGTGAACGTACGCAACCGGATCTTCACCGGGACCTATCAGGTGGTCGACACCGCGACCGGCGGTACCGTCGGCGTCACCGAACCCGAGGGCGACGTCATCGCGCTGACCGGCCAGGCCGGCCACACATACCGCATGACCGGATCCGCCGGGCCCGCGCCGTCGACCTACGTGCGGATCGCCAACGTCACCACCGGCCTGGTGCTGGACAGCGGCGGCAACGTCGGCTCCGGGTCGAACCTCAAGCAGTGGAACTGGGACGGCAGCCCCAACCTGCAGTGGCAGCTCGTGGACCTGGGCGGCGGGTGGTACCGCATCGTCAACCGCACCAACGGCATGGTCGCCGACAGCTGGGGCAACTCCGCCAACGGCGCCCCCGCCAGGCAGGCACCGTGGAACGGCGGCAACAACCAGCAGTGGCGCCTCAACGACGTCGGCAACGGCCGCTACCAGATCATCAACCGCGGGACCGGCACCGCCCTCGACGGCATGGGCAACCGCACCGTCGGCTCCACCGCGTCCATGTGGACGCCGAACGACAACACCAACAACCATTGGACCATCACGGGCGTGTGACGGCCGGGCGGCCCCGCCCCTCAGTCGAGATCACGACATGGTGGGGTAAGAGAAGGCCCCGGCGCACCGGAAAGGTGCACCTGATCCTGTGCGGATCCGATCCAGGCGATCGCATCCTTGCAGGTCAGGTGCACCTTCTTCATTTCACCGGTCTTGCCCGGCCGCCCGCAGGCGGAGCAGCGGAGGTCAGCGCTGCAGTGTCAGCAGACCCGGCCGGTAGGGCAGGAGGCCGTAGTCGCCGCCGGAGTTGGGGCTACGTCCCTGGTAGAGCAGCTGCAGATTGCAGGGATCGACGGTCTTGGTCTGGTCGGGGTTGCTGCGGACCAGGTCGCCGTGGCTGATGTCGTTGGTCCAGGTGGCGCCGCTGTTGGCCTTGCCGGCGAAGGGATTGCTCTCGGTGGCGGCCTGCGGTGTCCACGTGCCGTCCAGGCTGGTGGCCGTGAACGAGCGGAAGTAGCGACCCTGCGAGCCGATCGCCTCGACGAGCATGAGGTATTTGTTCTGGCCCTGGAGCTTGTAGACCTCGACTCCTTCGAACAGGTTGTTCGTCGAGTCGCTCATGATCGTCGTGTAGTTCGAGCCGAAGCTGCCGGGGAAGTTCCCGATGGGCATGCTGGCCCGGTAGATCTTGCCGTTGTCACCGGCGAAGAACAGGTACATGTTGTTGCCGTCACCGATGAGCGTCTGGTCGATGGGTCCTGTTCCGGAGCCGGAGATGCTTCCGGTGAACAGGGTCTGCTGCGATGACCAGCCGTTCGGGTTGGCGGGGTCGGTGGAGGTCCGGTAGGAGAAGGCCGTGCCGCCCCACTGGTAGGCCAGCACCCAGATGTTCTTGGGGGCGAAGTAGAAGAGCGTGGGCGCGACGGTGGAGAAGTTCATCGTGTTCTGGGGGGCCGAGGCCATGTCGGACCAGTTCGAGAAGAGGCCGAAGTTCATCGAACCCCAGCTCGAGCCATAGTCGTGCGTCGTCGCGTAGACGAGATGCTTGCCGTTGTAGACGACGTTGGTGAAGTCCTTGAGCGAGACCCACCCCGACTTCGGGTTCGCCAGCGGGCCCGTCGACGTCCAGCGGTACGTCGACGGAAGAGCACACGTGCCGGTCGGCGTGGGCGTCGGCGTGGGCGTGGGGCCGGGGGTCGTGGTGCCGCCGCTCCAGGTCCACTTCTGGTTGTCGCCGTTCCAGCAGGAGTAGAGCTGGAGCTTGGTGCCGTTGGCGGTGCCGCCGCCGACCGCGTCGAGGCACTTGCCGGACTGTACGCCGACGATGGTGCCGTTGGAGTTGAGGCGCCACTTCTGGTTGTCGCCGCCCCAGCAGCTGTAGATCTGGATCACCGCGCCGTCACCGGTGCCGCCGGCGTCGAGGCATTTGTTGCCGTAGACCCGGAGCTCCTGGGCGGAGGTGTAGGTCCACTGCTGGTTGGTGCCGCCGTGGCAGTCCCACAGGTTCAGCTGGGTGCCGTCGGTGGTGCTGTAGTTGGGCACGTCCACGCAGCGGCCGGAGCCGACGCCCTTGATCAGCCCGGAACCGCCGCCGGGCGGGGTCGTGGGCGTGGGGGTG
>BCRI01000127.1 GCA_001552515.1 Sphaerimonospora mesophila NBRC 14179 = JCM 3151
CTCTCTAGGAGTTCCGCGCCGCTAGCTCAGTTGGTCAGAGCAGCTGACTCTTAATCAGCGGGTCCGGGGTTCGAGTCCCTGGCGGCGCACCGCGGTACGACCAGCGTGTCCATGGTTCCGTTCATGGGCGCGCTGATGCCGTTAATGGGGGGATCCGTCCCCCGTAGTCGGCTCCGTTTCGCCCGTCCGGCCCGAATGGGCATCCGGACGAGGGCCGTCCCGATGTGATTTCCGGGACGGGGTGCCCACGGACTTTCCGAACGTTCACGTGATCCGCGTCGGGTGAGGCGACGGCACGCCGTGCGATCACCCGTCCGACCGTCAGATCTTCCAGATGCGGACGGTGCGGTCGGTGCCGCCGCTGGCGAGATGCTCCCCGTCCGGACTGAACGCCACCGAGGTGACGGCGCCGCGATGCCCGGTGTACGGGAAGCCGATGACCGAATGCTCCTTCGTGTCCCACAGGAGTACGCTTCCGCTGCTGGTGCCGACGGCCAACCTTCTGCCGTCCCGGTGGAACGCGAGCGTGTTGACCGGGCTGGTGGTGTGCAGCGGCGGATCGACGTTCTCCTCACCGTTCCACAGGCGTACGTAACCGGGGGTGGCGCCGATCGCTATGAGGTTCGATGAGATCGCCAGACCGTTGACCGAGCTGATGTCGCTGATCGTCAGCAGACTGGGGTCCTCGTGGGTTTTCGCGGTCTGCCAGAAGCCCACGGTGTTGTCGGCATACGCGGTCATCAGCATCGAGCCATCAGGTCCGAAGATCACGAAATTGACCGCGGCCGGGCGTTTCCGCAGGGTCGCGGTGCTCTTTCCGCTCACCGTGTTCCACAACCTGCTGGTCCGATCCGTGCTGCCGCTGGCGAGGGAACCCCCGTCGGGGGAGAAGGCCACGGAGTTGACAGAGCCGGAATGTCCGGTGAGGACTGTTCTGGTGGTTCCGCTCGCCATGTCCCAGAGCCGGATGGTGTGGTCGGCGCTGCCGCTGGCGAGAGTCTTCCAGTCGGGGCTGAACGCCACGGACATGACGGCCGCGCTGTGGCCGGTGAGGGTCGCCCTGGTCTTCCTGCTCGCCATGTCCCACAGCCGGATGACACGGTCGGCGCCGGCGCTGGCGAGTGTCCTGCCGTCCGGGCTGAAGGCCACCGAGTTCACCGCACCCGTGTGACCGGTCAGAACCCTGGGATCCAACGGAATGGAGTCGCTCCTGGGGTGACTGCCGGATTCTGCCCGGTTTTCGGAATTCACCATGCGGTACACGATGACGACGCCGGACGAAATCGCTGCCGCGCCGATTCCGAACAGTACGGTGCGGCGTGAGAGGAAACCGGGTTTCCGATCTGGAAGGTGTACGTGTATTCCGGCACCGATGATCATAGGACCCTCGGCCTGATAGACGTCACCGCCGATGTCGTTGTTCGTCACCGCCTGCCGCGGCTCCCGCGGCTCCGGCTCGTTCGTCAAGATTCAACCCTGCTCTTGGATCAGGTCGGCCCCTATCTCGCAGTTCGTCACGGTCTGCTCGCCGGAAGTTCCCATCTTCTGCCTGAGCCGGCCGCTGACATGCGCATCCCGGACGTGCTGGGACGCCCTCCCCGTGCCGCCGATCGACAGCCAGGCCTGGAGCGCCCCGCCGACTGTCACCAAGACCGCGGTGAAGGCGAACCACGCCATCGCCCAGCGCTCGGTGAGCACTCCCGTCGCGATGTTCACGAGGGCGGCGATGACGACCGTGCCTGCCGCTGCGATACCCCGCTTCGTTCCCGGACTCATCGCCGCTCCTCGACAGAACGAATCATCCAAGCTCTGTTGGTCGATTATCCATTGACAACCGGTGCCCGGCCATAGATTGGACAACCTTTCCGTCTAACGCCGGAATCGCCCTTTCAATGGAGCCCCCGATTCTGGCGCAAGCAAAACAATAGATATGGGACAAGTCGCCAAAAGCGGACTCGATGTGCTCGCGGCCGGCCGTGTACGGGTTCAGTGAGGCGCGATGAGGTTCAGCGCGCCGGGGAGCAGGCGTACGGTCGCCGGGAACGGTGTCGCGACCTCGTCTCCGTCGGCGTACAGCGGCACGGGCCGGTCGGTGTCGATGGTGACGGCCGTGGCGGTGGACAGCTCGACCTCGGGCCGATGGATGTGGGTGCCCTTCTGCGCCTCGGCCATGAACCTGCCGATCGAGAGCTTCGGCATCCCGGCGCGCACCACCATCACGTCGAGCCGGCCGTCGTCGAGCGCGGCCACCGGCACGATCCGCAGGCCGTGGCCGTACGCGCCGGAGTTCGCGATCACGACGGTGTCGGCCCGGACCCGCCGCTGGAGGCCGTCGACGGTGACCGTGAACGTCGGCGCGCGCCAGGTCGCGATGGCCAGCGCGCCGGAGAGCCGGTAGAGCAGCAGCGCGGGCAGCCGCCGATGGCGGTTGATGATCTGGTTGGCGCGCGAGTCCACACCGGCATAGACGTTCCCCGGCACGATCACGCCGTTCACTTCGAGCACGTCGATGCTCCTGGGGGGACCGTCCAGGAGCAGCCGGGCCAGCCCGGGCAGCGCGGTATGGCCGCGGTCGGGCAGATCGGCGGGGAGGCCGAGGGTGCGGGCGAGGTCGTTGCCCCGGCCCGCGGGCAGGATCGCCATCGTGCCGCCGGCCGGGACCACCCCGGTGGCCACGTCCCTGACCAGCCCGTCGCCGCCGACGGCCACCACGACGTCGCCGCGCCCGGCCGCCTCGGCGGCGAGGTCGATCGCGTGCGTCCGACTTCGGGTCTCCTCGGTGGTGACGACGGCGCCGGCCTCGGTGAGCAGTGCCGCGAGCGGCTCCCAGAGCGTACGGCTCGCGCGCCGCCCCGAGATGGGGTTGAGCAGGGCCGTGAAGGAACGCATGGTCAGCCTCCGGCAGGGGGGAGCAGCACTCCGGGGTTGAGGATCCCGGCGGGATCCAGAACCCGCTTGACCGCGTGCAGCGCCTCCACGGCCAGCGGGCCGATCTCCTCCGCGTAGGCGGCCCGGTGATCGGTGCCGACGCCGTGGTGGTGGGTGATGGCCGCCCCGCACGAGCGGATCGCCAGGTTCGCGGCGGTCTTGGCGGCCGCCCACTGGGCGAGGGGGTCGGCTGCCTGGGCGCAGACCACGGTGAAGTACAGCGACGCGCCGGTCTCGTACACGTGTGAGATGTGGCAGAGCACCACGGGCGGCGTCCCGCGGCCGGTCAGCTCGGTGGTCAGCGCCTCGGTCACCGCTGCGCGCAGCCGGTGCAGGCCGGACCAGAACGCCGCCGTCTCCAGCGTCTCGACCAGGCCGCCCGCCGCGAGGATCGGGTCGCGCAGGTACGGCGCGCGGAAGCGGCCCGCGCGCCAGGACTCGCCGGGCCCGGCCCCGAGGGGTGTGCCGCCCGCGGCCAGGAGCACCTCGGTGGCGGCCGCACGCCGGGCCGCCACCTCGGCCGGATCGCCCTCATACCCGGTGATGGCGAGGCAGCCGCCGGGGCCGCTCCCAAGGGCGGCGGCGGGGTCGGCGAGGTTGACCGCGGTCTCCAGCTCGTCCGACAGCCGCAGCACGGTCGGCAGCGGGTTGTCCTGAGCGAGCCGGCGCAGCGCGGCCGCGCCCGCCTCGAACGACGGGAAGCGCCACCCCTCGAAGACCCGCTCACCGGGCACGGGCCGTACGCGGACCCGCACCGAGGTGATGACGCCGAGCACGCCCTCCGAGCCGAGGACGAGCTGGCGCAGATCGGGACCGGCGGCGGACTTCGGCGCGGTGCCGAGCTCCACGGTGCCCCTCGGGGTGGCCAGGACCAGGCCGACGACCATCTCGTCGAAGCGGCCGTATCCGGCGGAGGACTGCCCGGCCGAGCGTGCCGCGGCGTAGCCGCCGATGCTCGCGCCCTCGTACGACTGAGGGAAGTGGCCGAGGGTGAACCCCTGCTCGCGCAGCAGCCGCTCGGCCTGCGGCCCGCGCAGCCCGGCCTGCAGTACGGCGGTGCGGGAGACGGGATCGACCTCCACGAGCGCGTCCAGGCGGCGCAGGTCGAGTGTGACGACCCCGGCGAACCCGGCCCGAGCCGGGGCGAGACCGCCGACCACCGAGGTGCCGCCTGAGTAGGGGACCACCGCGATCCGATGCTCTGCGCAGACCCGGAGCACCGCGACCACCTCGTCGTGCGAACCGGGGAACACCACGGCGTCCGGCGCGTCGGCCGCGTCGCCGGTCCGCAGCCGGAGCAGATCCGGAGTCGACCAGCCACGGGTGTGCGCGAGACGCGCGTCGTGACCTGAGTCGACGTGCTCGGCGCCGACCTCGGTCGCCAGCGCGGCGCGTGCCTGCTCGGAGAGCGCGACCGGCGGGAGCGGCACGGCGTCGGGCGGGACGGCGGGCCGGGCGGGCGCGGTCACGCCCAGGCCCGACAGCGCCGCGTGGATCGCGGGAGGCAGGCCGCTGTGATGAGCGGGATCCCCCCACAGATACGGATGGAAGCCGACGACGGGCAGTTCGGTTTCAGCCAAGGGAGATCTCGCAACTCTCGACAGGAAGGCCACCGCCAGGGAGACGAGGCCCAGCTTAGGCACGGGCGGATCGGGCCGGAAGCCCGGACGGGCGCCGAGTGGACGGGGCGCCCGATTCGGGAAGCACTAATCTGGCCGACGTGACCGACGGCACAGAACCCACCTCGCTGAACGCCCGACGCCGTGCGCGTGACCTCGATCACCTCAGCGGTGCGCCGCGGGTCGACCTCCTGGTCATCGGAGGGGGCGTGACCGGGACCGGGGTCGCGCTGGACGCCGCCTCTCGCGGCCTGTCCGTCGTGCTCGTCGAGAAGCATGACCTCGCCTTCGGCACCAGCCGGTGGAGCTCGAAGCTGGTCCACGGCGGGCTCCGCTATCTGGCCACGGGCCAGGTGTCGGTGGCCTATGAGAGCGCGGTCGAGCGCGGCATCCTCATCGAGCGCACCGCGCCGCATCTGATCCGGGCGCTGCCCAACGTCTTCCCGCTCCTGCCGTCCCTGGACGTCAAGGGCGCGGCGATGATCCGCGCGGGATACCTGGCCGGAGACCTCCTGCGCGCCGCCGCCGGCACCTCGCGGCACACCCTGCCGCGTTCGCGCCGCCTGTCGCGCGCGGAGGTTCGCGTATACGCGCCGACCGTGCGGGAGGCCGGCCTGCGGGGCGGCCTGGTCTTCTGGGACGGCCAGCTCGTCGACGACGTACGCCTGGTGGTGGCGCTGGCCAGGACGGCGGCCGGTCACGGCGCCCGGGTGCTCACGCGGTGCTCGGCGGTCGAGGCCGGCGGTCAGGGCGCGCTGCTGCGTGACGAGCTGACCGGCGCGACGTTCGAGCTGGACGCCGCGGCGGTCGTCAACGCGACCGGGGTGTGGGCCGGCACGCTGGCCGACGGTGTCGCCATGCGGCCCAGCCGGGGCACCCATCTGGTCTTCTCCCAGAGGTCCTTCGGCGGGCTGAACGGCATGAACGGGCTGACCGCCGCGCTCACCGTTCCCATACCGGGGGAGAGCAGCCGGTTCGTGTTCGCGCTCCCGGCGGCGGGCGGGCGGGTCTACGTCGGCCTCACCGACGAGGAGGTCACGGGCGAGATCCCCGACGTGCCGACGGCGAGCGAGGGCGAGATCGACTTCCTGCTGGACACCATCAACTCGGCGCTGCGCGTCCCCCTCACCCGCGCCGACGTGGTGGGGACGTTCTCCGGCCTGCGGCCGCTGCTCGACAGGGGCGGGGCGCGTACGGCCGACCTGTCCCGCGAGCACGTGGTGCTCACGGGCGGGGACGGCATGGTCACCGTGGTGGGCGGCAAGCTCACCACCTATCGGCGGATGGCGCAGGACGCGGTGGACGCGGCCCTCGCGGCGGCCAGGGCGCGGGGGCGGCGGATGCGGGCCGGTCCGGTGCGCACCCGGGCGCTGCCGCTGGTCGGCGCGGCGAGCCGGGCCGCCCTGGCGGCCGTCCAGGCCCCGCCCGCGATGATCGGCAGGTATGGAACCGAGGCCGTCGACGTGGTGGCCGGGGCCGGAGGAGATCGGACGCTGCTCGAACCGATCGCGCCGGGCGTCGACACGACCATGGCCGACCTGCTGTTCGCCGTACGCCACGAGGGCGCGCTCGACGTCGACGACCTGCTCGACCGGCGGACCCGCATCGGTCTCAGCGCCGCCGACCGGGCCAGTGCCGTACCGGCGGCCCAGGAGGCGCTGGCCCGCGCCGCCGGATGATCCCGCGTACGGCTCAGGCCTGTGGATAACGTCCTCACCGGGGGTGCGGGGACTGAAAGAATCACGTCGTGACCGAGGGTCCCCCGTCTGCGGGCACTGCCGTACGCCCTTGAGGCGCCGATGCGGTCTTCCCGGCGGAGGTTGCCCATTTTGCGCGATCGCGAGGAGAAAGCCGGATGGGCAAGGCGAACCGGGAGCGGCGCAGGGCCAAGGAGAAGGAGCGCGGGCGCAGGCAGCAGGGCCGGGGCGGTCCGGGCGGCGATGCCTTCGGCTTTCCCCGATGGCAGCCCCGGCCGTCGCCCGAGGAGATCGTCACCGGGCTGCTGTCGGCGGCACTGGACGCGCGACTCGACCGGGACGAGGCGGGGTTCTCACAGTATGCGACGGCACTGGCCGAAGCCCCGGCCGAGCTGCGGCCGATCGTCGATCGCCTGCTGCTCGCCATGCTGAACGACCATGTGACGTTCGCCTGGCGCAACGGCTGGCAGCCCGCCGACGTGATCAGGATGGTGGGGCGGGAGCACGACGCCCGGCACGTGCGGCTGGCCACCGACGCCATCGCCGCGGAGATGCGCGGCTACGCACCGGCCACGGTGGACGAGCGCTGGCTGGACCAACTGGCGGCGTTGGAGGCGAGGGTCTGGTGGCGGCAGGATGACGAGTACCTGCGCGAGGACGGCGACCGCCTCGGCATGGTCACCCGCGTCCTGCAGCTCATCGTCCTCCTCGCCGCCCTGCCCCGGATCGAGCGGCTGTGCCCGCCGCCGGGCGGGGCCCGCCGTACGGCCAGGCCGGCGGGCCGAGCCGTCGATGAGCGGATGCTGGCCCGGGTGCGGGCGCTGCTGGCGAAGGCCGAGTCGACCGAGTTCGAGGCCGAGGCGGAGACGTTCACCGCCGCCGCCCAGTCGTTGATGGCCCGTCACAGCATCGATGCCGCGCTGCTGGCCGCCGAGGCGGAGGACCGATCGGCCGCGGACGGGCCGGAGGGGCGCCGGTTGGGGGTCGACGCGCCCTATGAGGCGCCCAAGGCGATGCTGCTGGACGTGATCGCCACGGCGAACCACTGCCGGGCCGTCTGGAGCCGCCACCTCGGGTTCGTCACCGTGCTCGGCTTCCCCGCCGATCTCGCCGCGGTGGAGGTGCTGTTCACCTCCCTGCTGGTGCAGGCGACCACGGCGATGCGGCTCGCGGGCTCCCGCCGGGACGGCCTGGGCCGGTCCAGAACCCGGTCGTTTCGGCAGTCGTTCCTGGCCGCCTACGCGCAGAGGATCGGCGAGCGGCTCGGCGAGGCCGCCGGAGAGGCGGTCCAGCAGGCGGCGGCCGAGACCGGCAGGGACCTGCTGCCCGTGCTCGCGGCCCGGGACCGGGTGGTCGAGGAGGAGGTCGAGAAGATGTTCCCCGATCTGAACATGGTCGCCGCCGGTGCGGTCAGCAATCGCGAGGGCTGGCTCTCCGGCCGGGCCGCCGCCGATCAGGCCGTCCTGGACGTACGCGCCGAAATCACCGATCAAGGTGCCTGACTACAGGGCCAGGGCCCAGCACAGGCAGCCGAAGGCGGCGGTGGAGGTGAGCGTGCGGACGAGGTTCCAGCGCACCCAGGGTGTCTCGAAGCCCCGGCGCACCGACGCGGGGTCGGCGACCTGGGCGGCGTCGCCCGCGGCGTCGAGCCGGTTGTTGAGCGGGATGTTCACCGCGAAGGTGATCACTAACGTCGACACGTGGAACACGAGCCCGGCCAGGACCAGCGGCATGATCGGACCGTCGTCGAAATGCATGACGAGGGTGATCGCGGTCAGCAGCGGCCCGCCGACGAAGCCGAGGGCGAACCAGCCGTTCTGGATTGCCGTGTTGATCCGCTGCATCACCTCGATGAAGGTCCGGTCGTCGACCCGGCGCAGCGCGAGCATGACCGAGCAGGAGTAGGCGTAGAACAGCCCGGCGACAAGGCCCGTCGTGATCGTCGCGAGCAGCAGCGTAAGAGCCGACATCGATGGCATCCGTCCTCCGGGCTGTTCGAACCGTCTTTCAGGATATGATCACAGGAGACGCGATATTACTCAAAATCTGGCACTCGCCGGTGCCGGCCTGCCCTACCGGGCGGGACGGTGGACGGTGGACGGATGGCCGGGAATCGGTGCGGCCGGGTCACCCCGCGGCCGTGTGACCGAGGATCAGACGACGGCTCCGGTCGCGCCGTCGGTCAGTTCGCGGAGGATGTCCGCGTGCCCCGCGTGGCGGGCCGTCTCCTCGATCATGTGCACGTAGATCCAGCGCAGCGAGACCTGGCCCAGCTCCGCTTGGGGCACGACGTGGTCAAGGGAGAACCGGGCGGCGATCCGGCGAGAGTCGGCGCAGGCCTCGCCGTACACCGCGACCAGAGTTTCGACCGTGTCCTCCGCGTCGAGCGCGAAGCTGCCGTCGGCGTCCTCCTGGGTGGGCGGCGGGCCCATGGCGGGATCTTGGGCGAGCACCCGGCGGAACCAGTTCCGTTCGACGATCGTCAGGTGCTTGAGCAGTCCGCCGAGCGTGGTCGACGACGGCACGTGCCTGCGCCGTATGTCCTCGTCGGACAGGCCCAGCGCCTTGCGGGCGACCATCGCACGGTGGAAGTCGAGAAACGCCTCCAGCACCTCGCGTTCGCCACCCGTGAGGACCAGCAGCGGCGGAAGCGTGGGATCGATGGACGGATTCGTCATCTCCCCACCCTACGAAGCTCCACCACGCCTTTGCCGTGCCGCCTGCCCTCGGCTGGCCACGGCCACCGCCCTTTGTGCGCACTCCGGGCATTGTGAATATCTGGGGCATTCGACATTTACTTCTCGTATTTTTTTACAATTCATCCGCGACAGATGTTGCTGTCCTCTGGAAAGTCATGAGAGAATTAGGACAGATTTTCGAATGGCGAGATTCGGTGTGGAGGGGAGCAGGTTTGTGAAACATGTGGTGGTCCGGGCGGGTGCGGACATCCGAGCCGGCCCGCCGAGCCGGGTACGCCTCCTGACTCGGACAGGGCCGGCACCGCGCGGCCGCGGCCGCGGCCGCGATGCCCGGCGTCACGCCGACGGCCCGGCGACTGCACGAGACACTCGCCACCGGCGCGCGCTCAGCGTGCGATGACCTCGGTAATACTCTTGGCCGGAGAGGAGGGCGATGGACGAACGGCGGCTGGTGAGGATTTCCAAGTATCTCGCCAGGCACCTGCGGCACCGGCCCGAGCGCATCGGGATCGAGCTGGACGAGCACGGCTGGGTGAACGTCGACGTGCTGCTGGAGGCCGCGTCCTCCCACGGGTTTCCGATTTCCCGAGTGGAATTGGAGCAGGTGGTCGCCGGCAACGACAAGCGGCGATATGTAATCGAAGGAGATCGGATCCGGGCCAGTCAGGGGCATTCGGTGCCTGTCGATCTCGCTCTGCCGATGGTCGAGCCACCCCCGTTCCTCTACCACGGCACGGTCGTTCACAGCGTGGCGGCGATCCGCAGCGAAGGTCTGCGGCACATGTCACGCCATCACGTCCACCTGTCTCCGGATCGTGAGACCGCCACGCGGGTGGGGGCGCGTAGAGGGAGGCCGGTCGTCCTCGTCGTGAACGCGGGAGGGATGTACGCGGCAGGGTACGAGTTCCGAGTCAGCGCCAACGGCGTCTGGCTGGTGGATCACGTCCCAGTCGGCTTCATCCGCTTCCCAGCCGGTTAACCGACGGGGCAGCCGCCTCAGGCCCTGAGGAACACCTCGTCCAGATGCCATTCGAGGGCCTCACGATCGGGGCGGTCGCGAGGTCGGCCAGGAACGTTGATCTCCTGCCCGGCCCGGCGATAGAACTCCTCGCCGTTCCCGAACTCGGCCCGCAGTCGCGGGCTGACCACCAGCCGATGCCGGGGATCGACCGCCAGGTAGCCGCGATCGAACAACGTGTGCACATCGGAGCGGAGCAGGAGTCCGTTGTCCAGACGGTGCTCGCCGCCCGCCGTGACCGGGCGGATGTGGGCCGCCTGCAGGACCGGCCGGATCCGGTCACCGGTGATCGCGCAGCGCCGTTCGTAGGCGTGCAGGACCACGGCCTGGAACGCCTGCTGGCCGAGGCGGCGCGGGGCCAGACGGGGATCGCCGAAGACCGGCCCGTCGCGGTGCCACGGCTCGGACAGGTCGATTTCCACACCGATCCCGATCCGGCCGAGCAGATCATGGAAGTAGCCGGCGGCCGGGTGGCCGGCCAGGTCGTAACTCTTGCCCTGCACGATGTTGGAGGCGAAGTCAGGCGGCGGCCCGGCGACTCGGTCGTCCGGGAAGAAGAAGACGTCGCGGATGATGACGCAGCCGATGACCGGGTCCTCTTCAATGACCATCGGCTGTTTGCGGTACTTTCCCACCTGTTGTCGCATATCGGCCAGGCTCGCGGCACCGTTGCCCTGGCCGAAGAACTCCCATGCCTCAGAAATGCGAAGGGGTGCGAAGCCGCTGAAGAAGCCGCCGCCGACCACGCGGTTGTGCGGGTGGTGGGTCTTGAAGAAGAACGGCTCGCCGTGGTCGATCGCGCGGAACTCCCGAGCGCCGGAGGGGCGCCAGAAGTTCACCTCGGTGAGGGTCGGGCGTGCGGAAAGGAACCGGTACCAGCTTTCGTCAGTCACCCCGACGTATGCCTTCACACCGGCAATTGTGCCCACACCTGATCAAACCCGCCAGAGGGTCTTGCGCAAGGGATGCGTTGGCATGGTAGGGAGTAACTCCACCGGTGGCCCTGCTCGGTAATCATTGAGGGCTGCGGGCTATGCCGAACCGCGGAGACCCGACACTGAACTGTTATCCGCCAGGCCGGGGAGTGAACCGGATGAACGGGATGTGTCTGCCGACTTCGCGATAATCCTCTACGCTCCCGTCGACCATGAATCCCATGATCTTGCAGAGGCGACGTGCGGCGACAGGATGGCGTGGGGCATAGCGCGCCATGATCTCTGCCGCCTCCTCGGCAGGAAGTTCTGTCGCGGTCACCGGTATAGGCCGTCGACCGAGCTGAATGACCACATCCGGATTTTTCATGACATTTCGATACCAGTTGGCGCGCTTGCCGAAGCCGGAGGCGGCCACGTAACCACGCTGGTCGTGTTCGACCACCTCGATGACGGCCTGCCGTCGTTCGCCGGAGACACGGCCCACGTGGTTGAGCAGCATGAGGCGGTTGCCGAACAGACCGCCCAACCCCAGCCGATACATACGGATGGGCAGCCGCCAGAGGATGCGGCTCAGGCCGCTCGGTGGTTCGGGCTTTTTGACGATTTCCATCGTTCGTCCCTTGGAGTCTGTGGTTTTGCAGGGTGGTTCCCGCGCCGGACCGGTGGCGCAGGGCGGGCGTGACCACGTCACGCGTGATGAGCCGTCCGACCGGATTCCGCCTGGCCGGGCTCCGTAAGGTCCGCGAGGGCGGCCAGCGCCTCACCCACGGGCAGGTCGGAATCGAGCAGGTAGTGCAGCATGAGCCCGTCCACCAGCGCCGCGATCAACGTGGCCACTCCGGTGCTCCGGCCTGGCGGCCGGCCCGGATGCAGCTCGTCCAGTCGATCGGCGACCTGTGTGCGGACGTCTCGCAACTGGTCGCGCAGGACCTCGCCCAGCGCCGGATCGCGCATCGCCCCCTCGATCAGCGCCACGGCCAGCCGGAGCGTCCGTTCCTCGCCCGCCGTCTTCGGCAGCAGCGCACCGAGCATCGCCAGCCCGGCTCGCTCGTCAGGGGCGCTGAGCAGCTCGGCGACCAGCGGGTTCATGACCATGTCCCCGGCCCGGCGGGCGACCGCCGCATGCAGGCCGCCGAGCCCGCCGAAGTGGTAGTGGATCAGACCGGGGTTGACGCTTGCCTGTTCGGCCACACCGCGCGTGGTGACCGCCGGCCATCCACCCTCGGCCAGCAACGCGATGCCGACATCGATCAGTCGCTCCCGTTGCCGTTGCCCTTTCGGGGAAATTGGTCGATCGACCAAATTGGTCATACGACCAAATTAACACGCGATCCGCACCCCGGCAAGATCCGTCCGGTCCGCGGAATTCCTGTACTTGGCGTCCACCACGGCGGCAGGTCCTTTGGCCCCGTCAGGTCTCTCACGTAACGGATCAGTGCGGGCCGCAGCGGCACCCGTACGGCTCGGCAAGCGGGTGATCTGGCTGCACACTCACGGCGAACGCTTCGCCGACCCGGCCGAAGGACGTTCCGCCGGAGCGCCCAGGCCGGCCCCTGCTCGGCGTGCCAAGGTTCAGGGGGCGATCCGACGTATCTGCAACGGCCCTCTCGTCGCCGTGGCCGACCTGGAGCGCGCGGGGGTGCTTCCCGTGCTCGCAAGTGCCCGCAAGCCTCCGGCATCCGGTGGTTCCCCGGATGCCCTGACCCTCCTGTGACAATTTGGGTCGCGAGACGCGGTTCGTTCGAACTGTCCCGAGGACATGGCCGTACGGCTGCGCGCGGCGGCTCAGCTGATGGCCTCTCGCGTTGGGAGCAGGGCACGCGTCCACGCAAGTGGTCAACGTGGAACACGCGGAACGTCGTACCCCTTGCGCTCCAGACAAAGCGCTCCGAAAGAAACAGGGGACACGGGGGACCATATCGGCGGGACTTCTTCTGCAGGAGCCCCTGGAAAAGGCGATGGGGAGCGGCCCTTACGGGCGGCTCCCCTGCCTAAGTCTTACTGAGACTAGTTCCCACCAGAGCTGATCGCAATCATCTATGCGAAGGCAGATCTTCGCGTATGCCTTTAGGAGGAGCCGATGACCGCCACGACCCGACCGGAGACTGACGCTCTGGTCAAAGCTCGAGTCCTTGAGCTGCTCGAGTCGTGGCATCCTTGGCACCGCCGACTCTGGGACCTCGGAACGGTACTGGCCATGCGCGAGGTGATCGAGGAGCCGACTGGGTCGGGCAGGCAACAACCGGGAACGGACCAGGCGCATGGTCCACTGGCTGGCTGCGAACCCGCCCTGCCCGGCAAGCGACCTGTCCACTGTCGTCGCGTTCGAGCGCATGCAGGGACTCGTGACCGACCCGTCCACCACACTGGGCCGCATCAACCGGTATCTCCGCGCGAGCTTCCGCCGCCTCTACCGTCAGCGGAACATCGTGCTCCACGGCGGATCGACCCGGTCGATCGCCCTGGCCGCGACCGTCCGTACTGCCGGCCCCCTGGTCGGTGCGGCACTGGACCGTCTTGCCCACGGGCACACCGTCTCCGGCATCGCTCCGCTCGATCTGGCCAGCCGAGCGGAACTCGCCCTTCGCGTGGTCGGTGACGACGACGGCTGGCAATTGCACGAGCTGCTCGGAGCCTGATCAGTGGGTTTTCCCGGCCGGTGGGTAGGGGCCGGTTCTGCGGGTCGGTCCGAGTAGTCGAGGAGCTTGCCGGTGCTGACGATGACGGAGAACGCCGTCGAGGCGATTCGCGATCTGATGGTGGGGGAGTCGCTGCCGGAGTGGGCGGGGCTGCGCATCGCCGCGAAGCGGGATGAGGAGAATGCGCTCGAATTCTCCCTGGCGAGCACGGCTTCGTCCGGAGACCGGGTCGTCGAGAAGGCGGGGGTCCGGGTTTTCCTGGAGCCGGAGGCCGCGGCGATCCTCGAGAACAAGATCCTCGATGCGGAGCTCGACGCCAAGGGGCGGCGGACCTTCAGGCTGATCGGGCAGCAGACGGCGCCGGAATGACCACCGTGGGAGGCGGCCCCTCCGGAGACTTCCCTTCGGGGCCGCCTTCGACGTCACCGTTGCCAGGCCGGCTCCGACTGCCGGTCGTAGTGTTCGAAGGCCGTGGCCAGGCCCTGGCACACCTCGGCCGTGGTCTCGAACAGCGCCTGCGCCTTCGGCTCGTCGATCTTCAGTACGTCCTCCCGGGCGTGCTCGGCCACCTCGGTCAGCATGTCGTGCAGCCGGGCCGTGTGTCGGCGCGGGTCGTTCTCCGGGTAGGCCGCCGCGTCATGCTCGGTCATGGTGATTCCTCCCTGGACGTTGCCGAAGACGTCAGGCGGTTCCGTCAGGGGGTCGCGCTCATACCGCGGTTTCCGCCGCCGCATGAATGTTGTCGGCGGCCTGCTCCGGGCTGATGTGCGCGGCCTCCGCCGCCAGTCGCAGATCCTGCCGGGTGATGTTGGCCGGGTTACCGTGGTCGTCGTCGGGCTCACCGCAGCCGCAGCTCAGACACATCCTCAATCGCTCCTTCCGGTCGGCACGCCTCCGATGTACCCGGCGCACGGCAGTGAAACGGCAACGCGGAGGGCAGAAGACGGCAGGCGCGAACCGTCGGACGCGCCCGGCCGAGCCGTACGGCACGGCCGTCGACGGCCTCGTCCTCACCCGGCTCGTGGGGGCTCCCCGGACCCCGGGAGATCGCGTTCCGGCGCGTCCTCGCTGCCGAGGGTGGTGTCGGCGAGCACCTCGTCCGGCACCTGACCCGTCGGCGGTTCGCCGACGGTCCCGCCGGGTCCGCCGCCGCCGGTGGTGCCGATGCCGCCACCGACCCGGCCCGCGATGTCGGCGTCCGCCTTCTCCTTCGAGCCCTTCCTGGTCGCCCGGATGCCGGGCGTGCGGTTCTCGAACCGGGGATCGTCCTGTGCGTTCGTGGCGAGTTCCTCGGCGAGTTCCTTCGGGCTCTTCTTCTCCCCACCCATGTCCCGGGCCCTACCCGGTGCCAGAACCGCCATGCCCGGGTCCGCCGGATGGAACCCTTTCGCCGGGGAATGCTCCATTCGTCGCCCGCACGCTCACGAGGCGGTTGTGACGGCGGTGGAAGGGGGCGTTCCATGAGCAGCACCGCCGCGCCGGGGTGGCGCGCTTCGACTACGACAGGGTGGCGATCGTGACCGGGGCCGACTCTGGGATCGGGAAGGCGACCGCGGTGGCCCTCGCGGCCCAGGGCTTCGGCGTCGGCATCACCTATCACTGCGATGAGGACGGCGCGCGGGACACCGCCGCGCAGGTGAGCGCCGCCGGGCAGCGCGCCGCCGTACGACGGCACGACCTGACAGATCCGGTGGTCGCGGCCGAGGTGATCGACGACCTCGCCGAGGAGCTGGGCGGGCTCGGAGTGCTGGTCAACAACGCCGGCACGGGTACGGCCGAGCCGCTGCTGGAGACCGACTACGACCGATGGCGGTCCGTGCTCGCCGTCGACCTGGACGGCCCGTTCCTGTGCTCGCAACGCGCGGCCCGCAGGATGATCGAGCGTGGAGCGGGCGGGCGGATCGTCAACGTGACGAGTGTCCACGAGGAGTACCCCCGGCTCGGGGCCGGGCCGTACTGCGCCGCCAAGGGCGGCCTGCGCCTGCTGAGCCGCACGTTCGCGCTGGAGCTGGCCAGGTACGGCATCACGGTCAACGCGGTCGCGCCCGGAGAGATCGCCACGCCGATGACCGGCCAGGAGGACCGGCCGCCGAGGCCGGGCAGCCGTCCGGGATATCCGCTGGGACGTCCGGGCGACGCCCGCGAGGTGGCCGCGGTCATCGTCTTCCTCGCCGGTCCCGCCTCCTCCTATATCACCGGCGCGACGCTCTTCGTGGACGGCGGGCTCGTGATGATGGGCCCGCAGGCCGCCGGCGACATCGAACGGGACATCTGGTCCTCGGCTTGACGCCGAGAACCGGATTTCCACGGCGACGGCCGGGGTGGATCCGGAAACGGATCCACCCCGGCCGAGGTCCCGCTCAGGCGTGTACGAGCGGGGTGTCCACGAGGTGCTCGGCGAGGAACCACGCCTGGAGCTCCCCGGTGCGGATGACGTCGGAGACGAGCAGGTCGTTGGTCCCGTCGTCACCCTTCTCCGCGGTTCTGGCGGCGGCGTCGTGTGCGGCCACCAGGATCGTCTCGTGGGCCTCGAGGAGCCGGGAGAGCATGGCGGGCACCTCCTCCACGCCGTCCGGCGGCCGGGGGATCACGGTCATCTCCGCCACCTGCCGCGGATCACCGACCGCGACGCCGCCGAGGGTCTGGATCCGCTCCGCGATCTCATCGATGATCTTGATCTGCTCGCTCGCGTGCTTGTCGAGGAGCTGGTGGAGTTGGTAGAAGGTCGGGCCTCGCATCAGCCAGTGGTGCTTCTTGTAGAGGCTGTAGAGGATCTGGGAGTCGGCCAGGATCTGGTTGAGCCGCTGGCACGAGTAGTCTCTCGTCTCCCGGCTCATGCCGACCGGAAAGTCGCGTACCGTCCCGAATGCCTGGATCTCGACCCCCTGCTGGTGCAGCCACGGCTGGCTCTCGCCGCGCTGCTGGGCGTGGGCGGAAGGCTTGACAGCCAAGGCGTCTCTCCTCACTTCGGGGATGGATGTTGTGAGTGTTTCACTCCAGATGTCTGCAAGACCTCTGCTAAGTGCCCAGCTATAGGCGTTTATCACCCAATAGAGGATCGATCTCTGGTCAAATCGGTGACCATCGCCGGTGGCGGCCGCCGAGTCTCCCTCCCCGGTCGTCGGTCCCGGGGTCGTGGTCGGATCGACGGAGGCCGCGCCCGGCCGACCCACGCCGATCCCGGCGATCAGACCTCCAGCCGCTCCTCGATCCCGCGGAGCTGGTGGCGGGCCATCGCCAGGTTGGCGCGGCCGCGGTCGAGGGCCAGGTAGAGGAACAGCCCATTGCCGCTCCGGCCGGTGATCGGGCGGATCAGGTGATATTGGGTGCTGAGCGTGATGAGGATGTCCTCGATCCCCTCCTTGAGCTGCAGCGCCTCGATCGCGCGCAGCTTGGCCTTCACCACCTCGGTGTTGGCCGCCGCCGCGATCTGGAGATCGAGCTGTTTCGAGCCGCCGAGCGTGCCCAGCGCCATGCCGCTGCCGTAGTCGACCACGGCGGCGCCGAGCGCACCGTCGATCGAGAGCATTTCCTTGAGCGAGATGTCCATGTTCGGCATGTTCTTCTCCTATTTGCGGTCGATGATGGCGGCGAGTTTGGCCGCCGTCTTCCGGCCCTCGATCCGGAGCAGTCCGAGGTTGGCCCCGGGCCCGGCGAGAACGGTGAGGACGAGCTTGCGGCCCGCGGCGTAGCAGGCGGTGTGCCCTCGGCTGCCGGAGATGAGGGTCTCCTCGAAATCGCCGACCCCGGCGAGTTCGGTCATCCGGCGGCTCAGCGAGAGCAGCGCGGAGGTGAGGGCAGCCGTCTGCTCGGTCTCGGCGGCCAGATCCGTCGTCACGAGCATGCCGTCCACCGTGCAGGCGAGCACGCCGGTGATCTCCGGTGCGCGGTTCCTGAGCAGGACGAGCTCCTCGTGCACGTCGTGGCGCAGATCCATCGGGACAGCCTTTCCGGTTCGCTTCAGCCAGGTGCGCACGATCACGGCAGCGCCTCCAGCGCGGCGCGCAGCCTGATGAGCAGCCTCACGTCGGCGGGCACCTCTCCCGCGATCTCGTCCGGGACCCCGCCCGAGATCGGGGATGCGATCTCGGGCGGGACTCCGGCCGTGATCCCGGCCGGCGGCCGGCGCGGCGGAGGCCGTGGGACGCGCCGCGGCAGTGCCGGAGCGGTCTCTGCCTCGTCCGGCCGGCGGTCGTGCATCCGGTGGGCGAGCGTTTTCAGCCGCCGCCGGGCCAGGGCGAGGTTGGCGCGTTCCAGGTCGAGGCGCAGACAGAGCAGCAGCGGCCCGTCCGCCACCATCTCCACGGGCCGGATGAGGTGGTAGCTCGTCTCGGTCGTGATGATGGCGTCCTCGATCCGGTCGGTCCCGCCGGTGGACGCCAGGGCGATCCCGTCGAGCATCGCCCGGAACGCCCCCGTCATCCCGGCCGCCGCCCGCATCGGGTCCGGTGTGCCCTCCACCGCCACCGGAGTGCCGCTGGCGTGGTGCACGAGAACCGCGTGCAGGGCACCCGGGATGGACATCGCCTCCGACAGGCAGTCCTCGATCCGGATCACCGGCAACTCCTCGCAGGTCCGCCGATTCAGCCCGGACCACATTAGAGGAGCAACCAGTGATCACCCGATTACCTGATATGTGATCAGATAGACCCTTTATTCACGAAGAGTAAGGATTGTTAGCCCGAGAATAGTAATTCACCTTCCTGAATTATTTTCACATTTCTGCCGTCGCCGGGTCGTGCCGGGCATGGACGGCGGGCGTACAGAATGGGAGACATGGAACGGATCCTGGTCAGCGCGTGCCTGCTCGGCAGCCGGGTGCGGTACGACGGAGGGGCCAAGACCAGCGACGACGAGATTCTCGCCAGATGGCGGGAGGAGGGGCGGCTCGTCCCGTTCTGCCCCGAGGTCCAGGGCGGGCTGCCCGTTCCCCGGCCGCCCGCCGAGATCGAGGGTGGCGCGGGCGGCGCGGCCGTACTGGCGGGCACCGCCCGCATCCGCACCCCGGACGGTGGCGACGTGACCGATGCCTTCCTGCTGGGCGCCAGGCGGGCCCTGGCCGCCGCCACGTCGTCCGGGGCGAGGCTGGCGATCCTCAAGGAGGGCAGCCCGTCGTGCGGGTCCCTGCGGATCTACGACGGCACCTTCGGCGGACGGACGACGCCCGGCCGGGGGGTGACCACGGCACTGCTGGAACGCAGCGGCATCCGGGTCTTCGGCGAGGACCGCATCCCGGAGGCCGCCGCCTACCTGGCCCGCCTCCTCGACGGTTAAGCAGAGGGCTGATCGGAGGTCGTGATGACGGCGTTCTCGTCGGGTTTGAACACCAGGACGTTGGCCACGTAGGACCGTACCGCCGCCGTCACGCCGACATCATGGCCCGCCGCCTCGGACATGAACCAGCGGTGGTCGAGCACCTCGTGGAAGAGCTGGGCGGGCTCCAGCTTGCGCCGCAGCTCGGCGGGGACCGCGTTCACCACCGGCTGGAACACCTCGGCGAGCCAGCGGTGCGCCACGATCGCCTCGTCCTCGTGGCGCAGGCCGTTCGACACCCGGTAGGAGTCGAGGTCGTTGAGCAGCCGCCTCGCCTGGTTCTCCTCGACGTCGAGCCCGGTCAGCCGCAGCAGCCTGCGCTGG
>BCRI01000128.1 GCA_001552515.1 Sphaerimonospora mesophila NBRC 14179 = JCM 3151
TCCGGGATGCGGGCGTCGATCTGGCTGAGCGACAGCCGGGTCCGCGCCACCAGACCGAGCAGGCGCAGGAAGACCGAGCAGGCGCAGGAAGACCGCGGGACCGTCAAGCGTGGGGGCGAACTCTGGGACGATGAAACCGCCGCGGCCGTCGGCGGCGAACACGGTGCCGGGGTGGCCCGCCGCCCTGGTCAGCGTGTCCAGGCTCGTGGCCGTCCAGTCGACCTGCACGCCGTGGAACCGGCAGACCATCTCGGCCACCCGCGTCGTGGTGACGGGCAGGGCCACCCGGCCGCCCCCGCGCTCGGCGGCCACCAGGTCGAGGACCACGAGCAGCGCACGCTCCTCGCTGATCAGCCGGCCCAGCTCGTCGACCAGGGAGATCCGCTCGCCCACCGGGTCGAACCGTACGCCGAAGGCCGCCCGCGACGAGGCGACCAGCTCGGCCAGGCGCTGCAGGTCGCGGCGGCGCTCGGCGAGGGTCTCGGTCGGTGAGGCGTCGTCGAGCCGGTTGTTGACCGTCAGCACGTCGACGCCCGCCGGGCCGAGCAGGCTGGGCAGCACCAGCGATGCGGTGCCGCCGGCGCAGTCGACCACGACCTTCATCTCGGCGTCCTTGACGCCGCTCATGTCGACGCAGCGCAGCAGCTCGCGGGTGTAGGCGTCGACGGCCCTGGCCGGGAAGGTCAGCTCGGCGATCTCGCCGGGGAACGCCCTGCGGTACTCCTGCCGCGAGAAGACCCGCTCCAGCTTCCGCTGGGCCGCCTGGGACAGGTCGGCCCCCTCCTCGTCCATGAACACGATGTCGACGCTCTGCGGGTCGCCGGGGGTCGTCCGCAGGGCTATCCCGCCCTTGACGTGCTCACGCGAGGTGTGGAACCGCGCGACCGGCAGGGCGGCGGCCTCCAGGTCGATCACGTTGATCGCGCTGGAGTTGAGCGCGCTGATCACCGCGCGCTTGAGCGCCCGCGCCGCGCGGGAGACGTCGCGGGAGGTGACGACGCTGTCTCCCTTGCGCAGCGTGGTGGCGTAGGCGCTGGCCAGCCGCACGCACAGCTCGGGGGTGATCTCGACGTTGACCAGGCCGGAGACGCCGCGCGGGCCGAACAGGCTGCGCTGGCCGCGCGACTCCCAGATGACGCTGGTGTTGACGACCGTGCCCGCCTCGATCGTCTTGAACGGGTAGATCTTCACGCCGGAGGACACGTACGCCTCCGACTCGATCACGCACTCGTCGCCGACGACGGCGTTCTCCTCGATGCGGGCCCCGGTCATCACGTCGGTGTTCTTCCCGATCACGCAGCCGCGCAGGTGCGCGGCGGGGCCGACGTAGACGTTGTCGCTGACGACCGCGCGATGCAGGAACGCGCCCTCCTTGACGACCGCGTTGCTGCCGAGCACGGTGTACTCCCGCAGCTCGGCGCCGGCCTCGACCTTCGCGTAGTCGCCGATGTAGAGCGGCCCCTTGAGCACCGCCTCGGGGTCGACCGAGGCCCCCTCTGCCGCCCACACCCCGGGCGCCAGCTCGAACGCCTCGAAGTCGATCTTTACCTTGCCCTCCAGGACGTCGGCATGGGCCTTGAGATAGCTCTCGTGGGTACCCACGTCCTCCCAGTAGCCCTCGGCCACGTAGCCGAACAGCCGGCTGCCCCGGTCGAGGAGCTTGGGGAAGACCTCCGCCGACCAGTCGACGGGCTGCCCGGGGGCGATCTCGTCGAGCACCGACGGCTCCATGATGTAGATGCCGGTGTTCACTGTGTCGGAGAACACCTGCCCCCAGGTGGGCTTCTCCAGGAACCGCTGGATCCGCCCGTCCTCGTCCACGATGATGATCCCGAACTCGAGCGGGTTGGGCACCCGTTTGAGCCCGATCGTGACCAGCGCGCGGTTCTCCCGGTGGAAGCGGAGCATGTCGGTCAGGTCGATGTCGGTGAGCGCGTCGCCGGAGATCACCAGGAACCGGTCGTCGCGCAGCCTGTCGGCGGCGTTCTTCACGCTCCCCGCCGTGCCGAGCGGCACCTCCTCGGTGGCGTAGTGCAGGGTCATCCCCAGCTCGTCGCCGTCGCCGAAGTAGTTGCGGATGAGCGCGGCCAGGAACTGCACGGTGACGACGGTCTCGGTGAAGCCGTGCCGTTTCAGCAGGCGCAGCACGTGCTCCATGATCGGCCGGTTGATGATGGGGAGCATCGGCTTGGGCTGGTTGGCGGTCATCGGCCGCAGCCGAGTGCCCTCCCCTCCCGCCATCACGACGGCCTTCACGCCTCACCCCCTTCTGTCAGCCGGCGCGCGGACTGATCAGCCGGCGCACCTGGACGACGTACAACACCCCCGCCCACCAATACAGACCAGTTCCCCAGATGGCGAAGGCCCATCCGGAGATCGCGCAGATATCGGCGTACCAGCCCTCGTGGGAGGCGAGGAACAGCAGCGGGAACGCGTACATGAGGGCGGCCGTGCCCGCCTTGCCGAGGAAGTGCACCGGCAGGGCCGGGCCGTACCCGTGGCGGCGCAGCAGGGGCGGGACCCACAGCAGCAGGACGTCGCGCAGCGGCACGATCAGCGCCAGCCACCAGGGGACGACGTCGCGCAGGACCAGCCCGAGGAGGGTGGCGAGGATGTAGAGCCGGTCGGCGAGCGGGTCGATCAGGCGGCCGAGCCTGCTCATCTGGTTCCAGGCCCGTGCGATCTTGCCGTCGAGCCAGTCGCTGAACCCGGCGAGGATGAGCAGCCCGATCGCCCAGCCGTCCGCCTTCGGGCCCAGCACGAGCCAGAGGAAGACGGGAACGCCGAGCAGCCTGAGCGCGCTCAGCAGGTTGGGCAGCGTCCAGATCCGGTCCTCGGCAGCGGTCACGCCCCAGACCCTACCCGGCGCTCCGCCGCGCGCCGCCGGGTGTCCGTGCGGGGGCCCGGCCGGGCCCCCGCAGCGGGGATCCGGGGGCCCCGGACCGGTGCGGCTCGTATCGGGGACAGCCGGGGCGGCGGCACGCGAGACCCTCGAGATCCGCGTCTTCCGGAGGGCCGGCCGGGATGTGCTCTCCGGGATCCCGCAGCGACGCGAGCAGGCCGCGCAGATCCTCCAGCACCCGGCTGCCGGTGCTGCCGATGTCGGCCAGCGCCTCGGCGGCCGGCCCGTCCGCCCCGACGTACCGCGCGGCGTTCGCCCGCAGCACCATGGCGCCGACGTGCTGGGCCACGATGTGGTGGACCTCCAGGACGATCCGCTCCCGCTCGGCGAGCCGGTCGGCGCGCAGCCGCTCCGCGGCGAGCTCACGTGCCCGGCGCGCCCCGGCCCGCCGGAAGACGACGTAACACCCGAAGGCCACGGGCGTGATCACCATCGCCATCAGGGCGAGCACCCGGACGAAGGCGGCCTCGATCCCGCCATCGACGACATGGGTGACCGGCACGTCGAGCAGGCCACCGCAGACCGCGAAGAGCGCGTCGAACACCGGATCTCGCCACCGCATAGGGGAACCGTACCGGCCGCACCCGCCCCGGGCGGTCCCCCTGGAGGATGATTGCCGCTCCCCCTTCCGGCCGTCGAGGCGGCCCGGACGGCGGGCGATCTCGACGGTGCGCCCGCCCCGGCTCCGGGGCAATGCGGACGAACCGGTTGTGACTCCATGTCTTCGGTGTCACACTCACGGTGAGCGCCCTGCGAGCCGGGGCCGCCGGCGCTCGTCACCCGGAATCAGGGAGGTGTACCGAACACGACCAGGGTGGGAGCACGATCTCATGTCGCCGAACGCGCGCCTCGTCAAGGAGAGCTTCTCGCTCGTCGAGCCCGTCACGGCCCGGGCCTCGGCGTATTTCTACGGACGGTTGTTCGCCGAGAACCCGAGCCTGCGCGCACTCTTCCCGGCCGCCATGGGCGCGCACGACGATCGCGTCTTCCGGGCGCTCATGAAGATCGTCCGGGCGCTCGACGACCCCGCGGCGCTCTCGCCGTTCCTCGCCCGGCTCGGCCGCGACCACCGCAGGTACGGCGTCGTCGCCGAGCACTACCAGGCCGTCGGCGCCGCGCTGCTCGCCACGGTACGGCACTTCGCCGCCGAGGCCTGGACCGCCGAGGTCGAGGCCGCCTGGACCGAGGCGTACGGCATGGTCGCCGACGTGATGATCGATGCGGCCCGGGCGGAGGCGAGGACCCGTCCCCCGTGGTGGCTCGCCGAGGTCGTCGGTCACGAGCTGCGCACCCCCGACATCGCGGTCGTCACCCTGCGCCCGGCGCAGCCGCTGGACTTCACCCCGGGGCAGCACGTCACGGTGCAGACGCCGCGCTGGCCGCGCGTGTGGCGTCCGTTCTCGATCGCCAACGCCCCGCGCGCGGAGGGCACGCTCAGCCTGCACGTGCGGGCGGTTCCCGGCGGCTGGGTGAGCTCGGCGCTGGTGCGGCACACCCGGATCGGCGACCAGGTCATGCTCGGGCCCCCGGCAGGCACGATGGTCCCCGTCGACACCGGAAGGGACATGCTGTGCGTCGCCGGCGGCACCGGCCTGGCCCCGATCAAGGCCGTCATCGAGCACGTCATCGCCTCGGGCCGCCGTCCGGGCATCCATCTGCTGTTCGGCGCCCGGCACGCCGGTGATCTGTACGACCTGCCCGACCTCGTCCGCATGGCGGCGGAGTTCCCGCGGCTTCGGGTGCTGCCCGTGGTCTCCGACGATCCCGGCTTCTCCGGGATGCGGGGCAGGCTGCCGGACGTCATGGAGCGGCTGCACTCCTGGCCCGATCACGAGGTCTACGTGTGCGGGCCCGACGCGATGGTGGCCGAGACCGTACGGCGCCTGCTGAGGTCGCAGGTGCCGCCGTCCCGCATCCACCACGACGGGGCGCCGAGCGAGCCGGGACATCCCGTGGAAACGGCGGGCGGGCCGGGCTCCTGACTGGCACGATGACCACAGGCGACGAGACATGGTCGATGCGACCACGGCCGACGAAAGGAAGAACCGATGGAAGCCCTACTCGCGATCGGTACCCGCAAAGGCCTCTTCCTCGCCCGCTCGGTCGGAGCCGGTCCGTACGAGATGGAACCCGTGCGGTTCTCCACCATCGCCGTGCCGTCCGTGGCCGTCGACACCCGGGAGGGGACGCCGAGGCTGCTCGCGGGCATCGAGTACGGACACTTCGGACCGAGCGTCATGTGGTCCGACGACCTCGGCAAGACCTGGGAGGAAGCCGCCACGCCGCCCGTGGCCTTCCCCGAGCGCACCGGCGCCTCGCTGGCCCGGGTCTGGCAGCTCCAGCCGTCGCCGTCGGAGCCGGAGGTGGTCTGGGCGGGGGCCGAGCCCGCCGCGCTGTTCCGATCGGAGGACCGCGGGGTCACCTATTCGCTGGTTGAGGGACTGTGGGACCATCCGACGCGGCCGCGCTGGCAGCCGGGCGGCGGCGGCCTTTGCCTCCACACGATCGTCCCGCACCCGGCGGAGCCGGATCGGATCGCCGTCGCCGCCTCGGCGGTCGGCTTCTTCCGCAGCTTCGACGCCGGGGCGTCGTGGGAGCCGGCCAACAGGAACATCCGGGCGCCGTTCCTGCCGGAAGGCGGCCAGTATCCCGAGTTCGGCCAGTGTGTGCACAAGGTCGCGCAGCATCCGGCCCGGCCGGAGCGGCTCTACCTCCAGCACCACTTCGGCGTCTACCGGTCGGACGACTTCGGCGGTTCGTGGACCGACATCGGCGCCGGCCTGCCGTCCGACTTCGGCTTCCCGATCGTCGTGCATCCCGAGCGGCCGGACACCGTGTACGTCTTCCCGCTGCACGCCGACGTCGACCGTACGCCCCTGGGGCACGAGTACACCGTGTTCCGCAGCGACGACGCCGGGGCCACGTGGCGGGCGTTCCCGGTGGGGCTGCCCGGCGAGCCCGTGTACTCCTCGGTGCTCAGGGACGCGATGTGCGCGAGCGAGGCGGGCGTGTTCTTCGGCACCCGGGACGGAGAGGTGTACGGCTCCCGCGACGGCGGACAGACCTGGACGCGGATCGCCGGGCATCTGCCCGACGTCCTGTGCGTCCGCGCCGCCGTGCTCTGAGCCGCCGCCCCGCGGATGCGAGGCCCGCCGGGCGGGCCTCCTTCCGGCCTCAGACGATCAGACCTTGCGCCAGCCGGGAACCCAGGCACCGTCCTCGATCGCGTAGTCGCCGAACAGCGCCGGGGCCTCGGTCTTCATGATCTCGCCGATCTTACCGAAGACGAGGCGGATCTCCTCCTCGGCTCCGGCGGCCGTACGCGCCTCGATCGTGTGGCGCAGCGTGCGCACGTTGGCGGTCCACACCAGGCCGGTGGCGACGCCCTCGGGCGCGAAGCGGCGCATGAACGAGGTGCGGTGCTTCTTCTCCGCGAACGGCACCCCCTCCTCGTCCAGCCCGAAATGGGCGGCCGCCCAGGACTGGAACTCCTCCATCCGGTCGAGCAGCTCGGTCGCCCGCTTCATCAGCTCCGCGTCCTCGCGCGCCCACTCGGGGAACCAGAACGGGATGTCGGAGAGCCGGACGAACCGCAGCGACTCCTGGGAGATCGCCACGCCCGGGCGGTGCCGTACGAGCTCATGGGTCAGCACCCGTGAGACGTTGTGCAGGACGAAGCTGAAGTTGAGGTGTTCGAGGACCGAGCCGTGGGCGCTGGCCAGGATGTTGCGCAGATAGGCTTCCTGGTCCTTGCGCACACGGGTCACGTTCGGGTTCAGCCCGGGCTCGAACGAGCGGTAGCACAGGCGGCCGGCGAACTCGGCGAGGTTCTGCGCGTCGAACTCGCCCCGCTCCAGCCGCTCCAGCCAGCTCTCGCCGCCGATCTCCTGGAGATAGCGGGCGAGCTCGTCGTAGTCCAGCTCGGGTCTGGCGACGAGGAAGACCTCGGGTTCGACGCTGCGCATGTACCTTGATCCCCGTTGTTGCGGTTAAGACCGGACATGCACACCGTACCGGGCCGAGGCGCACGCCACGGCCCGGTACGGACGAAGCCGGCTCAGGTGATGTCGCGGCGGACCGTGGTGGCCGAGGCGACGGCCGCGAACAGCAGGCCGTACGCGACCAGGATCAGCGCCCCGCCCCAGGCGGGGAGCAGGTCGGGCCTGCCGAGCCCGGTGTCGATGTCGATGTTCATCAGCGCGCTCGCGGCACCGCCGGGCAGCCACTTGCCGACGACCTGCAGGACCGGGATCCCGCTCAGGATCGGCTCGACGATGTAGGTCCACACCACGGCGATCACGATGCCGGCGACCTGGTTGCGCACCAGCGCCCCCAGGCCGATGCCGAACAGCGCGTAGAGCGCCATGGACACGAGGATGCCGACGCTGATCTGCGGGATGTGGGAGGCCGACAGGTCGAGCTCACCCCCCGAGATCAGCACCGTGGGGATCACCACGATCGCCTGGAACACCAGCAGGGCCAGGGCGAACAGCGCGCCGACCACCAGACCGGTGATCAGCTTGCCGGCGACCACCTGAGCGCGCCGCGGGGTGGTCAGCAGGGTGCCGGTGATCGTCTGGTAGCGGTACTCGGAGGTCATCATGACGACCCCGAGGACCATCACCATGATCCAGCCCATCTGCACGCCGCTCGCCCAGACCATCTGTGCCCACTCCGGGGTGTCCCGGCCGGGGAAGGACGCGCCGTTGTTCTCGATTCCGGCGACCGCGATGAAGATGGCCAGGAACACCCCGACCAGCAGCAGCATGACGAGCAGCAGGATCCACCAGAGCCGGGTGGTGAAGAGCTTCTGCAGCTCCGCCTTGACTAGCTTGATCATCGTCCCTCCGTCAGATCGAGGAAGACCTTCTGGAGGTCCGACCGCTCCTGCGTGACCTCGGTCAGCACGACCCGCCGGTCGAGCGCGACCTGCCCGATGGCCTCCGCGTCCAGGCCGCGTACGCGCAGCGTCCCGTCGTCGACGAGCTCGACCTGCGCGCCCGCCGCTTCGAGCGCGGGGGCGAGATCCGCCGCCTTCGCGCTCCGGACCCGGACGGCCTCACCGCCGTTGCTGGTCAGCTCGGACAGGCTGCCCTGCCGGACGAGACGGCCCCTGGCGATGATCACCACGTTGTCGACGGTCTGCTCGACCTCCGACAGGACGTGGCTGGAGACCAGCACCGCCGCACCCTCGTCGTACGCGAGGTGGCGCAGGAAGCCGCGGAGCCATTCGATCCCGGCGGGGTCCAGCCCGTTGGCAGGTTCGTCGAGGATGTACACCTTCGGACGGCCGAGCAGGGCGGAGGCCAGCGCGAGCCGCTGCCGCATGCCCAGCGAGAAACCGCCCACGCGCTTGTTCGCCGCGTCGGCGAGGCCGACCTGGCCGAGCGCGTCGTCGACCCGCTCGGCGGGCAGCCCGGCGGCGGTGCACATGATGCGCAGGTGATTGCGCGCGGTGCGGCCGGGATGGAAGCTGGTCGCCTCGAGCACGGCCCCCACCTCGGTCAGGGGCTCGCTCAGCGAGGTGTAGGGCCTGCCGTTGACCAGCGCCTCACCCGAGTCGGGTGTGACCAGGCCGAGCAGGCTGCGGAGGGTGGTGGTCTTCCCGGCCCCGTTGGGGCCGAGGAAGCCGGTGACGGATCCGGCCTCCACCCTGAACGACACGTCGTCGACGGCTTTAACGGCCCCGAACGACTTGACAAGATTTTTGATCTCTATAGCAGTCATCGCCTCCCGATTATCTCGCCCGAGAATTGCGCTTTTCTCATCCTTTAAGAGGATCTCGGCCACTCCCCGAGGGAGGAGGAATCCCGGGAACGCGGCAGCCCACGCGGAATCCCGCACGGACGTTCCGGATGGACGGTCCGTACGGGATTCCGGTTCTGGACGCTACGCCGAGGCGAGGCGCAGGACGTTGGCGATGATCCTGGCGCCGGAGCCGCCCTGGGTGGTGAGGATCGACTCGGGGTGGAACTGCACGGCGAAGCGCCGGTTGGCGGCGTCCTCGATCGCCATCACCGCCCCGTCCGGGGTGCACGCGGTGACCGTGAACCCCTCCGGCACGCCCGCCCGCTTGGCGTGCAGCGAGTGATAGCGGGCCGCGACGAACTCCTCGGGCAGGCCGTCGAGCAGCACGCTCTCCCCCTCGCGGCGGACCCGCCCGCGCTTGCCGTGCTCCGGGTACGGCAGCAGCTCGAGCGTGCCTCCGGCCTGCTCGACCATGGCCTGCAGGCCGAGGCAGACGCCGAACACCGGCAGCCCCCTGGCGTACAGCGCGTCGACCAGGGCCGTGCAGCCGAAGTCGGACGGCCAGCCGGGGCCGGGCGAGAGCACGACCAGCGTGGGCGCGATCTCCTCGATCATCTCCAGCGGGAAGCCGTGCCGCAGCGTCACCACCGAGGCGCCCTGCTGGCGGAAGTAGTCGGCGAGGGTGTTGACGAAGGAGTCCTCGTGGTCGACCAGCAGCACCGTGTGGCCCTCACCCGGCAGGTCGGCGGCCGGCGCGGGGGCCGCCTGCTCCTGACGGCGACCGGCCGCGGCGAGGGCGGCGAGCAGCGCGCTGGCCTTGAGCTCGGTCTCCCGCTCCTCGGCCTCCGGGTCGGAGTCGAACAGCAGGGTGGCCCCGGCCCGTACGGTCGCGACGCCGTCGCGGATCTGCGCGGTGCGCAGGGTCAGGCCGGTGTTCATCGAGCCGTCGAAGCCGACGAAGCCGACGGCCCCGCCGTACCAGCGCCGGGTCGTCTCCTCGTGGTCCTCGATGAACTGCATCGCCCAGGTCTTCGGGGCGCCGGTGACGGTGACGGCCCACATGTGGGTGAGGAAGGCGTCCAGCGCGTCGAACCCCGGACGCAGCCTGCCCTCGATGTGGTCGACGGTGTGGATCAGCCGGGAGTACATCTCGATCTGGCGGCGGCCGATGACCCGGACGCTGCCGGGGACGCAGACGCGCGACTTGTCGTTGCGGTCGACGTCGGTGCACATGGTGAGCTCCGACTCCTCCTTGACGCTGGACAGGAGCGTCCGGATGGCCTCGGCGTCCTCGACCGGGTCGGCGCCGCGGGCGATGGTGCCGGAGATCGGACAGGTCTCCACCCGCTCGCCGGTCACCCGCACGTACATCTCCGGGGACGCCCCGACCAGGTGCTCGCCGCCGAGGTTGAGCAGGAACTCGTACGGCGCGGGGTTGGCGGTGCGCAGCGAGCGGTAGAAGGCGGCGGGGTCGGCGCAGGCGCCGTGGAAGACCTGGCCGGGGACGACCTCGAACAGGTCACCCCTGGTGAACTTCTCCTTGGCCTTGGCGACGATCTCGGCGTAGGCGCCCCTGCGCGGGTCGTCGGGGATCCGGTCGGGCGTGACGAGCGGCACGGCCTCCCCGGTGCGGGGCAGGCCGTGGGTGGAGACGCCGTCGACGGTGAACTCGTAGCGGTACTCCCTGCTGGTCTCGCGGACCCGGTCGATCACGACGAGCCGGTCGGGCAGGTGGAGGACCAGGTCGCGCTGGTCGTCGGGGCGGGTCAGCCGGTAGCGGATCGGCTCGAACTGGAAGGCCAGGTCGTAGCCGAACGCGCCGTACAGGCCCAGGTGCGGGTCGTCGCCGCGGAAGGCCGCGATCACCTCGCGGATCGCGGTGAAGACGGTCGGCCGGCGGCTGCGCTGCTCCTCGGGCAGCAGGTCCTCGGACTCGGCGACGTACACCTCGACGAACCCGTCGGTGGGCTCGCTGACCGGCTTGCCCGCGGCGAGCAGGCAGGACGCGACCACGGGAAGCACGACCAGGCCGCGGTCGTTGAGCGCCCGGGCGGAGATCCGCCGCCCTCGCGCGACGAACTCAAGGCAGGGGTCGACGTAGCCGAACGCCCATCGGCTGTAGCGGCCGGGGTAGTCCATGCCGGAGGAGAACGCCCCGCCACGGTGCTCGCCGAGCGCCGTCACGATCTCCTCGAGCGCCTGCTCCGGCACCTCGCGCACGCCGCGTTCCACGGTGACGCCGCCGGCGGTGGTATATCCGCTGATCTCCACTTGTCGTGCCCCTTTTGCTCGAATCTCGTCGAATGCCCCAGGGGCGGACAACGAAAAAAGCCGCCTCTCGGGGCGGCCGGTCCATTTGCGCTTGCGAATGCGAAACCCACGCCGCCTGTCAGCGGCGCCACCACTGAAGGGTCGCGGGAACTCGCATGGCTGAAGATTAGCCCCGGTCACCGTGATCATGCAACGGGACACACTGGCGGAGCAGCCCTGCGGATAGATATTCTGTTACTGGTGAGTAAAGGAGGCGCGCGAAGGAGTTCTCATGGTCGACCTGCCGCTCCGGCTGCCGATCCAGCTGCCGACGTCCCGGACGGCGCAGCGGCCGGGACGCCACCCGGCGCACCGGGTGCGGGTCAGGCGGAACCTCCCCGTGCCCATGTCGGACGGCGTCGTCCTCCTCGCCGACCACTACTTCCCCGTAGGCGCGGTCCGCCCGCCCACGATCCTGATCCGCACGCCCTACGGCCGGGGCGGCCCCTTCGGCTGGATGTACGGCTGGGCGTTCGCGCGGCACGGCTTCCAGGTCGTCCTGCAGAGCTGCCGCGGCGGGTTCGGCTCCGGCGGCCTGCTCGACCCGCTCGCCGACGAGCACGCCGACGGCCTGGCCACCGTCGAGTGGCTGCGCCGCCAGTCCTGGTACGGCGGCGGCCTCGCCATGCACGGCCCCTCCTATCTCGGTTACACCCAGTGGGCCATCGCGGCCGAGACGCCCGACCTGAAGGCCATGGCCACCCAGGTCACCGCCTCCTGCTTCCGGGACGCCGCCTATATCGGCGGGGCGTTCGCGCTGGAGTCGTCGCTGATCTGGACCACGCTCACCGCGCACCTGGACGGCCGCCTGCCCGGGGTGGCCCCGCTGGTCGTCCCGCGCAAGGCGCGCCGTGCCTTACTGTCCGGGCTCGCCGCGCCGCCCGCGCTGCCGGGCGCGCCGGACGCCTGCGGGCTGCCGCTCACCGAGCTGGACCTGGCGGCGGCGGGCCGCCCGGTGCCGTTCTTCCGCGAACTGCTCGCCAACCACGCCGATCCGGCCTCGCCGTACTGGCAGAAGAGGGACTTCTCCGGCACGGTCGACCGGGTGACGGCCGAGGTCACGATGACCGGCGGCTGGTACGACGTGTTCCTGCCGTGGCAACTGAAGGACTACGCGGCGATGCGCGCCGCCGGGCGCCGGCCGTACCTGACGATCGGCCCCTGGCATCACACCGACGTACGGCACGGGCGGGCCGCCAACAACGACGCACTGGCCTGGTTCCGCGCCCACCTGCTCGGCGACCCGTCCGGGCTGCGGCCCGCACCCGTGCGGCTGTTCGTGACCGGCGCCGACGAGTGGCGCGACCACTCCGACTGGCCGCCGCCGGGGACGCGGCCGGTGCGCTGGCACCTGCAGCCGGGCTTCGGGCTGTCCACCGGCAATCCGGTCCCGTCGGAGCCGGACAGGTACCGCTACGACCCCGCCCATCCCACCCCGGTCCTCGGCGGGCCGGTGCTGATCGGCGACTCCTCACCCCGGGACAACCGGCGGCTGGAGGCCCGGCGGGACGTGCTCGTCTACACCTCGGCGGCGCTGACCGAGGACACCGAGGTGATCGGGCCGGTCACCGCCGAGTTGTTCCTCCGCTCGACCAACCAGCACGCCGACGTGGTCGTGCGGGTGTGCGACGTCCACCCCGGCGGCGCGTCGATGAACGTCTGCGAGGGGGTGCGCAGGCTCACCCCGGAGGTGCCCGCCGACGCCGACGGCGTGCGCCGGGTGGAGGTCGAGCTGTGGCCGGCGGGGCACCGCTTCCGCCGGGGCCACCGGATCCGGGTGCACGTGGCGAGCGGGGCCTATCCCCGGATCGCCCGCAATCCCGGCACGGGCGCCGCGCTGACCGCGGGCAGCCCGATGGTGCCGTCGGACCAGGAGATCCTGCACGACCCCGACCATCCCTCGGCCGTCGTGCTCCCCCACTACCGCACCTAGAGCATCGGTCAGGTATCGTCACCGCTGCCGCGGCTCCGGTCACTGCGCCGGGAGGAAGCTCCGGTCCGCTGCGAAACCCGCCGGCCGCGGGCTTCCCGTGCGGTCCTCGCTCCCTCCCGCTCCGCTCCCTGCCCCCGGATGGCGGTTACCTGACCGACTCTCCAGCCGGTCGGCGCGTGTCGTTCGGCGCGCCGACCCGACCGTTCGGCGCTCGGTGACGGCGCTGTGATCCTCGCGAATTTAACGTGATCCCCGTCACTTTACGCGCGACACTACAAAGTGTCTCCGTCCGGTTGGAGAGTGCGTTTGACCACGCCCCGCACCGACCGCAGCCGCTGGTACTGGCTGCTGCTGATCCCCGTCGCGATCCCGCTCGCCACTCCCCTGTTCAACGCCGTCGAGCCCAGCGTGTTCGGCATCCCGCTGTTCTACTGGCTGCAACTCGCCTTCATCGTCCTCGGCGTCACGACGACCACCGTCGTCTACCGCATGACGCGGAGGGGCCGATGACCACCGAGATCGTCATCTTCACGGTGCTGTTCCTGCTCGTCAGCGGGGTGGGCTTCGTCGCGGCCCGGTGGCGGCGCGCCGACGATCTCGCCAGCCTGAACGAGTGGGGCCTCGGCGGGCGCAGCTTCGGCTCGTGGATCACCTGGTTCCTGGTCGGCGGCGACCTCTACACGGCCTACACGTTCGTGGCCGTGCCCGCCCTGCTGTTCGGCGCGGGCGCCATGGGCTTCTTCGCCGTGCCGTACACGGTGGTCGTCTATCCGCTGGTGATGCTCGTGCTGATCCGGCTCTGGTCGGTCTCGCACGTGCACGGCCTGGTCACCCCGGCCGACTTCGTGCGGGCCAGGTTCGGCTCCCCCACGCTGGCGCTGCTGGTCGCGATCACCGGCATCGTCGCGACCATGCCGTACATCGCGCTGCAGCTCGTCGGCATCGAGGCGGTGCTGAAGACGATGGGCGTGACGGGTGACCTGCCGCTGATCATCGCGTTCGCGATCCTGGCGGCCTACACCTACCAGTCGGGGCTGCGCGCACCGGCGCTGATCGCGTTCGTCAAGGACTCGCTGATCTACGTGGTGATCCTCGCGGCGATCATCTACATCCCGGCCAAGCTGGGCGGCTGGGAGACGATCCTGGCGCAGGCCCAGGCCAAGTTCGAGGCCACGCCCTCGCCGGGCGACGGCATCCTGCTCAACGCGAACAACCAGATCCAGTACGTCACGCTCGCACTCGGCTCGGCGCTGGCGCTGTTCCTCTACCCGCACAGCGTCACCGGCGTGCTGGCGTCGCGGGACCGCAACGTGATCAAGCGGAACATGTCGGCGCTGCCCGCCTACAGCTTCCTGCTCGGCATGATCGCGCTGCTCGGCTACATGGCGATCGCGGCCGGCGTCACCCCCATCGGCAAGGACTCCAACACGGTCGTGCCGCTGCTGTTCGACAAGATGTTCCCCGACTGGTTCGCCGGTGTGGCCTTCGCCGCCGTCGGGATCGGGGCGCTCGTGCCCGCCGCGATCATGTCGATCGCCGCGGCCAACCTGTTCACCCGCAACATCTACCGCGAGTACCTCAGGCGGGACGCGACCGACGCGCAGGAGGCCCGGGTCAGCAAGATCACCTCGCTGGTCGTCAAGGTCGGCGCCGTGCTGTGCATCCTGCTCATCGATCCGCAGTTCTCCATCGACCTGCAGCTCATCGGCGGCGTGATCATCCTGCAGACGCTCCCGGCGGTCGCGCTCGGGCTGTTCACCCGCTGGTTCCACCGGGCGGGCCTGATCGCCGGGTGGATCGCGGGGATGGGCGCGGGCCTGTGGATGCTCTACAACATCTCCAGCCCCACCCACGCCCACTTCGCCGGATCGGGGTTCCCGCTGGAGCAGCTCGGCCTCGACACCAAGGTCACGGTCTACGCCGGGTTCCTCGCGCTGATCGTCAACCTGGTCGTCGCCGTGCTCGGAACGCTGCTCGCGCGGGCGCTCAAGGCGGCGGACGGCCCGGACGCCACCCGTCCGGACGACTACACGGCCGACCGGGACGATCCCCGCGTACACGAGCGGGAGATCTCCGGCTCCGCCTGACCACCCGTGTGCCCGGGGCGCGGGAGGCCGGGGGCGGGGGCGCGTCGCACGACCTCGGCGACGGGCCGGGGCCGCCCGCCGTCATCCGCCCTCTCGCGCGGCCGGGCGCCGCTCGCCGGCGAGCGCCGTCAGCTCGTCCAGCGCGTCACGCAGGTAGTCGATCAGATCCCACACGTCGGGGACCATGTCTCGGTCGGCGATGATCCCGAAGTCGACCCGGCCGTCGTAGGAGAACACGGTGATGTTGACGCCGCCGCTGAGGTCGGTGATCACCGAGATCGGATACTGGGCGACGACGCGCGCGCCGCAGACGTACAGCGGGATCTGCGGCCCCGGCACGTTGGAGATCATCAGGTTCATGGCGGGGACGCGGGCCGAGGCCAGCCGGAACGCCGACCTGGCCGCCAGGGCGTTCAGCGCGGCGGGCATGGCCTGGCTGAACTCCAGCAGCCAGGTCGCCGGCGCGGCGGAGAACCGCTCCTTGACCAGGTTCATCGAAGCGCCGACCGCGTGCAGCCGGTCCAGCGGGTCGGCGAGGTGGGTCGGCAGCGTGGTGATCGCCGGGATCACCTCGTTGGCCGGCCCGCCGTCCTGCGCCCCCGCCGGCGAGAGGCCCTTGGTGGAGATGGGGATGCCGACGACGAGCGGCAGGCGGGGCAGCTCGTCCCGCTTGGCCAGCCAGCGCCGCAGGGCGGCCGCGCACAGCGTGAGCACCACGTCGTTGACCGTACGGCCGAAGGCGTTCTTCACGTCCTTGATCTCGTCGAGCGGCAGCGTCCCGAACGCGAACCGCCGGTGCTGGGAGACCGGCCCGGAGAACGGCGTGCGCGGCACCGGCATGCGGGGCAGGCCGGGCAGTTGTTCCGCGCCGATTCCGCGGATCAGCCGGGAGACCAGCCCCGCGCCCGGGATCTGGGAGATCACCGGCACCTCGTCCAGCCTCGGCACCGCGTCCGCGAGGAAGCGCAGCAGGGCCAGCGGGTTGTCCAGCACCCGGGCGACCCCCCTGACCGTCATCTCCAGCGGACCGGGGGCCAGCGTCGCCACGTCGGGCGCGGACGGCTCGGCGGCGGAGGGCTCGGCGGCGGACGGGTCACACGACCGCGGCTCGAAGTCCATCAGCGCCGCCATCACCTCGACCCCGGTCACCCCGTCGATCGCGGCGTGGTGGACCTTGGTGTACAGCGCGACCAGACCGCCGGCGAGGCCCTGGATCACGTACAGCTCCCACAGCGGCCGCCGCCGGTCCAGGGGCCTGCCGTGCAGGCGGGCGACCTGCTCGGCGAGCTTGTGGTCGTCACCGGGCGGCGGCAGCGCGAGCTCGCGGACGTGGTAGTCGAAGTCGACCTCCCGGTCCTCGGCCCAGTACGGGTGATCGAGTCCCAGTGGCACCCCGACCAGGCGGCGGCGCAGCGGCGGCGCGAGGTGGAGCCGCCCGCGCAGCAGCGTGACCAGGTGCTCCCGGTTGATGACGCCCCCGGGCGCGCCGGACGGATCGAGGATCGTCAGCCCCGCGATGTGCGCGAGATTGGTGGCGGTCTCGAAGTTGAGGAACTGGGCGTCGAACGGGCTGAGCTGCTGTCCCATGCCTACAAACTGCCCCAAAACGTCGCCCCTGGACCGCTTCGCGGCCTTCTCCGCCGCCCCGCCGCTCACCCGGCGCGCAAAGACGCCGATCAGCGCTCGCGGCGCCGTCCGCTGAAAGTTTCGGATGTCGTTCCAGGTCGGGGGGAATGCGCTGGTCGGACTTTTGACCGGCGAATTGCGCGATCTTACCGTCGAAATCGGATAACGAGGAAGGAATCCGATGGCATCCCGGCTCAGGCTCGCGTGGATCTCCACGCTCGCGGTGGCGCTCGCCGCCGCGCTCACTGTGGTCTTCACCGTCGACCGCGGCACGGCGATGGCGGCCGACGCACCGTACAAGGACCCGGGGCTGCCGGTGGCCACGCGGGTGAACGATCTGCTCTCGCGGATGTCGCTCGACGACAAGGTCGGGCAGATGACCCAGGCCGACCGGGCGGCGATCAGGAACGTCTCCGACGTGGCGACCTACCGGCTCGGGTCGATCCTGTCCGGCGGCGGGTCGGCGCCCTCCCCCAACACCCCGTCGTCATGGGCGGACATGTACGACGGCTTCCAGCGGCAGGCGCTCGCCACGCCGCTCGGCATCCCGATGATCTACGGCATCGACGCCGTGCACGGGCACAACAACGTCGTCGGGGCCACGATCTTCCCGCACAACATCGGGCTGGGTGCGACCCGCGACCCCGACCTGGTCGAGCGGATCGGCCGGGCGACGGCCGAGGAGGTCGCCGGCACCGGGATCGACTGGACGTTCGCGCCCTGCCTGTGCGTGGCGCGCAACGACCGCTGGGGCCGCACCTACGAGTCGTTCGGTGAGGACCCGGCGCTCGTCACCCAGATGACGACGATCGTCGACGGCTTCCAGAACGCGGGGAACGCCGCGATCCTCGCCACCGCCAAGCACTACGTCGGCGACGGCGGCACCACCGGCGGCCGGGACCAGGGCAACACCGAGCTGAGCGAGGCCGACCTGCGCGCCCTCCATCTGGCGCCGTTCCAGGCCGCGGTGCGGCGCGGCGTCGGCTCGGTCATGGTGTCGTACTCGTCGTGGAACGGCGTGAAGTTGCACGGCCACAAATACCTGATCACCGACGTGCTCAAGGGAGAGCTGGGCTTCGACGGGTTCGTGGTCAGCGACTGGGCGGGCATCGACCAGCTCGACGGGCAGCCCGGGTTCACCGCCGCCGAGGTCGCCAACTCGATCAACGCGGGCATCGACATGGTGATGGTGCCGAACGACTACCAGCGGTTCGTCTCGCTGCTGAAGTCGGAGGTCCAGGCGGGCCGGGTGCCGATGTCGCGGATCGACGACGCCAACCGCCGCATCCTGACGAAGAAGTTCGAGCTCGGGCTCTTCGAGAAGCCGCTCACCGACCGTTCCCTCACCTCCACCGTCGGCAGCGCCGCGCACCGGGCCATCGCCCGCGAAGCCGTACGGAAGTCCCTGGTGCTGCTGAAGAACTCCGGCGGCGTGCTCCCGCTCGCCAAGACCGGCGGCAAGATCTTCGTGGCCGGCAAGAGCGCGAACGACATCGGCAACCAGAGCGGCGGCTGGACGATCTCCTGGCAGGGCTCCTCCGGCGACATCACGCCGGGCACCACGATCCTGCAGGGCATCCGCGACGCGGTCGGCTCCGGCACGCAGGTCACCTACAACCGTGACGGCAGCGGCATCGACTCCTCCTACCGCGCGGCCATCGCCGTCGTGGGCGAGACGCCGTACGCCGAGGGCCAGGGCGACCGGACCGGCTCGATGGGCCTCGACTCGACCGATCTCGCCACTCTGCAGCGGCTGAAGGCGTCCGGGGTGCCGCTGGTCGTGGTGCTGGTCTCGGGGCGGCCGCTCGACATCGCCGGGCAGATCGACCAGTGGAACGCGCTGGTCGCGGCATGGCTGCCGGGCACCGAGGGGCGGGGCGTCGCCGACGTGCTGTTCGGCGACCACGCGCCGACCGGCCGGCTGCCCATGACCTGGATGCGCAGTGCGGACCAGCAGCCGATCAACGCCGGGGACGGCAAGCAGGCGCTGTTCGACTACGGCTTCGGGCTCTCGTACTCGACCCCCACCCCCACCCCAACACCGACTCCGACTCCGACTCCGACACCCACGCCGACACCGACCCCCACGCCCACGCCCACTCCCACGCCCACTCCCACGCCCACGCCCACGCCCACGCCCACGCCGACGCCCACG
>BCRI01000129.1 GCA_001552515.1 Sphaerimonospora mesophila NBRC 14179 = JCM 3151
ACCCACCAGAAAACACCGCTCTGAGCCGACACCGCCTCCGAGCGAATGGCGGCCCGACCGAGACGCCGTCCCTCATGCCCTTGATCAGCTTCCATCCGGATCGAGCTGGGGGATAGAGAGCGGGCTGATGAGGGGGCCGTCCCAGGGGCGGACAAGAGAGCAGGAACCGTCCCGAGGAGGAGACCGTCGTGGATGGGTGAGGAGGGGTGGCTGACAGACAGGAACCGTCCCGGCGAGAAGGACCTCCCCCGAGGAGCAGAAGCCATGCCGGGGAAATGGCGATCATGGGGAGGAGGACCGTGCCGGTGCTCGTCGTGGCCGCCGAGTCGGCCGGACGCGTGGTGCCGTGTGCTGTGCCAGGATCGGTGGCGTGGTTGTCTACACACCAGGACAGGTAGTAGAGGAGACCGGGTTCAGCCTCGATACCCTTCGCTACTACGAGCGGATCGGGCTGCTCGAACCGATCAGCCGCAACGCGGCCGGCCAGCGACGGTTCACGGAGGACGACGTCAGCTGGCTGGGCATGGTCCGTTGTCTGCGTGACACCGGGATGCCGATCGCGGAGATGCTGCGCTTTGCCCAGCTGGTACGGCAGGGTGAGCACACGATCAGGGACCGCATCGCCCTGCTGGAGGCACACGACCGCAAGGTCGAGGCTCAGATCGAGGATCTGCGGCACAAGCACGGAGCGGTCCGTCAGAAGATCCAGTACTACAAGGACGTGCTCGGAGGGCCGGTGTTGACCGGGAGCTCGGCACAGGAAGACGCCCGCGGACAGAGCGTGTCCGCCACGATGTGAGGCCGCGGCGGAATCCGCGAAGACCACGGATGCTCCCGGTGCGAGTCCCGTCCTCCGTCATGAGGGACGTGAGGGAAGCGGGTTCGGGGGAAACTCAGGCTGTCCGGTATGCCTGGGCCTGCAGCCCGTACAGGTCGGCGTAGAGGCCACCGAGGGCCATCAGTTCCTGATGGGTGCCGTGTTCCGCGACCTCACCGTGATCGAGCACATAGATCCGGTCAGCGTAGCGGACACTGGCGAGCCGGTGTGTGATGAGCAGGACCGTGCGGCCGTCGGCGTGCTGTCTGATTCGCTCGAACAGTGCGTGCTCGGCCCGGGCGTCCAGCGCCGCCGTGGGTTCGTCGCAGATCAGCAACGGCGCATCCCGATAGAAGCCGCGGGCGATCGCGATGCGCTGCCACTGGCCGCCGGACAACTCGTGCCCGTCTTTGAAACGGCGGTCGAGCAGTGTGCGATAGCCGTACGGAAGCTCCGCGATGACCTGATCGGCTCCGGCGACCTCGGCGGCGCGGACCACCGTGTCTCCGCCTTTCTCCATGCCCATCGTGATGTTGTGCCGCGCCGTGAGCGGCCACCGGGTGTGATCCTGGGCGATCACCGCGATTCGGCCCCTGAGCCGATGCGGGTCCACCCCGCTCACGTCCGTTTCGTCCCACATGACGCGGCCGGCGTCCGGCTCGTACAGCCCGGCGAGGATCTTGGCGAGCGTGGTCTTGCCCGAGCCGTTCTCTCCGACGAGAGCCACGACCTCGCCCTGGTCGATCCGTACGGACATGCCTCGCAGCGCAGGTTTGTCGGAGCCGGGATAGGAGAAGACCACGTCTTCCACCGAGATGTGCCGGAAACCGGCGGGGGCCTCCCCGGACCGGTGCGTCGGGATCCGTGCCTGTGCCTGGGCCACGAAGTCGAGATAATCGGTGAAATAGAGCCCTTCCTCGTAGAGCCGGTTGGTCGCGAACATGAAGTTCGCCAGCGATGACTGGCCCGAGCGGATGGCGAGCACCGCGGTGCCGGCCACGGCGAGAGGCACGGCACCGACGGCGAGGAGCACGCCGAGCGCCACGTAGACGACCCCCTGACCGATGCCGCTGAGCGCCTCGCCCACGATCCTGGCGACCGTCTGCCGGCGGGCCAGGTCGAGCATCACCTTCTGCTCTCCCCGGGCGACCCGGTCGTGCATCCGCAGCAGGAAGCCGCGCATGGTGAACGTCCGGACCTCGGCAGCGGTGTCCTTGTCCGCGAGCAGGTCCGAGATGATCCACTTGCGACGGCGGGCCGGCACGAGCAGGAGATCGGTGGCGTATCTCATCCGGGCCGCGCGGATCGCCGCCCACGCGTCGGGGACGACGGCCAGCAGGAGGAGCGGCAGTAGCACGGGGTGGAGCACGCCGAGCACTCCGGCCGCCGCGGCGATCCCGACCACGCCGGTGACCGCGTCGATCGCGGTGTCCACGACGGTGTCGGCCATCGCCATCCCGCGCAGCCGGGCCCGCTGAAGGGAGTCGTGGAACTCCGGATCATCGAAGCAGACGAGGTCGACCTGGCTGGTCAGGCCGTAAAGGCGTGATTCGGTGATGCGGCTCACCTGGGGGCCCAACCGGGACTGGGCCCAGCCGGCACCCGACTGGAGCAGGGTACGCATGACGGCGGCCGCGCCCACCAGCAGCAGGCTGGGCAGCGCGGCGCGGACCCGGTCGGGCGTCGGGCCGGCCTCGAAGAGCGCGGTGAGCGCGCCGGTGGTGGCCAGCAGGCCGAAGGCGGTGAAGACGCCGCCGAGCATGCTCAACGTCACGGTGGCGATCGTGTCGCGTGGGCTCGCCTGCCACGCCATGCCGAGCGCCTGGCGGATGAGGCCGGGCAGCCTGCGCGCCACCGTGAGGAACCCGATGCCGGCCATCGTGTCCGCGTGGCGGAACCACTGCGGCGAGTCGATCTCAGCCAGGGACGGCAGGTCGTCATCGCTGAGATCCTCGGCCGGGACCGCCCCCGTGGTGGTGGTCCCCGTCAGAGGCGTCCTGGTCAAAGGCGTCCCTGTCGGGGTCGTTCCTGTGGTGGTGGTCCCCGTCAAAGGTGTCCCTGTCAGAGGCGTCCCTGTCGGGGTCGTTCCCGTGGTGGCTCCCGTCGGAGGCGTCCCTGTCGGGGGCGTCTCGGCCGGGTCGTTCTCGTCTGGGTCGCTTTCTGTGGGGGCGGTGTCGGGAGCCGTCATAGGTGCAGTTTGAACGTGGGGACCGACAGGTTCACCGGCTTTCCCGGATAAGACCGGTGGGACTTTCACGATGCAGAGACGTTATCCGGACAAACTTGACGCCGACCCTGCGGAGGTGGGTTGATGAAGCCTTGCTGACAACGTTGTCAGCAATATGGACGTATCTCGGGACCCGGTGTCATCACGAGAACTTGAAGGGATGTTGCGATGAGACGACGGTGGATGGCGGCCGTCGCGGTCTCTGTGGCAAGTCTGCTCACTCTCACCGCCTGCGGCGGCGACGCGAAGGAGAGCGGAGGCGGTGAGGCCGCGCACAAGAAGGTCGAGGTCTTCTCGTGGTGGACGGGCCCCGGTGAGGCCGACGGCCTGAAGGCGATGCGCGAGATCTTCGCCAAGCAGAACCCGGATTTCGAGTTCTTCGACGCCGCCGTCGCGGGCGGCTCCGGTGACCAGGCCCGGGCGTTGCTGTCGAGCAAGCTGCAGGCCAACCAGCCGCCGGACACCTTCCAGGGGCACGCGGGCGCCGAGCTTCAGGGATACATCGAGGGCGGCAAGCTCGAGTCGCTCAACTTCCTCTACGACGAGCTCAAGCTGAAGGACGCCTTCCCGCAGCAGCTCATCGACCAGATCTCGGTCCAGGGCCAGATCTACTCGGTGCCGGTCAACATCCACCGGTCGAACGTCCTCTGGTACAACCCGTCCGTACTGAAGGAGGCCGGGGTCGACGGCGCCCCGGCGACCATCGACGAGTTCGTCGCCGACCTCGAGAAGGTGAAGAAGACCGGGAAGATCCCGCTGTCGATCGGCTCGCAGTGGACCGTGGTCCACCTGCTTGAGAGCGTGCTGCTCGGCTCGCTCGGCACCGACGCCTACAACCAGCTCTGGGCGCCGAACGCCGACTGGTCGAGCGCCGAGGTAACCAAGGCGCTGGAGAACTTCAAGGCGATCCTGTCGTACGCCGGGACCCCGCAGGAGGACTGGCAGCCGGCGGCCAAGCAGGTCGCCGACGGCGAGGCCGCCTTCAACATCATGGGCGACTGGGCCTACGGCTACTTCCACAACCCGCCGGAGGGCGGCCTCGGCAAGGAGTCGCACAAGGACTTCGACTGGGCGGCCTCGCCGGGCACCGACGGCACGTTCATGTGGCTGTCGGACAGCTTCACGCTGCCCAAGGGCGCGCCCAACCGGGACGGCGCGATCGCGTGGCTGAAGGTGGCGGCCAGTAAGGAAGGCCAGGACGCCTTCAACCCGCTGAAGGGCTCGATCCCGGCCCGCACCGACGCCGACAAGTCCCTCTACCAGGACTACCTGAGCTGGAGCCTGGAGGAGTGGTCGAAGGACAAGCTCGCCGGTTCGATCCAGCACGGCGTCGTGGCCAACGACGCCTGGCGCAGCGCGATCAACGACGCGGTCGGCCTGTTCCAGCAGAGCCAGGACGTGGCCAAGCTCCAGGAGGCACTGGTCTCCGCCGCGAAGAACAACAACCAGTGAGTTGATCTACTTGTGCGGCTCACGCCATCGCGACGGCGTGAGCCGTACATGATCATTGTGAGGTGGAAGTGACGACGCGCGTGCGCAGATGGCTGCCCGGGCTGCTCCTGGTGTCGCCGTCGATCGTCCTCATCGCCGTCTTCGTGTACGGCCTGCTGGGGTGGAACTTCAAGGTCGCGATGACCGACAAGCACAACGAGATAGCCGAGATCCCCGGCAATTTCGTCGGGCTGGAGAACTTCGTCAGCATCTGGAGCGAGGAGCGCTGGGGCCTGTCGGTCCGGCACTCGATCATTTTCACCGCAGTCTTCGTCGGCGGCGCGCTCGTCCTCGGCTGGTTCCTGGCGTTCCTGATGGAGAAGGGGATCAGGGGCGAGGGCGGGTTCCGGGCGATCTACCTGTTCCCGATGGCGATCTCGTTCATCGCCACCGGCGTCGTGTGGCGGTGGCTGATGAACAGCGCCACGGGGGAGCGCGCGGTCGGGCTCAACCGGCTGTTCGGCTACCTCGGGATGGACTTCCTGCAGTGGCAGTGGTTCCGGGACCCCGATTGGGGGATGGCCGCGATGGCCGTTCCGGCGGTCTGGCAGATGTCCGGATACATCATGGCGCTGTTCCTGGCCGGATTCCGCGGCGTGCCCGAGGAGCTCCGCGAGGCCGCCCGCGTCGACGGATGCAACGAATGGCAGGTCTACCGGCGGGTGATCCTGCCGATGCTGCGCCCGGTCACGCTGTCGGCCCTGATCATTCTCGGGCACATCTCGCTCAAGGTCTTCGACCTCGTGGTGGCGGTGTCGGGCAAGCAGATCATCACCGATGTGCCGGCGACCTTCATGTGGACCGCGGTCTTCGACGCGCACGACCCGGCCAAGGGTGCGACCATCGCCGCCTACATCGTGCTGTCCGTGGTGATCTTCATCGTGCCCTACCTGATCTGGAACGCCAGAAAGGGGAACCGATGACACGCGGCAGGGCGCGGGCCGCCCGCTGGGTGCGACTGGGCCTGCTGGTCCTGTTCGTCGTGGTGTTCCTGATCCCGGTCTACGTGCTGCTGGTCACCAGCTTCAAGCCGCTCAGCGAGGCCGATCCCGGTCAGGCGTGGAATCTCCCCAAGGTCTGGACGGTCGAGGCCTGGCGCGTCGCCTGGGAGAAGCTCGAACCCGGAATCCTCAACAGCTTCCTGCTCGCGATCCCCGGCTCGCTGCTCTCGGCCGCGCTCGGCTCGATGAACGGGTACGTCCTGTCGAAGTGGCGTTTCCCGGGGGCGGACGTGGTGTTCACGCTGTTCCTGTTCGGAATGTTCATTCCGTACCAGGGGGTGATGATCCCGCTGGTCCAGCTCATGGTCAATCTTGGCGACTGGTTCAACCTGGATCTGTACGGCGGCATCCCTGGGCTGACCCTCGCCCACGTCGTGTACGGAATCCCGATCTGCACGCTGATCTTCCGGAACTACTACGTCACGATCCCCGATGAACTGATCGAGGCGTCCCGGGTCGACGGCGCGGGCATGCTGCGCACGTTCTGGTCGATCGTGCTCCCGGTCTCGGGGCCCGCGTTCGCCGTCGTGATCATCTGGCAGTTCACCTCGATGTGGAACGACTTCCTGTTCGCGGTGTTCCTGACCGGCCCGACGTCATGGCCCGCCACGGTGATGCTGAACAACATCGCGGGTGCCCAGACCGTGCCCTACAGCCAGCAGATGGCCGCCGCGATCCTCGCGTCGATCCCCACCATGGTCGTCTATGTGCTGCTGGGCAGGTTTTTCATGCGTGGTCTGATGGCGGGCGCGCTGAAGGGCTGACCATGGGCCGGGTCCAGTCAGGGCGAGCCGAGTCAGGGAACCGTTTCGCCGGAGCCTCGCTCGATGAGCCGGGTGGGCAGTTCCAGGCGCAGGCCCGGCCCGGCGTGTCCGGACAGGCGCCGGAACAGCATCTCGGCCGCCGTTAGGCCGAGCCGGGAGGGGTCCTGCGCCACGATCGTGATGCCGAGCAGGTCGGCCAGTTCGAAGTCGTCGAAGCCGACCAGCGCAAGGCCGGCCAGGCGCCCCTGACCATGCCGTCCGGTGCCTCCGTGCCGTTCGGCGCCGTGCCGTACGGACCCGTGATCGTTGGAGCAGCGGTCGTTGGAGCAGCGGCAGGCGGAGCAGTGGTAGGCGGAGCAGCGCGCCGAGATCGCGTCGAGTACCCGCAGGGTCGCCACCGTGGTCCGGCCGTTGCCGGTGAAAAGCGCCGTCGGCGGGTCCGGCAGCGCGAGCAGTCGCTCGACGACGGCGCGCACCCGCTCCTGGTCCGGCGGCCCCATCGCGACGAGGCTCTCGTCGTACGGCAGGCCGGCGGCGGCCAGGGCCTCTCGATAGCCGCGCAGCCGCTCGACCGCGGTGAAGATGGCGGGCGAATCGGCCAGGAAGCCGATGCGCCGGTGCCCGTGCGCGATCAGGTGGGCTACGCCGGTCCGCGAGCCGCCCGCGTTGTCGCTCAGCACGGTGTCGGCGCGGCATCCCGCGCCCGGGGGGCGGTCGGCGAAGACGGCCTTGAGGCCGGCGTCGAACTCGGGGGCGAGGTAGCCGTGGTCGGTCCCGGCGGGCACGATGATCAGCCCATCGACCTGGCGGGCGCAGAAGGCGAGCACCAGATCACGCTCTCTGGCGGGGTCTTCGCCGGAGGAGCCGGTGAAGACGAAGTGATCGTTCCGCAGCGCGACATCCTCGACCGCGCGGCTGAGCCCGGAGTAGAACGGGTCGGCCACATCCTCGATCACCAGGCCGATGCTCGCGGTGCGGCCCCGGCGCAGCGTACGCGCGCTGTCGTTGCGCCGGTAGCCGAGCCGGTCGATCGCGGCTTGCACCCGTTCCGCCGTGGCCGGGTTGACCCCCGGCTCGTTGTTGACCACACGGGAGACGGTTTTCAGCGCCACCCCCGCGGCCGCCGCCACATCGTTCATGGTCGGCCGACCGGATCGCTTCTCTCCCACGGTTCTGATCGTCTCGCATCACTGACGATGGTGACAACGTTGTCAAGCACTCGTTCCGCGTAGTAAACCTGTCTGTTCTCCGGCACCGGTCGCCGGAGGGCGATTGACGGGCCTGTGCCGGTGGCGTAATTTCCACAATCGGTACGGGAGAAGAACTATCGTTCGGCTCGCGAACGTTGGACGTTCGACGCATGCCTGTCGCGAAGGAGAGCCGATGAGCACGGGCTCGATGACCACTGTGAGCGATGCCGTGTTCGAGGTGCTCCGCCGCACCGGTATGACGACGATCTTCAGCAACCCGGGTTCCACCGAGATCCCGATGCTGGCCGGGCTGCCCGATGATCTGGACTTCGTGCTCGCCCTGCACGAGGGGTCGGTCGTGGGGATGGCGACGGGTTGGGCGATCGCCCACGGCCGCCCGGCCGTCGCGCTGCTCCACACGACGGCGGGACTCGGGAACGCGGTCTCCGCCATCGCCACGGCCCGGGTCAACCGAGCCCCCGTCGTGGTCGTCGTCGGCCAGCAGGACCGGCGGCATCTCGCGCTGGAGCCGTTCCTCGCCGGGCGGCTGCACGGCCTGGCCGGGGACTATCCCGTCTGGACCGACCACCCCTTGCGCGCGCAGGACGTCCCGGGCGCCATCGCCCGCGCCCGGCACGAGGCCGTGACCGGCCGCGGCCCCGCGCTGGTGATCGTGCCGATGGACGACTGGTCGGCGGAGTGGGACGGCACGATCGAGGCCGCGCCGGCCACGGTGATGCGGCCGGTCGCGGTGGACGAGCGCGATCTCGCCCCGCTCGCCTCCCTGATCGCGGAGGCGGATTCGCCCGCCCTGGTGGTGGGAGCCGGCGCCGACTCGGCCGAGGCCTGGGCCGCCCTGACCTCGCTCGCCGAGCGGCTCGGCTGCCCGGTCTGGCAGGAGTCGTTCGGCGCCCGGGCCGGGTTCCCGCAGGATCACCCGCGATTCGCCGGGTTCCTGCCCGCGAACCGTGCCGGACTGCGGGCGACGCTCAGGGGCCACGATGTGGTCCTGGTGGTCGGGACCGCGGCGTTCCGGCAGTATCCGTACGAACCCGGGCCGCTCGTCGACCCCGGCACGCGGATCGCCGTTGTGAGCGACGACCCCGCCGAGGTGCACCGCAGCCCCGCGGAGCTCTCCGTGCTGGCCGATCCCGCGGCGGCCTGCGCGCGGCTCGCTTCCCTGGTCCCCGGGCGGGCCCCCGCTCCGCCGGTCTTCCGGCCGCCGACCCCGCCGGTGCCCGCTCGTGCCGGTGAGCCGCTGCGCGCCGCGCATGTCCTGCACGAGCTCGCCGTACGGCTCCCGCCGGAGGCGATCGTGGTGGAGGAGACCCCGTCGTCCCGGCCCGACCTGCACCGGCTGCTGCGGGCCCGGCGGCCGCTGGGATTCGTCTCCGCGGCCATGGGCGGGCTCGGCTTCGCCCTCCCCGCGACCGTCGGACTCCGCATGGCCCTGCCGTACCGGCCGGTGGTCGGGGTCGTCGGAGACGGGTCATCGATCTACGGCATCCAGGCGCTGTGGAGCGCGGCGCACTACCGGGTGGGCGCGCTGTTCGTCGTGCTCGCCAACGGCCGCTACGCCGTGATGGACCGGCTGGCGGAGAAGAACGGCGCGGGCAAGGCTCCCTGGCCCGCGTTCACCGAGGTCAGCCTCTCGGCGATGGCCCGCTCGTTCGGCTGCCCGGCGATCCGGCTGGACTCCCATGCCGATCTCCTGGCCACCCTCGACGAGGTCGTCCCCACGCTCGGCTCGCGCACCGAACCGCTGCTCCTCGACGTCGCCGTCACGCCCGACGCCGAGTTCCACCCCTAGCTCGTGGTTCCGCCACCCCACGTGTGCCGCTGTCCGGCCGCTCCCGGGGCGGGGGAAGGGCCGATCACCCTTGTATGGTTTGGGGGATGATGAACCGTTCTAGGGTAGATCGCGGCCATTTGCTGCTCTTAGTCGGATTCATCCTGGCAGGGTGGAACCTCCGGCCCGCGCTGGCCGGGGTGTCTCCGCTGCTGACCGACATCATGGGGGACCTCGGGCTCACCGCGGCGGAGGGCGGGGCGATCACCACGGTCATGGTGGTCTGCCTCGGCCTGCTCGGTCCCCTGGCCCCGATCCTCGCCAACCGGGTCGGGCTCGACCGCACGCTGCTCATCGGCCTGCTCATCCTGGCGGTCGGCGTCGTCGTGCGCAGCGCCGGCGGTGTCGTCGCTCTTTACGGCGGGGCCGCCCTGGCCGGTACGGCCATCGCGGTCATGAACGTCATCATGCCGGCCATCGTCAGGCAGCACTTTCCCACCCGGATCGGGCCGCTCACCGGCGTCTACGTCTCGTGTCTGGTCGCCGGGGCGGCCGCCGCATCGGCGGTGATGGTCCCGCTCGCCGAGGTGGTCGGCTGGCGGGCGGCCGCCGGGTCGGCGGCGCTGCTCGCGCTGGTCGCGGCGGGACTGTGGTCATTTCAGGCGTTCCGTACGCCGCCACGGCGCGGTGACCGCGCTCCCGGGCATCGGCCGTACCGGGCGCTGCTGCGCAGCAGGACCACCTGGCTCGTCACGGCGTTCATGGGGCTTCAGTCGCTGACGTTCTACGTCATGCTGGCCTGGTTGCCGACGATCTTCCAGTCCGCCGGCGTCGCGGCCGATCAGGCCGGTTATCTGCTGGGGCTGACGAACCTGGCTCAGATCGCGGCCACCCTGACCGTGCCCGTGCACGCCGGAGCGGCTCGCTCCCAGGTCCCGCACGTGACGGTCGCCGCGCTCCTGACGATCGTCGGGTACGGCGGGGTCCTGCTCGCGCCGACGACGATGCCGTGGTTGTGGATGGTCGTCCTGGGACTCGGTCAGGGGGCCTCGATCGCGCTCGCTCTGCTGATCATCGCGTTGCGCGCGCCGGATCCGGCCTCGGTGACCGCGCTGTCGGCGGTCGCGCAGTCGAGCGGCTACGTGCTGGCCGCCCTAGGGCCCGTGGCCATCGGACTGCTTCACCAGCTCTCCGGCGGCTGGCGGGTGCCGCTGCTCGCCGGGATCGGCGCGTGCCTGCTCCAGCTCGCGTTCGGCATGCTCGCCGCCAGGCCCCTGCCGGCGCAGCCGAGGCCGTGACGTCAGTCGATCTCAGCCGGCCTCAGTCGCGCTCAGTCGGCATCGGCCGTCTCAGTCGTCTCCGAGGATCATGTTGAGGATCCAGCTGATCACCCCGACGACGATCGCTCCCCAGAAGGCCGCCCAGAATCCGCTGACATGGAATGGGAGATCAAGCTGCTCGGCCAGCCAGCTCGTCAGCAGCAGCAGGCCGGCGTTGACCACGAGGGCGAACAGGCCCAGCGTGAGCACGTAGAACGCGCATCCGACGGTCTTGATGATCGGCTTGAGCACCGCGTTCACGATGCCGAAGATCAGCGCGACCGCGAGTAGGGTGACGATCTGCTTGGTGGTGGTGTCGGCGGAGACCGTGATGCCGTCCACCAGTTTCGTGGCCCCCCAGAGGGCTGCGGCGACGACCAGGATCTTGAGTATGACCTTCACAGGAAGAATACTTCCACGATCCGGCAAAGAACGCGCGGGTGAGCGTGGCGAAGCCGCGTCCCGCCCTCCCGGCAGGGCATAAAAGACAGGCTTGGGGGAAGTCACCCTGGCTTGGGGGGTGAGGCCGGATGGATGAGCGAGAGATCGAGTCACTGTCGGCCAGGGAACTGCACGACCGCGCCGTCCGCTATGCCGTACGCCATGGCGACTTCGGGTTTCTGTGGGACCTGCTCAAGGTGATTCCGGCGGCCGAGGCCGCGAGCGGGAAGGCCGACGAGACTGCCAACGACCTCACTCGGGTCTCAGCGTTGCTCAGCGATGCGATGGCGGCCGGAGAGGGCCATCTCGGCGACGCGCTGCGCCCCGTCTACGTCGAGTATTTGTCGAAGCACCCGGACGCCTGATGGGGTCCGGATGTAGGCCGAAAATCCACCTGCGTATGACGACTTCATGACAACCCCGCTTGTAGGCTTGAAGCAGATCCTCAGGGAAGAGGATCGGACAGACTTTCATGAAGAAAGGACGCGGATGGGGGAACGCGTCCGAGAAAGCGGGGGCCCGCCGGTGCCTTTGGGGAGGGCATGACTGGCGGAACCGCTTTGATCCGGAGCCGGGCAGTTGGGGGACTGCCCGGCTCCGGCGTTTTCCGGCCCGGTGCCGGCCGCCCCACATCGAACGGCACATGCCGCCGGCGTCACGGCGATCTTTTCTTGAGCTCGGTGAGCTTCTCCTGAGCTCGGCACGCTTCCCCCGATTCCGGGGGCCTGCCTCGAGTTCGGTGAGCCCCCCTTGCGCGCCGACGACGAGATCGATCTGTATCGCACCCCGGGTCGTGGGCCCGCTTCGGCATCGGCCGCATGCCGTACCCGAAACTCGCGCTGTTCAGCGCCGACATCCTGGTGATCGCGGTCTTCATCGAGCCCGAGCCCGAGCCTGCGCCCGAACCCGAGCCCGAGCCCGAGTCCGAGTCCGAGCCCGAGTCCGGTCTGAGTCCCGGGCCGGTCTTGTCGGGAGGGGGTCGCGGGGCGGAAGGGAAGGCTTGTGTCGCTTCCACCGGGTTCCTGACCTGGGCTTGGGATAACCTGGTAGATCTTCTGGGCTTTATGGGCGTTTGGTTTTGCTCTGTCCTGACCTGTCCGGTAGCGTCCTATTTGTCATCAACGGGTTGTTCCTCCAGAGAGGAGATCTGCGTGGGGGACCCCATCCGCTGACTCATCGGATCACACGTCTGATCGACCTCGGCCCTCCGGCCGCATATCCCAATATCAGCGCCAGCAGCGCTCGGCACGGGTGATCGACCATTCTCGCCCCGCCTAAGGCCCCTTGTTCTCGGCCCGCTGATCTACGGGTCGGCTCAATGACTCCTGGCCTGCTTCTGTCGTCTCACGAAAGATCCCTATTCTCGTGTTCAAGACTTGGTTTGACCTGCGTAACAACCAAAGCGTGTCGAAGTTGAGCGCCCTCGCGTGCACCGTCGCCGTCGGCGCATCCCTCATGGCCGCCGCTCCCGCCCCGGTCGCGCCGGTTGTCAAGCCGGTCAACCAGACCATTACGGCAGTGGACGACGCCGCCCCCGTGCGGGAGGAAATCCTGCTCCGCGGCACCACCGTGGGTTCGTACTTCTGGGACGACTCCTCGGGCCGGAACGGGGACACCGGTCTGCCCGCGATCGGCCTGCCGATGCAGAAGGGAATGTTCGCCAGCCCGAGCTGGCCGCTCGGCACCGAGGGCTACGTCATCTACAAGGGTAAGAAGGCACCCTTCTTCATCGGCGACCGAGGCCCGGGCGTTCCCTCGGAGAGGGGCGTCATGCTCGATCTCGATGGTCAGACCTTCGCCGAGCTCGTCGGCGAGAGGTGGAACGCCGACTCGCTGACCGTCACCGGTGACGAGGGCCACATCGAGGTGGACTACGTCGTGACCAAGTGGGGCGACGGCCCCGGCACCCCGGGCAGTCCCCTCCCCTTCTCCTCGGGCGCCTGGCGGGGCTGAGCGGGTGATCGGGAGCTCCGGACGCGGGGCTCCCGAGATCATTTTTCGGTGTGCGTGCGGACTTCAGGAATGCTAGGGTTACGCACGTCGCCTGCGCCGCTAGCTCAGTTGGTCAGAGCAGCTGACTCTTAATCAGCGGGTCCGGGGTTCGAGTCCCTGGCGGCGCACAGATCGAAGACCCGGGTCGGTACGTCCGATCCGGGTCTTTCGTCATTCAAGGTCTTTCGTCATTCAAACGTCATTCAAACGTCATTCGGGCGGAACCGCCGAAGCGGGTGACGAAACGGCGTTGCCAGGGCGTCTCGACGGCGCGTGCGGCGTAGTGCCGTCTGACATACGCGACCGCCTCATCGCCCGGCACTCCGTCCAGCACGGCCAGGCAGGCCAGCGCGGTGCCGGTGCGTCCGTATCCGCCGCCGCAGGCGATCTCCACGCGCTCGGTTTCGGCCCGCTCCCAGGCCGCGCGCAGCGCTTCGGCCGCCGTCACACGGTCGGACGGCAGCCAGAAGTCGGGCCACCGGATCCAGCGGCTCTCCCACGCCACGGTCGGCGGTCGGCGGCCCAGCAGGTAGAGCGCGAAGTCGGGCCGTGCCCCCTGGGGGAGTGGGTGTCTCAGCCCCCGGCCGCGTACGAGCCGCCCGGAGGGCAGGCGCAGCACACCCGCCGCCGTGGGCTCCCAAGTAGAGATCACCTCGCCAGCCTAACTCCGCCGGCCGGCACTGCCCGGGTCGCGGCCGGTCACATGTAGTCGGGAAGAACGCCGGTGAGCGCGGGCTCGTCGTCGTCGCCGGGCAACGTCAGTCCGGTCACCATCTCGGCCAGCTCGGCCGCCTTGACGAGATCGCCCTCGGTCTCCATGTCCAGGACGCGCATCTGCTCCAGCAGCCGATCGGGATCGCCGCCCGAGCGGACGCCCGGCTGATCCGGCTCGAACTGAGTGATGATCACACCGTCCTCGGCGTACACGAAATCCTGGTCGAGGTTGACGTTGAAGAACACCGTGGCGGCCGCCGTGCCCTTGCTGAGCTTGCACATCACATCGTCGAGAATCCCCGCGAAGCCGTTCGGTTCCACCAGGACCACCCCGCCGGCGACGGGAAAAGCGGCGATCGCACCCTCGTCGTGATCCGACTCCACCTCGGGGTCGACGGTCGCCTCCATCCGGGCGAACGCCTCGGCCGGGGACAGGCCCCGGACGTAGGTCACGCACATGGCCTCGTCGTCGTACCAGTCGCTCAAATTCATGTTCCCAGACCCCTTCATACCGGTGGCCTTCTTAACGGTGGCCTTCATAACGGTGGGCCTGATCTTCGCACAGGGCTCCGACCGAATCGGAACTTCCGCCGCGGCCGCCGCTCACGGCCCCCGGATTCGCCGTCGTGATCTGTCAAAGCCCCTCGCGCAAGGTAATCGTTATGGCTCCGGAGTGGTATCAGGGCTGCTCAGGCGTACGCTGGGGAAAAGTTGACACGCGGCAGACCATCGGACACCGGGGGCTGGACTCCTGACATGAGCATGTTGAGGCACCCCGGCACCAGTGAGACCGCCGAGGTGTTCCAGCACATCGCATTGCTCTACTGCGACGACGACGAGTATGTGACCGTCTGTGCGGCCTTCGTGGAGGAGGCGCTCGCGCGCGGAGACCCCGCCCTGGTGGCCGTGCCCCGTCGGGGCGGCGATCTGATCCGGGAGCGGCTCGGCCCGAAGTCGGCGGCGGTCGCCTTCAGGGACATGAGCGTCGCCGGACGCAACCCCGGCAGGATCATCCCCGGTGTTCTGCTGGCCTTCGCCGCCGCGCATCCGGGGCGCCGGGTGCGGATCATCGGGGAGTCGATCTGGTCGGGCCGCAGCAGCGTCGAGTATCCGGCCTGCGCGGCACACGACGCGCTGATCAACGTCGCCTTCGCGGGTCGCCCGGCGACCGTCCTGTGTCCGTACGACGTCTCCCGGCTGGACCCGGCGGTGATCGCCGACGCGCATCGGACGCACCCGCTCGTACGGGACGGCGCGGGCTCCCGGGCCGGCCCCGCCTACGCCGATCCGCTGGAGACCGCCGCGGCTTTCGATCTTCCGCTGCCGCAACCGCCATGCGACGCGGCGACCTATGTCTTCAGCGAGGTCGGCGAGCTTCCGAAGGTGCGGGCCTTCCTCGCGAGTCAGGCGGCCTCCGCCGGACTCGGCGCCCGGCGGACGACCGAACTGCTCATAGCGGTCAACGAGCTCGCGACGAACACCACCGAGCACACCCGGGGGCCCGGCATGCTGACGGTCTGGGCCGAGGGCGGCAGCCTGGTGTGTCAACTGGACGACACGGGCCAGCTCGCAGATCCGCTCGCGGGACGGGTGCCGCCGCCCGACAACGCGACCCATGGCCGCGGCCTGCTCGTCGTGAACGAGCTCGCCGACCTGGTGCGCATCCACCGACACGCCTCAGGCACCGGCTTCCGGCTGCATTTCGACCTGGTCACCAGGTGACGGGCAGCGCGCGGAATCCGCCGGTCAGCCGGTCGACCCGCGGCTCCAGCCGCTCGTACGGCACGGCCGGCCGCAGGGTGGGGAAGCGCCGGAACAGCGCGCCGAACACGGTGCGCAGCTCCACCCTGGCGAGGCTCGCGCCGAGGCAGTAGTGGCTCGCGTAACCGAACCCGACGTGGGCGTGGAACATCTCGCGGGAGACGTCGAACCGGTCGGGATCGGCGTAGACGCGCTCGTCCCGGTTGGCCGCGAACGTGGCGAGCATCACCAGCTCACCCGCCCTGATCGTGACACCCGCGATCTCGACGTCCTCGTGCGCGTAACGGACCAGGCCGTGCTGGCTCGGCGCGGCCGTACGCATGATCTCTTCCACCGCGCCCGGCACCAGCGAGGGGTCGCGCAGCAGCGCCTCCCGCTGCTCCGGGTCGCGCAGGAGCAGCAGCACGCCGTAGTCGATCTGGTTGACCGTCGTCTCGTGTCCGGCGAACAGCAGACCTCCGGCGATCTTCGCGATCTCGTCCTCCGGCAGGTCGGCGGCGGCGAGGTCGGAGTACACGTCCTCGCCCGGTTCCTCGCGCTTCCCCTTGACGATCGTGTACGTGTACTCGCTCATCTCGTCGCGGGCGGCGGCCGAGCGCGCCGGATCGGACAGATCCGTCATCTCCTCGGCGATCGCCCGGAACCGGTCCCTGTCCTCGTACGGAACGCCGAGCAGCTCGCAGATCACCTGGATGGGCAGTGGGACCGACAGCCGGGCGTGCAGGTCGCAGGGGGGACCCTCCTCGGCCATCCGGTCCAGCAGGTCGGCCACGATCTCCTCGACCCGTCCCGACAGGGCCCCCATCCGGCGGGCGGAGAAGGCCGGTGCGAGCAGCCGCCGCATCTGGGCGTGCACCACGTGTTCCGTGGCGTGGTCGCCGTTCGGCCCGCCGATCAGGGCGTTGTTGGACAGGCGTGGGGCGGATTCGGGAGTCGGATGCGACCGGCCGAACCGGTGGTCCGCGAACACCTGCCTGATCTCGTCGTACCCGCTCACCAGCCATGCCTCGTCACCGGTCTCGGTCAGGACCTTGGTGATCGGTTCCCTGGCCCGCAGCTCGGCGAACTCGGGGGAGACCTCCAGGACGTCACTCCGCGCGAACGGCAACTGAGGGAGTCGAGACATGTCAGATTTCCCTTCAAGAGACGGCGGCCCCTCGAAGTTCTCACCTGATCAGCGATGACGCAATGCCGAAACACGTGGATATGTCGTTACCTGACCGCAAGACGAGTGAATCCTTGGCCGGTCGCCGGTCGCCGGTCGCCGGTCGCCGGTTCAGTGGGGGAGGCGGAGACGGCCTGGCGATGCCGGACAGCAGCACGACCCCGGCGAGCCCGGGCCCCGGCGCGCCGCCCATGAGCGCCGTCGCGATGCAGGCGTCCTCGCTGTGACCGATGACGGAAGCCACCATCTTGAAGCCCGCGACCTGAGACCGGCGGTATTCACTCCGCCAGGCCGAACTCCTCGTGCGCACGGCGTTGGATGTCCGTGTAACGCGTCTTGTAGACGGGGTAGAACTCCCGGCCGCACTCCAGGTCGTCGAGCGCGTCCCCGATTTCGCGTGTCAGGTACGGCCCGGCCTGCAGCGGGGTGAGATTCGGCTGGTAGACCCGGTGGTTCCCGTCCTCGTCCGTTCCGAAGGACTTCAGTGGCTCGTCGGAGATGTCGTCGGTCCGCCCGATCTCGGTTATCTCGGCGTTGAACCTGGCGAAACCGCGACCGGCCAGCGCGGACGGCAGGGTCGATTCGACGGCATATCCCTTTGCCCTGAGGCAGTCCGCCATGTTCTCGGCGAGCCGGACGAGCCGGAGATCGGCGTCGATCTCCGCGGCGACGAGCCGGTCCACCAGGGCACTGATCTGGCGATGGTGATCCCACTCCGACGCGACGTCCTTGCCGGTGGCCTGCTTGACGGCCGGCCCGTAGCAGCGGTCGTACGCCTCCTGGTAGGCCCGGCGCTGAGTGGGGGAGAGCGCGGCCCGGATCGCCCCGTTCGGACTTATCGGGACGTGCTCGGGCTTCACCCGGGGATTGCCGAACTTCTGCGGGAAGACGTAGATGGCGAAGGCGCCGTAGCCGTACTTGGCGCGGTAGGACCGCATCGCCGCGTAGTCGCCCCGACCCAGCCTGTCGTTGTTGAGTTCGGGATCGACCCGCTGCCAGGGCGACCCGTCGTCCGGGACGTAGCGGAAGCCGTTCTGCTCCATGCACGTCGCGAGCGAACGCTCGATCGAGTGCTCTCGCGCGCCGCTCGACCGAACCACGGTGAGCGACTCGGCCGTGCCCGCGCAACCGGTGACCGAGAGCAGCGAGAGCACGGCCGAAACCGCGAGCGTCCCGCGGCGAATCGACGGAGTGATCGGGCGAATCGGCATGACGACAGTTCACCTCAGGCCGCGTAG
>BCRI01000130.1 GCA_001552515.1 Sphaerimonospora mesophila NBRC 14179 = JCM 3151
AGAAGGCGCTCACCATAATCAAGCGGCGGCCTCGACCTGACGTTATGGTCGAGTCGGTGTCCTAACCTGGAAATCGTCGAGGATCTCGACTATCGTCTTCTCGGAGCCCACATTTCCCGGAATCACGACATAGTCGAGCGGACGAGAGAAACGATCGCTCAGCCGCCATACGGAAACCCCTGGCACGATCTGTCCCTGAACGGTCGCGCATGTTGCGCCGATGCCGGTGCGAGCGACTTCGGCCGAGGTGATTCCCCCCTTCGAGACGACGAGGTCGAAGTGCTCGACCAGCTCGGACACACAGGTCGTCAAGGCTTCCATCACACGCTGACCGTGTCGCAAGGTCCCGTGCTCCTCATTGCGGTTCCGCTCAGACGAGATCACGACTAGCGGCGACTTATCGAGGCGTTGCTCGGCGGTCGCCGCGAGTTTCTTCCCCGCAGTGATCGGGTCGGCGAGTGCTTCGGCGGTCTCAAGGACGACTGATGGTCCCCAGCGCTCCTCGACGGCGCGCAACTGCGCACTGGCCGCCGCTGTATGCGATCCGCATACGAGCAGCGTCGCCCGTGGCGGCTGGAGGGCCGGGCGAAATGGGGTGGTGCTGCGCACGCCTGCCAGCTCGGCGGCGAGAGGGGCGCCGCACCGCACGACGATTCTCCGGCCACGGGCGCTCGCACCCGTGATGGCGTCGGCGATGGCGGCGATGTCCTGGTCGTTTTCGACGTCGGGCAATACGACGCTTCCGCTGGGCGCCTCGTGAAGCACCCGTAGGAGGCCGTTGGAGCGAACGGAGGCAAGGCTGATGCTCACTGGGCGGAAGGACGACTTCTCGCGTACGTAGTCCGTGAGCGTCGAACTGTGGAAGGAGAAGACCGGATCATCGGCGAACTCCGTTTGATGGGCCGGTACATCCACTCCATCGATGGAGACGTAATGAACGTTGTCGAGGGTCCTGCGGCCGCCCGCAGGGAAGGCCGGCACGAATACGAGCACGGAGTCGGGATCCATGAACTGCGCGGATTCGGCGAAAACGTGGCCGCGCAGTGTGGAGTCTCCTCGGAGCACGAAGCGTACTTCGACGCCGAGGGCTTCGGCCGCCGCGTTGGCGTTGCGACGCACCTCGTTGACCAGCTCGACGGCGGCCGCCTCGTCGATTGATCGGGTGTTGGTCAGAATGTAGACACTCGGGTTCTCCTTGAGCGCGTTCAGTATGGTCTCTCTGTCCCACGAGAAGAGAACGCGGACTCCCGTAGCGCTCTGGGTACCCGTGGGGTCGTCGTCCAGCACCACAGTGCGGACATCTTTTCTTGTCGCCGTCATCTCGTTAGAGCGTGTCTTTCTAGTTGATGCCGGGCCGAGCGCCGGAATGGTCGTCGACTTTCGCTCGGTCCCGCAACGCACGCAATTTCACTCCTTCGATGTGGTCGCTCATCGCGGCGTATGCCCGCTCCGGCTCGCCACTCTCGATGGCATCCACGATGGCGTTGTGTTCGCCGACCGCATGATTGACGTCCGAACGGCCGACCGCCCCGAACAGCCGAAAACGCTGAACGTGCGCTTCGAGTGATTTATAAGCACGGAAGAGGAACGGATTGTTCGCCTGCTGGGCGATGAGGTCGTGGAACTCCTCGTCGGTCTTGCGATACTCCCCGTAACTCCTCTCTCGCCCGGCGAGCGATTTCATCTCTGCCACGTTCGTCCGAAGGGCCTGGATGAAGGCGTCGTCCGCATTGAGGCAGGCAAGGCGTGCGTTCGGCCCCTCTATGATCGATCGCGCATCCGTCAGCTGCAGGAGTTGCTCTGTTGTGATCAACTGGCCGGCACGATAGCCGCGCAGAGCCTCTCGTTCGACGAGTCCGGTTGCCTCGAGCCGTGCCAATGCCTCCCTGATCGGGGTCGCAGAAACGGACAATTCTCGAGAGAGCGAATCGATGTTCACCGCCGCGCCTGCCTGAATCGTTCCGTCGATCAGTTGATCGAGGAGGATCTCGTAGATGCTGTCGGCGAGGGATCGACGGGAAGGTCGCGATGCTGAGTGTCCATATTGAGGGGACATGTCGCAGTTCTTCGCTTTCTGTCGTCGTAGATCTGGTTCCGCGGCCGACGCACTGTGGCGCCGGCCGCAGAACGAGGGAGAGCCTCAGCTCTCGTCTTCGATCTTGCCTGTCTTCAGGTTGCGGTCCACCACGTCGGCGATCCTCGCGAGGAAGGCATCCTTGCCGGAGACGACGTTGACATAGAAGTCATCGACGTTCTCCTTCGTCACCGGCGCCATCGTGTACGTGTAGTTCGATTCCGCGTTCTCACCCTTCACGACCTGGTGGAGCGCAGCGAGGCCGGCCGCGAACTCGGTCCGGGCGTGCTGCATCTGCGAGCCGATGAAGCGCCCGTCCTTGATCGCGTTCAGTCCGTCCTCGGTGGCGTCGACTCCGACGACCGCGACGGTCTTTCCGGCTTCGGTCGCCGCCTGGACGGCACCCAACCCGATTTCGTCACCGCACGCGATCACACCGTCGATGTGCGGGACAGCGGTCATCCAGTTCTTTACCTTGTCGATGGCTTCCGCGATGTTCTGCGCTCCGTCCTTGGCGACCGTCTCGACATCGGGGTATTTCGCGAGCACTTCCTCCATGCCCTTGGTGCGCTGAATCTCGTACGACGCACCCAGCAAGCACTGCAGGATCGCCACCTTGCCCTTGCCGTCGAGGTGGTCCATCATCATCTGCGCCGCTTGACGGCCGGCCGCGACATTGTCGGGAAGTACGGCGACATCGACCGAACTGTCGTCTTGCACTGTGGCGTTGACGAAACCAATCTTGATCCCCGCGTCTTTCGCTGCCTTCAGTTGCGGAGCGAGGGAGTCGAACTGAACGGGAGCGACCAGGATCCCGTCGACGCGCGCCTGGATGTACTGGTCGATCTGGTTGGCCTGGGTGGCGACGTCACCGTTGGCGGAGTTCCAGAGGAGTTCGATGTCGCGGGCCTTGGCGTATGCTTCGATTCCTTCCTTGCCCTGTGCGGCGAAGTTGTCCTGGCCGTAGACGGTCACGCCGATCCGCACGCGGTCACCGTCGCCTCCTGCGCTGCCCGGACTGTCCGATGTGCTGCATGCGCTCATGCCGAGGGCCAGCGCCGCTGCGGCGGCAATGCCGAGCACCCGAGTCTTGAGAATCCTCATTTTACTTTTCTTTTCCTTTCGTGTGGTCGCATCGGTGCGGCCACGTCGTCAGATGGGGCTGCCTCAACGGTTGAGTCTGCGGATTGCGAACACGTCGACACCGACGGCGGTCGCGATCAGTAGCCCCTTGATGACGTCCTGCCAATAGGAGGGGATGAGCATGATGTCGAGGCCGTTGTTGAGCGTCTGGATCAGTAGGAGTCCGATCGCCGTGCCCCACACGGTGCCGCGGCCGCCGAAGAGGCTTGCGCCGCCGATCACGACCGCCGCGATCGCGTCGAGTTCATATCCGGCTCCGAGGCTCGGGGCGGCGTTGACGACTCTCGACGAGAGCAGGACTCCCGAGATTCCTGCGAGGAGACCGGAGATGGCGTACACCTGGAACCGCACGCGGCTTACCTTGATCCCGGCGATCTCGGCCGCGACGGCGTTGCCGCCGACCGCGTAGATGCGGGTGCCGAACGCGAACTTGTGCAAGAGCACGCCGATGACGAGAAGACCGATGAACATCAGCCAGACCGGGACGGGCAGGCCGCCGAGGCGAGTATTGGCGAGTTCCCCATACGCGGCTGGGATGCCCAAGATCGGCGCACCCTTGCCGACCGCGTAGGCGAGCCCACTCGCGGCGGTCAGCGTCGACAGGGTGGCCACGAAAGGAGCGATGGCGAAGACGGATACCAAGAGCCCGTTCACGATTCCGACCGCAAGGCCGACGAGCACTCCGATCGCGAAGCCCAGCCAGATTTTCGAGGGGTCGTTGACCGCGAACCAGGCCGATGTCATGGCACTCAGCGCGATGACCGAGCCGACCGAGAGATCGATGCCTCCCGTCAGGATGACCAACGTCTGGCCCAGCGCGATGAGCGCGAAGGGCGCGGCGGCGATGAGGATGGACTGAAGGTTCTGAGGGGAGGCGAATCGTGGGGTCGCAAGAGTGAACACCAGCACCGCGATGAGCATGACGCCCACCATGGAGTTTCGGATGAGGAACACGCCGCCGCGAGACCGCCAGAATGTCTTGGACACCTCCGTCGTGATGGAGGATGGAATCGCAGTGGTATCAGTTCGCATGACGGCTCTCCCGGTGAGGTTCGGCTATGCCGGCGGCATGTCTGAAGACGAGTTCTTGAAGGACTTCGGCGTCGGGGTGATCGGCTCGATCGAATTCGGCAACGATTTCTCCTTGGGTCATGACCACGATGCGGTGGGCAAGCCCGATGACTTCCGTCATGTCGGATGACGCCATCAGGATGGCGACGTTGTGCTCCCTCGCGAGATCGGTGATCAGTTGATAGATCTCGCTGCGCGCCCCCACATCCACCCCTCGGGTGGGTTCGTCGAGCAGAAGGACTTTAAGATCACCGGTCAGCCAGCGGCCGATCACGACCTTCTGCTGGTTCCCGCCCGACAGGTGGCCGACTTCCTGTTTGAGGCTCGTACGCTTCAGACGTACGGCATCCATGTTGTGGGCGACGTGTTCGACGATTTCCTTTTTATTGAGCCAGCCGAAACGGGTGAAGCGTCGTAGTCGAGGAAGGATGCCGTTCAGGAGAATGTTCATCGACAGAACGGCTCCGCCGACCTTGCGGTCCTCCGGCACGAGCGCCATTCCGGCTCGGATCGCTGCCGAAGGGTCGTGGCTCCGGATGACGCGCCCGTCGATCGCGCACTGCCCCCCGTATGCGCGCCGGGCACCATACGCCGCCTCCATCAGCTCTGTGCGCCCCGCGCCGAGGAGTCCGGCGAGTGCCACGATCTCGCCCTTGCGAACGGTCAGCGAGACGGCGGGTCCGCCGGGAGTCACGACGAGATCTGAGATCGAGAGGATGGACTCGCCGCCTCCGGGTGATTGGAGCGCCGGGTACAGATCGTCCAGTTCGCGACCGATCATCGATGTGACGATCTGTTCGTCGCTGATTCGCGATATCGCCTCGTCGGAAATGAGCACCCCGTCGCGGAGCACGACCACTCTGGTGGCGACGGCCCTGATCTCAGCCATCTTGTGTGTCGTGTAAACGATCGCGACGCCCTGATCGCGCAGATCGCGGATGATCCGGTAGAGCCGATCGACCTCGTTCTGGGAGATCGCAGATGTCGGCTCGTCGAGCAGGATGACCGACGCACCGATGGAGATGCATTTCACGATCTCGATCAGTTGCTGCATCGCTGTGCTCAGCATGCGCATCGGAGTGCGGGGGTCGACGTGGAGGTCGAAGGACCGGAGCAATTCCTTGGAATCGCGGATCATTGATTTTCGATCGAGTGCACCGAGCGTGGTGCGAGGCTCGCGACCGAGAAAGATGTTGGCATATACGGGCAGGTCGAGAACCGGTGCGAGTTCCTGCGGAACGATCGCGATGCCGCGCCGCCGCGATTCGCGCACCGAACCGAGGTTGAGCGGCTCGCCCGATACGCCGACCTCTCCGGCGTCGGGGATGACGAGGCCGGCGAGAATCTTCATGAGCGTGGATTTCCCGGCACCGTTCTCCCCGGCGAGAGCGATGACCTCACCGGGCTCGATGTCCAGGTCGATACCTCGGAGCACAGGGTTGTCGCCGTAGCTCTTGACGACGTTTCGCACCGCGATCAGGGGTGAGGTGGTCGCGGCGACGGTTACGGCCTCTTTACCGTGTGTGTGCTCCATCGGACTCTCCTCGTCATCGCGGCGAGCGTTTCGGCGATCCTATAGGATCGATGATTAGCGCATCAAGGGTCGCAGAACGTGGCACAGCGTGTGCGGTCTGCGCCCGCCTACTCGTGGTGGAGATCGACCGGACAGCCCGCCGACAGTGGCAGGGTCACCCGGCCGATGCGGATGATCGACCATGGTGGGCGGCCGGGAGAAGCGCGAAGAGGGTCAGCATGCGGGTTCCGTACCGGTGCTGATCGACGGCGAGGACCGCCTGGACCCGAGCTGGCAGACCGACCTCTGAGAGCACAGCGTCGACGTGTCGGTTGAGGTGACGATGTGGCGGTGCGCGCGGCACTCCATCGGCCTCTCCTCGTCCATTGCAGCGATCTTCCCATATCCTATAGGATCGATGATCACGTGCGGGCCTTGCCGGCGCGGCACGGCATCAGAGTCGATCCCGGGGTCCGGTGCAGAGGAGAGGATGCGCTGTGCATTTCCTAGAGCTCCACGAGATTGCGACGCTGATCAGGCGAGGGGAAGCAACCTCGTCCGAGGTCACGGAAGCGATGCTGGAGCGCATCGACCGGTATGACGCGCGCCTGTCGAGCTTCAGCGATGTCCTTGCCGATTCGGCCCGCAAGGAGGCGGAGGAGCGCGACTCGCGATACGGCGCCGGCCGGGAACCGGGCGTGCTCCACGGGGTCCCCATCGCCGTGAAAGATCTTTTCGCGGTCACGGGTACGCCCACCACTGCAGGTACTCGAGCATTCGACGATCAAATCGCGGCATTCGATGCGACCGTCGTGCAGCGTTTGAGGTCCGCGGGCGCGGTGATCATCGGCAAGCTGAACATGTCCGAGGGTGCGTTCGCCGCCCATCACCCGCAGCTGGGCACGCCACGAAATCCTTGGGGCGATCACCTCTGGGTGGGCGCCTCATCGAGTGGCAATGCTGCGGCGACCTCGGCCGGGCTCTGTTACGCGAGCATGGGTTCCGATACAGGAGGATCCATCCGTTTTCCGTCCGCCGCGACGGGGCTGAGCGGGCTGAAGCCCACCTGGGGCCGAGTGTCGCGAGCGGGAATGGTCGGGTTCGCGCGAGACCTCGACTGCCCCGGGCCGATGGCGCGAAGCGTACGCGACTGTGCAATCGTGTACGACGCCATATCGGGCCCCGACCCCGATGACCCGGTGACGTTGCGGCGTCCCGGGAGCTCATTGACCGAAGCATGCGAGCACGCGGAAGACATCGTCGGCGGCACCCGCATCGGTATCGATCCGTCCTTCCTGGCTCTTTGCGATGCCGAGACACGCGACGTGATCCTCGCCGCCGCAGCGGTGCTCGAGTCGCTCGGAGCCGAACTCGTCGAGGTGGCGCTTCCATCTGTGGAGCAGATCGTCGACGATTGGACGCCTGCCTGCGCGGTCGAGGCGGCACTCGTGCATGAAGATGTCTACCGCCGTTCACCCGAGGTCTACGGACCCCAACTGAGCGCGCTGATCGCTCAGGGGCTCGCGGTTTCCGGAGTCGACTACCAGCGGATTCTCCACAGACGGCAAGATTTCTCGGGACGCGTCCGCGAGACGTTCGCCGACATCGACGCTCTGCTGCTGCAGGTGACCGGCATCGCCGGGCCTACCGCGGAGTACCTGGACGACATCGGAGTCGGTGCTGAGTGGCGTACGCGCATCATGATGGCGACGTGTCCCATCAACTCCGCGGGTCTGCCGGCCATGACCATTCCTGGAGGGGTCACCGGCTCCGGGGCCCCGATCGGATTCCAGATCGTCGGGGCGTCCGATCGTGAGGCGACGATCGTCGCCCTCGCGCAAGCATTCCAGCGGCACACCGACCACCACCGTCGGCATCCGTCCGCCTACGTGTAGCCCGCGGTGACAGCCCGCCGGGTCCTCCCAGCGACCAGAAGAAGGAACCCCGTGATGAACAATCTCCCCAGCGCTCGCACCGCGATCGTCACCGGAGCGGCCTCGGCGCGTGGCATCGGCCGACGCGTCGCGGAACGACTCGCGGAAGACGGATGGAGTATCGGGATCATCGACCTCGACGCGAGCGCCTCCGCGGAGGCCGCGTCCGAGCTCGCCGAGCGCTTCGATGTCCTCGCCTCGGGATGGGGGGCCGACATCTCCGATCCCCATGCGATCTCGCGAGCACTCGACGAGGCTGAGGCATCCTTGCCGCCGCTGGTGGGGCTCGCGAACATCGCGGGCATCTCATCGCCGACGCCGTACCTCGAGCTGACGCTCGACGAGTGGCGTCGTCAGCTCGACGTGAATCTCACCGGCGTCCATATCGTCACCCAACGCGCGGCTCGCTCTATGGTGAGGCACGGCATCGGCCGAATCGTCAGCATCTCGTCGATCTCCGCCCAGCGCGGAGGTGGTACGTACAGCAAGACGCCGTATTCGACGGCCAAGGCCGGTCTGATCGGCTTCACCCGATCGGTGGCTCGAGAACTCGGTGAATTCGGAATCACCGCCAACACCGTCTCACCTGGACCGATCGACACGGACATCATGGGCGGACGCCTGACGGAAGAGCGCAAGCAAGGGTTCATCGACGAGCAGATCGTGAAGCGCATCGGAGCACCCGCCGACGTGGCGCATGCAGTGGCCTTCCTGATGTCGGACGGCGCCGGGTTCATCACCGGTCAGAACGTCAATGTGAACGGCGGACAGTACATGAGCTAACGGCGGAGGCCGTCTCGGAGGCTTCGGTCCTCGTCGTCGTTCACAAGGGGATTCGCTCCTTTCCGTGCTCGTACCCCGGACCTGGTGTATCCCGTTCTGGTTCACCCGTGGACTTGGGGATGAGCCGGCGTGAGGTGTGCGCCCGGACACGGCGGCGAGTTCGTCGCCTGGCCGTGGCTCTCGGGGGAGGCCGGCCCCACCTCCCGGCCGGACCCCGGATGATCGGCGGCTCGCCCGGCTTCAGATGGATCGCCGAGGGCCGACCCGAGTCGGAGGGCTTCCGCGAGCACGGCCCCCGATGGGCACCGGTGTCGCCGAACTCGTCGGCTTGCCGCGCTGTCGCCCCGCTTTCCGCTGCATCGGCCGGATCTGGCCGCAATCCTTCCCGAAATTTCATGACATACGCAATGCATTTTTATTCATTGCGATTTCCCGATTGATATCGTTACCTGGAGGGGTAGTACCTCGACAGCAGACCGTTTCCACTTTTACAGGAGCGTGTCATGACAGAGGCCGCACCTCGCCTGATGACCTTTCCCACCGCGCGCGAGCGTCCCTTCGATCCGCCGGACGAGCTGGGACGCTGGCAGGAGGAGACGCCCGTCCGCCGGATGACCTATCCGGACGGACATGAGGGCTGGGTGGTCACCGGGTACGCCGAAGCCCGCGCGATCCTCGCCGACCCGCGCTTCTCCACCCGCCCCGAGCTCCTTCACTCCCCGTTCCCGCAGCGTCCGATCCGGCAGGAGGACCTGGACCGGTTGCCGCCGGGCTTCTTCATCCGGATGGATCCCCCCGACCACACCCGGTTCCGCAAGCTGCTCACCGGCCAGTTCACCGTGCGCCGGATGAAGCTGCTGGAGCCCAGGATCGCGGAGATCGTCGCCGACCACCTCGACACGATGGAGCGCATGGGCCCCCCGGTGGACCTCGTGTCGTCCTTCGCGCTGCCCATCCCCTCCCTGGTCATCTGCGAGCTGCTCGGCGTGCCGTACGGCGACCGCGAGCGGTTCCAGCGAGACTCCGCCACGCTGCTGAACCTGGAGACGCCGGTCGAGGAGTCACGGGCCGCCCTGGACGACCTGTTCGACTATCTGCACGACCTCGTGCTGCGCAAGAAGCGGGAGCCGGAGGACGATCTGCTCAGCGGGCTGATCTCCGCGGATGAGCTGACCGACCGCGAGATCGCGGGCATGGGGCTGCTGCTGCTCATCGCCGGGCACGAGACGACCGCCAACATGCTGGGACTCGGCACGTTCGCGCTGCTGACCACTCCGGCGCAGCTCGCGGTCATGCGTGACGACCCCGACAGCGTCGAGAACGCGGTCGAGGAGCTGATGCGCTATCTCACCGTCATCCACTTCGGCCTCATCCGGGCGGCCCTGGAAGACGTGGAGATCGGCGACCATCTGATCCACGCGGGGGATTCCGTGCTGCTGTCGGTGCCCCTGGCCAACCGCGATCCCGAACGGTTCGCCGACCCCACGGTGCTCGACGTCACCCGATCGGCGCACGGCCATCTCGCGTTCGGCCACGGTGTCCACCAGTGCCTTGGGCAGCAGCTCGCCCGGGCGGAGATGCGCATCGCGTATCCCGCCCTGCTACGCCGCTTCCCGGGCCTGCGCCTGGCCGTACCACCCGAGGAGGTCCCGATGCGGACCGCCATGGCCATCTACGGCGTGCACCGCCTGCCCGTGGCCTGGTAGGAGGGGGAAATGAAGATCAACGCGGATACCGGGCGGTGTGTCGGCGCCGGGATGTGCGCGCTCACCGTGCCCGGGGTCTTCGACCAGAGCGATGACGACGGCACCGTGGTGCTGCTCGACCCCGAACCGGCCGAGTCGCTGCGCGAGGCGGTCGAGCAGGCCGTACGGCTCTGCCCGTCGGGAGCTCTGTCGATCACTCCGTAGATTATGCGCTCACCGGGCGGAGGGGGCTGATCGGTTCGGCGAGAGGCAGCTCCCGGGCCGCCCACAGGCGTCGCATGCGGTCGGGATAGTCGGTGACGATGCCGGACGCGCCCATGTCGATGAGCCGGCCGGCCTCCACGGGGTCGTTGACCGTCCACACGACGACGGGGAGGCCCTGAGCGGCCGCGTCCGCCATCAGGGCCGGGTCCACGATCCTGCGGTCGGGAGACAGCGTCGTGGCGCCCACGGCGGCCGCCGCCCCGGTGAGCCCGGCGACCTCGCCGTCGGGGTCGTCGGGGGAGCCGGCCGGGGAGTCTGCGGCGAAATCGGTGAGGTGTAGCCCGTTCATCCAGACCGGGTGCATCGTGCGCCGCTCGACCAGGGCGTATCGCCGTTCGACCAGTGGCCTGGCGGCTTCGAGGATCCGCCAGTCGAAGCTGAGGAGGGCCGCCCGGGACAGCCGGTCGTGCCGTTCCAGCTCCGTGACCACGAGCTCGGTGAACTTGCCGGGGTCGGCCGACAGATCGGGGCGGGTGGGATCGGACTTCAGCTCGACGTGGAGTCGTACGTCGTCCGCGCCCAGCGCCCCGATCAGGCCGAGGACCGCGCCGAGCGTCGGCATCCGGGTGTCCGGCAGCGGCACCTGGGTCATCGCGAACTGGTCGTCCGGCCGCTGCGGCAGCCGTACGCCGACGTCGAGCGTGCGCAGCTGGGGCAGTGTGAGCGAGATGATCGGCTTGCCGACATAGGGGAACATCTCGTCGTGCGGTGCCGCCATGCCGGTGTCCGCGCTGGTCACGGACGAGACGATGAGGTCATGGGTGAGGACGATCTCGCCGTCGGCCGACATGGCGACATCGAACTCCAGTGCGTCCACCCCGAGTTCGAGCGCGTAGGCCAGGCCGGGAAGCGTGTTCTCCGGCCGGAGCCCACGCGCCCCTCTGTGACCATGCAACTCAACTTTTTCAAGCACAAGGGCGTACCCTACTGGGTCGCCGACTCAGTGCCGTGCATTACCGTCCCGTATGGCGTGGCCGCACGGGACTTTACCGGACGGAACGCCATGCATGGGACTCACGCGTACGGGCTTCAACCGTACGTGACCGCCGCGTGGCTCGGCCGATGGCCTCGCATTGAAGGCCAGGCCGACAGGCTCAGACGAGCGGGCGCAGCTGCAGCGTCTGGGTGCGGCCGGGACCGACGCCGATGGCGGAGATCGGGGCGCCGCTCATCTCCTCCAGTGCCCTGACGTACGACTGGGCGGTGGGCGGCAGATCCTCGAAGGTCTTGGCGCCGGTGATGTCCTCCTGCCAGCCGGGCAGCTCCTCGTAGATCGGCTTGGCGTGGTGGAACTCGGTCTGCGTCATCGGGATCTCGTCGTGCCGCACGCCGTCGACGTCATAGGCCACGCAGACCGGGATCCGCTCCAGGCCGGACAGCACGTCGAGCTTCGTGAGGAAGAAGTCGGTGACGCCGTTGATCCGCGTCGCATAGCGCGCGATGACCGCGTCGAACCAGCCGCAGCGGCGGTTGCGCCCGGTGGTGGTGCCGAACTCGCCGCCGGTCTGGCGCAGCCACTCGCCCTGCTCGTCCAGCAGCTCGGTGGGGAACGGCCCGGAGCCGACGCGCGTGGTGTACGCCTTCAGAATGCCGATTATCCTGGTCAGCCGGGTCGGGGGGATGCCCGAGCCGGTGCAGGCGCCACCCGAGGTGGGCGAGCTCGACGTGACGAAGGGATAGGTGCCGTGGTCGATGTCGAGCAGCGTGCCCTGGCCGCCTTCGAGCAGCACGACCTTGTCCTCGTCGAGGGCGCGGTTCAGCACGAGCGAGGTGTCGGTGATGTGCGGGCGCAGCCGCTCGGCGTAGCCGAGGTACTCCGCAAGGATCTTGGCGGGCTCCAGGCCACGGCGATTGTAGATCTTTGTGAGGATCTGGTTCTTCTCGGTGAGCGCGGCCTCGATCTTCTGGCCGAGGATGCCCGGGTCGAGCAGGTCCTGGACGCGGATGCCCATGCGGTAGATCTTGTCGCCGTACGTCGGGCCGATGCCCCGCCCGGTCGTGCCGATCTTGGACTTGCCGAGGTAGCGCTCGGTCACCTTGTCGATGGCCTTGTGGTGGGGCATGATCAGATGGGCGTTGGCCGAGATCAGCAGTCGGTCGCAGGCGATCCCGCGTTCGGCGAGGCCGTCGATCTCGCTGAGCAGCACGCCGGGGTCGATGACGACGCCGTTGCCGATGACCGGCACGACGTCGGGCGACAGCACCCCGGTCGGGAGGAGGTGCAGCGCGTACTTCTGATCTCCGATGACCACGGTGTGGCCCGCGTTGTTCCCTCCCTGGTAGCGCACGACGTAGTCGACGTCGCCGCCCAGCAGGTCGGTGGCCTTCCCCTTGCCCTCGTCGCCCCACTGGGCGCCCACGAGAACGACAGCCGGCATGGTCCCACTCCCGAGCACAAATGGAAAACCCCTGGCGCAAGCGCGGCAGGGGCTCTTGCAACCAGAGACTATCCCAGGCCCCGAGCCCGGCGAGACCTGGGAGATCGGTTGTTATCGCCTGAAATCAGTCAGGGGGCGTGAATGAGGACGTCGGCGGCGGTCGCGCTGCTGTCCCGGAGGAATTGGGCGCAGCGCTCGGCCTCGTCCTTCTCCCCGATCGCCTGGGCCGCCCGCGAAAGCGCGTACAGGCATCGCAGGAACCCCCGGTTGGGCTCGTGCTCCCACGGAATAGGGCCGTGGCCCTTCCATCCGGCGCGCCGGAGCTGGTCGAGTCCCCGGTGGTAACCGGTGCGCGCGAAGGCGTACGACGTCACGGCATGGCCCGCCGCGAAGTAGTCGTCAGCGAGAGTGGCCCAGGCCGCCGCGTAGGCGGGGAAACGCGCGGCGACGTCGGCCGCCTTCGTGCCCGCCTCCAGCATCTCGCGGGCCTCGGAGTGGTCCGGCAGCAGGGTGGGCGGCGGACCGGCAAGGAGGTTCTCGTGCGATTCCATAGTGCACAGTCTCACCTGTGAAACGCCCGGAGGTAATGGCGGGTCCCGGTTGTGTTCGCGGCCTTAACGCGGAAACGGAAGATCGTCGAAAAATCTTCCGTTCCCGCGCTGCAGGCCGACTCGCCTGAGCCCGGCGCCGGCGGATTACTTGAGCTTGGTGCCGGCGGACTTCAGGTGCTGGCAGGCCTCGACGATCCGGGCGGCCATCCCGGCCTCGGCGGACTTGCCGTACGAACGGGGGTCGTACGTCTTCTTGTTGCCGACCTCGCCGTCGACCTTCAGGACGCCGTCGTAGTTCTTGAAGATGTGGTCCACGATCGGCCGGGTGAAGGCGTACTGCGTGTCGGTGTCGATGTTCATCTTGACCACGCCGTAGGAGATCGCCTCGTGGATCTCCTCGAGCAGCGAGCCGGAGCCGCCGTGGAAGACCAGGTCGAACGGCTTGTCCTTGCCGTACTTGGCGCCGACGGCGTCCTGGATCTCCTTGAGCACCGACGGGCGCAGCTTGACGTGACCGGGCTTGTAGACGCCGTGCACGTTGCCGAAGGTCGCGGCCAGCATGTAGCGGCCACGCTCGCCCAGGCCGACGGCCTCGGCCGTGGCGATGGCGTCCTCGGGCGTGGTGTACAGCTTCTCGTTGATCTCACCGACGATGCCGTCCTCCTCACCGCCGACGACGCCGATCTCCATCTCCATGATGATGCGAGCGGCGGCGCACTTCTCGATGAGCTCGGCGGCGATGGAGAGGTTCTCCTCCAGCGGCACGGCGGAGCCGTCCCACATGTGGGACTGGAACAGCGGATCCTGGCCCCGCGAGACCCGCTCGCGCGAGATCTCGATGAGCGGGCGCATGAAGCCGTCCAGCTTGTTCTTCGGGCAGTGGTCGGTGTGCAGGGCCACGGTCACCGGGTACTTGTCGGCGACGACCCGGGCGTACTCGGCCAGCGCCACCGACCCGGTCACCATGTCCTTCACGGTCGTGCCGGAGAGGAACTCGGCGCCACCGGTCGAGACCTGGATGATTCCGTCGCTCTCCGCCTCGGCGAAGCCGCGGAGCGCGGCGTTCAACGTCTGTGACGAGGTCACGTTGATCGCCGGGTAGGCGAAGCCACCCGCCTTGGCCCGATCGAGCATCTCGGCGTAGACCTCTGGGGTCGCGATAGGCATCGGTAGTCATCTCCTCTTGGACGTTAACCCGGCGATGCCCAGTATCCCGAAGGTCACGCCGGAGAGGAAAGCGGCACCGCCGTCGGCCGCCACATGTGGCCGGAGGGTCCGTTTCGGTTAACTCTCGGCTGATGCGCGACGGGTAGGCTCGCCTCGTGGATGTCCTCTTGGATCTTCTTGACCCGAAGTGGTGGCTGGGCATGCTCGGCGCCTTCGCCACGATCGGCGTCATCGCCATCGTGTTCGCGGAGACCGGACTGCTCGTCGGGTTCTTCCTCCCCGGTGACTCGCTGCTGGTCGCCGCAGGGATCTTCAGTGGCGCCGCGGCCGCGCAGAGCCTGGAAATCGAACCGCTCTCGCTGCCCACGCTGCTCGTCTTCACGCCGCTCGCCGCCATCGCGGGAGCGCAACTCGGCCACTATCTCGGCTCGAGATTCGGCCGCAAGATGTTCGACAAACCGGACTCCCGACTGTTCAAGAAGGAGCACGTCGAGAAGGCGGAGTTCTACTTCGAGAAATTCGGTCCGGCCAAGGCCGTCGTCGTCGCCCGGTTCATGCCGATCGTCCGCACGTTCATGAACCCCGTCGCCGGTGTGCTGGAGATGGACCCCCGCCGCTTCTTCGTCTGGAACGTCGTCGGCGGAGTCGTATGGGTCGAGTCCCTGCTGATGCTCGGCCACTTCCTCGGCACCAAGGTCGAGAACATCGACAAGTACATCCTGCCCGGCGTCTTCGTGATCGTCCTCCTGTCGATCCTCCCGATCGTCCGCGAGGTGCTCAAGAACCGCAAGGCCGCCCGGGTGGAGCCGAAGGGCCGACACCACGCCCGCAAGTGACTCGCCGTTAGAGGGAGCCGTCGCCTACCCTTCCACAATGTGGGACGGCACAGGTCTGACCCGATGGGCTTCGCCAGGCTGGCACTCGTCAGCCTGGCGGCGCTGCTGCTACTCGCGCTGGTCGTGATCGGCGCGCGGGCGCTGCTGTCCGCGCTCGGCTCCGAGGACGTGCCGGAAGCCGCGCCGTCCCCGACGGCGTCCGCCTCGGCCCCCGCCACGGCCTCTCCCACGGACACCGGACGGCCGCCGGGTGAGCGGGTGCCCACCGTGCGCATCGTCTGCCAGGCCGACAACTGCCCGGTCTTCGTACGGGTGCCCGGCGGCGACGTGCTCATCGACCGGGACCTGACCCGGGGTGAGCAGACGTCCTATTTCGAACCGGAACTCGACGTGGTCCTGGCCGACGGGAGCGTGGTCCAGGTGTTCGAGAACGGCGAACTCCGCGCCGTCGGCGCGCCCGGCGAACGTGAATCTTTCAGCGTCACGCGAGCCCGAGATCGGTGAGGCTGAAGGCCGAGCGGTACGGCAGGCCGGTCGCGGCGAGGTTCTCGTCGCCGCCGCGGTGCACGATCGTGGCGATGCCCACGACCTCGGCGCCCGCCTCCCGTAGCGCCTCGACCGCGGTCAGCACCGAGCCGCCCGTGGTCGTGGTGTCCTCAACGGCCAGCACCCGCCGCCCGGCGACGTCCGGCCCCTCGATCCTGCGCTGCAGGCCGTGCGCCTTGCCCGCCTTCCGTACGACGAACGCGTTCAGCGCGCGGCCACGGGCCGCCGCCGCGTGCAGCATCGCCGTCGCCACCGGGTCGGCGCCCAGCGTCAGCCCTCCGACGGCCTCGTAGCCGAGGTCCTCGGTGAGGTCCAGCATCACCCGGCCCACCAGTGGGGCGGCCACCGCGTCCAGCGTGATGCGCCGCAGGTCCACGTACCAGTCGGCCTCCTTGCCCGACGAGAGCACGACCCGGCCGTGCACGATTCCCTTGTTCTTGATCTCGTCAAGGAGGCTGTCGCGGTCACTCATGGTGCTCAGCGTACGGCTTCGCGATGACCCGTCGGGCACCTGCCGTTCCGGGTAAAGCGGTCACCCCGGTTTAGCCATGTGGGAGGGTGCGGAATTAATGGCCTTGCAACACTGGGTAATCGCGAGGTCACGATGAGTAGAAAAGCCCGGCAAACCGACATCGAGTTGCTGGAAGCCGTGCGAGGTGGGAGCACCGCGGCGTATGGCGTGCTCTACCAGCGGCACGTGGGAGCGGCCAGGTCACTGGCCCGGCAGCTTGTGCAGGGCACCGATGAGGTCGAGGAGGTCCTGGTCGCGGCCTTCGCCCAGGTCCTGGACCTGATCCGGGGTGGGGCCGGCCCGGTCTGCGCCTTCCGGCCCTACCTGCTGACGGCGGTCCGGCGTTACGTGACCATCGGGGAGGTCGACCTGGCCGACCCCGACCACGTCCACGTGGATCCGGAGCTGGCCGGTCTGGAGCGTTCGGCGATCGCGCGGGCCTACCTCGCGCTGCCCGAGCAGTGGCGGATGGTGCTGTGGCACGTCGAGGTCGAGGGCGCCGGTCCCGCGGAGGTCGCCTCGTTCCTCGCGCTCTCCCGGAAGGGCGCGGCGGCCCTCGTAGCGCAGGCCCGAGAAGGCCTCCGGCAGGCGTACCTCAGGCTCCACGAGGAGACGGGGCCGGACGAGGAGTGCCGCCCGATCCTGCCCAAGATCGTGCAGTACGTCGAGGGCGATCTGCCCAGGCGCGCGGTCGGCGACGTGGACGAGCACATCGCCGGATGCATCGACTGCAGGTCGGTGTTCCTGGAGCTCGCGGACCTGACGCAGGGGCTACGAGTGATCGTCGGTCCGCTCGTGGCGGGGCCGGCCGTCGACGACTACCTCGCGGATCTCGCCGGGGCGGGTGACGCGATGAAGGCCGAGCCACGGGGTGTGCCCGTGCTCTCCCGGGTGCCCACGCCGTGCCGGACCGTCATCGCGGGTGCGGCCGCCGCCGCACTGGCCCTGAGCCTGTTCCTGCTGGTCTCCGGGCCGACCGTGAAGAGACCCCTGGCCGGCGAGGAGGCGGCGCTGTTCCCGCGCAGCGCCTCCGGCCCGCCCGCCC
>BCRI01000131.1 GCA_001552515.1 Sphaerimonospora mesophila NBRC 14179 = JCM 3151
ACCCACCAGAAAGCGCCGACCCACATGATCGATCACGTGGATCACGATCGCGATGTGGGATGGGGATACCGGGACGGGATCGGTGACGGTCGGCGATGGCAAGAACGCGATCTCGTCGACCGGCCACCCCCACGACTACCGAGCCGTCTCGCGGGGGCGTCGTCAGCTTCCAGCCTGTACAGGCTGGACGGACAGCCTGGACGGTGCCTGCCCGCCAGGGGTATCGCGGGCAGGGGGCGTGTGATAGCCAAGACGGTGATCGACATCGACACCCTGGCGGAAGCCTCGCGGTTGCTCGGCACCTCTCGTGGCACGGGCCCGCGTTCTGACCCAGGCCCGCGTTCTGACCTTGGCACGGATTCTGACGCTGACACCGTCAACGTGCCCTTCGCAGATCGTTGGCCCGCTGAGCTCTCACTCCTGTCCGAACCGAAGAGCCCGTGGCACGTTCAGCGCGGGGCGTAGAAGCGTCGGTGCAGGGCGCGTACCTGCTCGGCGAGCTCGGGAACGGGCCCCTCCACCACGATGCCGGGGGCGACCTCCTGGATCGGCAGCGGCCGAACGGGAGCCTCGGGGGCGCGCAGCTCGGCCAGCCAGGACATGAGCTGCTCCGAAGAGCTCGCGTACACAATGCGGCCCAGGCCGACCCAGGCGTGCGCGGCGGCGCACATGGGGCAGTGCTCGCCCGAGGTGTAGACCGTCGCCCCGGCTCGTTCCTCGGGGGTCATGTTCGCCGCGGCCCAGCGTGCCAACGCGAACTCCGGATGCCGGGTCTGATCGCCGCCGGCGACCCGGTTGCGGTCCTCCGCCAGCGCGGTCCCGTCCGCCGCGACCAACACGGAGCCGAACGGCTTGTCGCCGTTCTCCAGAGCCTCAGCCGCCAGCTCCACGCAACGGCGCAGATGCCGCAGTTCAGTCTCTTTCACCACGAACGTCTCCCGAACCTGATCTCCGCTCAACCTTGAAGGACAGGCTACGACGCGCCTGTCCGAACGTCCTCGGGAGGGCCCGGGGCCTGTGTCAAAGCCCGGTCGGCGCCGTTCGTTGATCGCGGGGGATGAGGATCGCGGCCGCATGGCACACGGTGAGGCCGTCGTATCGCACGGCTTCGCATGAAAGGTCGAGGGCGCTCATGATCGCGAGTCCCCCCGCTCACGATCATGAGCGCCCAGTCCATTCGCCGGATGGCCGGAGCACACGCCCCGGCCCTGTCGGAAGCCCCGGCTCCGTCGGGCGGTCAGGCCTTCCCGGATCGGTTGTCCGGAAGACCGGGCGGGCCAGGTCATGGCCCGGTCACGGCCCGGTCGCCCGCTACACGTCGTAGGTGTGATCTACACAGTGCGGTGAGCTGCCGATCCCTTGATCATTAAAGGCTATGTTCCGGCTCTGTTCCGGCCGCCGGAAGTTCCCGGCGGAACACCGTATTGATCGCCTCCCAGGCCCGGCTCTCGCTGCCAGGGATCAAGTGCGTGTACGTCCGCAGCGTGTACCCAGGGTCCTGATGCCCCAGGTACGCGGCCAGCGCCTTCACCGACACCCCAGCATCCAGCAGCACACTGGCATAGAAGTGCCGCAGAGCATGCATGCCGTGCTTGCGGTTCTTCTGGTTACGCCGGCCCGGCACTCGAGCCTTCAGATCCTCCAGGGTCACCACGCCCGCAGCCACCAGGGCAGGCTTCCAGATGTAGGTGTTGACGTAGTTCCGGTTCAACGCCTTGGACTCGCGGCTGGTGAGGATCAGCCGCAACGTCACAGGCTCCCCATCCAACTCCTCCCACGGCAGCGTGACCTCCCGCGCCGGGAACTCCTCCAGGTGCTCCTCCAAGGCCGCGGCCACCGACTCCGGCAGCGGGACCTGCCGCTCCCGGTCATGCTTTGGCAGCCCGAACAGCAACTTCGCGGCGATCAGCTTCACCTGCTGCCGCACGTGGATGACACGCCGGTCGAAGTCCACGTCGTCCACGGCCAGGCCGAAAATTTCGCCCTGCCGCAGGCCAAGACTGGCCCCCAGCGTCGCAATGATCCTGTACCGGTCGGGAAGAGCCTCGGTCACCGCGACCACGCGCGCCTTCGGCCAGGGCACCACCTGGCGCGGCTCCGCCTTCGGCTTCTGGACGGTCTTCGACGCGCACGGATTCTTGGCGATCAGCTCGTTGTCCACGGCGCTCTGCAGGAGCTGGTCGAGGAACGCAAGCACCCTGTTGGCCGTACTTTTCGCCAGCCGCTTCTCCAGGTGCTTGACCCAGGTCCGAATGTGGCTCGGCTTGATCGAGCCGATCTCCCGCTGGCCGAACCTCGGCTTGACGTGGACCCGCCAGTACCCCTCGTAGATCTCCCGGGTGGACGGGTCCGCCGTGAGTGATGACAGCCAGCCCTCCTCGCTCTCGACGAGATCGACCAGGCGCTTCTTGCCGCCGTTCGGGTCGATGTAGTTCCCTCGCGCCTTGTCGGCCTCCATGAGGGAGATGTGCTTCTCGGCCGCCACCTTCTTCTCGAACGCCTGCGTCTGCTCCCGCCCGTCCAGGTCGGTCCAGACGGCTAACCAGCGTTTGCCCTTGCCGTGCCGGGCGGTTTTTTCTCGCGTCTTCACGCCGTCAGGGTTTGTCACGGTCTTGAACCACAGGTCTCTAACGCGGGCCATCGTGCTTCTCCTGAGGGGTTGAGGCCGGCGCGTGACGGGCCGCCCCGGTGTGGCGTTTCGCCTGGTAGCGAGCCTGCTGGGTCCGCTGGGGCCGCCGCCGGGCGTCTCCGTTCACGCTCTTTCGTGATCTTGCTGACCGCGTCTCGTATCTGCGCACTCAGCGCGCTATGGTGTGTCAGATGCGTCCGACGCGTCTAGTTCAATCGTTTGTACCACACGAGACCGCCGGAACACCGCGTGGGCCCTGACCCGCGACGGTCCACCCCTCAGGAGCCGCCCGCCAGACAACGAAAAAGGCGCCCCCCACCGAAGCGGAGAGCGCCTTTCAACATCACCCAAACACCCGCATCCCCTGACCGGATCCAAGGTTGGTCGCCAGACGAACCGGCCAGGCGGGTGCTCGAAATGCGTGGAGCCGAAGATATCACCTCGCCATGCGTTCGCCCCGCCGCGCCCGCCAGTGCGGGCCGCCGCCCGGCCGAACGACTCACAGAAAACGTGCACACCGTCCCGCATGGCCGTCCTGTCCGCCGTCCCCGAGGGAATGCGACGTGCCCCCTCGCAGCGTGACTTCCTTCGTGCAGTCAAGGAGCACCCCGACGCCCTGTCGCTGCGCTGCCACGCCTACCGCAACCTGACGAAGGTGACGGCCAAGCTGGCCGACTGGGCCGACTGGACGACGATGACCACCCGCCCGACCGAGCAGCGCATCGCTGACGACCTCGACCTGGCGCTGTCCACGGTGAAGCGGTGGATTAGGTGGCTGCGTGAGCGCGGCCTCCTCGGCGTCGTCGAGGAGGGCACGACGAACCGGTACCGCAGAGGAAACCGGTGCGGGCTCGACGACGACGGTCTGGGGAACCGGGCGGCGGTATGGGTGCTGTGCGTTCCTGCTCCTGAGCTGGACGAACACGACACGCTTACCGACAAAACGACAACTGAACCCCCTTCATGTACTTCCCGTAGGGGAGTACATGAAGGTCCTACGCACGCGCGCGAGGAAAGATCATCTTTAGACCGTAGCAACCGAAACTCGACGACGACCGAGCCCTCCGCCACGCCGGGGACCCGCAGACACACGAGACGACAGGCACTGCAGGCCGCCGAGAAGATCCACCAGGAAAGCCCGACGCTACGCCGGTTGTCCCCGTGGTACATCCGACACCTGATCAGGGACTTCGTCGCCGTCGGATGGACCACCCACGACGTGCTGCACGCCCTGGACCACCGGGTGGACGGCACGGCCTGGACCTACACCTGGACCAGCCGCGACGACATCCGCAACGTCCCCGGCTGGGTGCGGTTCCGGCTGTCGGCATGGCTCGACGAGCACGGCCGGCCCGTGCCCAGTAAGTCGCAGCGGCTCGCAGCCGCGGCCGCCGAGCTGCGCGCCGAGCAGGAGGCCTGGCGTCGCGAACGTGAGGCGCTGATGGTGCGGGCGGGTATCGACCCTGGCCAGCGTGAGCAGAGGATGAGCAGGGCCGAAGCGCTCGCCCCGCCTCTTGTGCCGTCTGCTGTGCCTTCGGATCCGAACGAGTCGTTCCGCTCGGTGCGCGCCGAGTTGGAGCGCAAGCGGCGTGAGCGTGAAGCAATGAAGCTGGCGGGATTGCGGGGGATCGGGGCATGAGCGGTGAGTGGAACGCGCAGCGGGCGCGGGAGATGCTGGCGGGTTCATCGCCTACGGCGGCCAGAGCGATGCGGGCTCGCATGTTGGAGCAGCAGCGTGCGCAGCGGGAGCGCCAGACGTCGGAGCCGTGGCGGTGGGAGGTGATAGACGAGTTGGCGCGGCGTGCAATCGAGGCTCAGCCCCGCCTCGTCGAGGCCTTTCCGCCGGTCGAGGGGCCGCAGGTGGTGGATGAGGAGGCCGAGCGGAGGCGGGTGTCGCTGGCGCTGGCGCGGATGCGGGCCCGTACGGAGCGCGGGAACCGACAAAACGACAAATCAAAATCTACGTCGTAAAGCGGGGAGCGTGGCAGAGCAACCATGACCGATCACGCGAGAAGACCTCTATGCGTGCACCATTTCAACGGAGAGGGGTAGGTAGGTGCGTCTGGTGTATCAGATGCGTCGAAGCGCTTCCGACGTCTCAGATTGCGTCTGAGATGGTAACCGAATCGTTATCTCGGAAGTGTTCTCCGGTACCCTATATGTATATGTACGTCTCCGGGTTGTGCTATCGTCAAAGTGAAAATCCGTCAGAGGCTCGAACGGGCTGTCTGTCAAATCAAGATTACGAAGAATCCCCAGACTCACGCTCCTCCAAACGCTGCAACCACTTACGCGCCCCCGTCATCTTCAGACCCACTTGCCCTGCCAACACCCGAGCCAACTTCTCCCGCTGCACTCCCTCCTCACGCAATTCCAACACCAACGGCAACAACCGCTGCAACACCTCCGCCTCCTGACGCCGAATCTCACCCAACTCCACCGCAAGCGCCACGAACCCAGCGAACTTCTCAACCACCTCATCACGCATCCCCCGACAGTAGGACAACCGGCCCACTCTTGCGAGACAAATGGTTCAATGGCGCGAGGGTCTGTCTACAAGGTCGGCAGACAGGGAATTCCTGCACACCACCTCAAAACACCGTTCACCAGCCGAAACACCGAAAGGAACCGGCAATGACCGCCACCATCGCCACCAAGAACACCCTCCCCGACGTGCTCCAGGTCCGCGACCACGCCCGCGAGGCAGGCGCCACCACCACCCACACCCTCGATGCCATCGCCTGGACCGCCGCCAGTCACGCAGGCAACTACGTCACCAAGGACTGGGAGTGCCGCCTGCAGCGCGCCACTGAACTCGTTCGCGGCCACGCCCACCACCACATCATCGAGCACGCCGACACCCACGATTTCGACCTCGACCAGGGCTTCACCTTCGACGAACTCCCGGCCGTGTTCGCCGCCCACCTCACCCTGTTCGCCGCAGTCGCCGCCGCGAACTGGCTGACCAAGCTAGACACGCTCCACACCTGATAGCGGAAACGCTACCAATTGGCTCCGGCCCCGCACTCCGCCCACGGGTGCGGGGCCGCCTCGCGTCCAGGGAGAAAACACATGACCACCAGGACGCCCGACACCAGCACCGGCACCCGCGCCATCGCCGAGCACCTGCTGGAGACCATGCGCCTGCTCGACCGGGCCGACAACCAGCAACTCGCCGTCCAAAACGGCGGCGCCTACGGAGACGTCCGCGAGGCCCTGATCAAGGTCCTGCGCGAGATGGACTGGGGCCGCCGCATGGCCGACGAGGCGATCCACTACGCCATGGTCAACCATGTCTCGATGTTCGACGCGATGCTCGCCACCCCCGCCAACCGATAGCGAACCGCAACCCCATCCGACCAGGCCTCGCACCCCGCCCACGGGTGCGGGGCCGCCGCATCTCAAGGAGAAAGCAATGCAGGAAACCAGCACCAGCGCGGGCAACGTCGAGCTCAAGGTCAAGGGCCTGAACATCCTCGTCTACCGCGACGGGCAGCACATCGGCCGCGTGTGGTGGAACGACGAGTTCCGGGCGTACATCGCCGAGGACGCCACCGGCAAGCAGATCGGCGAGCACGAGTCGCGGTGCGCGGCGATCGACCAGGTGGACGGCTGGGTCACCGACGAGGTCGCCCAGGACGTCGCGGACCGCATCGCCGCACACTTCCTCGGCGACCCCGACTACGCGCCGAAGGTCATGGACGCGGGCTGGGACGAAGGAGCCGGCCGGGTCATCGTCTGGTCGGACGAGCTGCCGGACTGGGCGTTCCTGGTCCGTCACGGCGGGATGTCCGATTACGGCTGCGCGATCGAGTTCGAGCCGATGCCGCTGCCCGAGGGCGTGTGGGTCGAGGTTGTCAACGAGCAGGCGATCCGGGTCCTGCCCGTCCGCTGAAACCGCGACGGCCGGGCCCGCCACAGGCCCGGCCGTCCCAACACCACAAAAGCCCGGTCTCCCCGTCGCCACAACGGGAGGCCCAGTGCATCACAGCGTAACGCACCACAACCGGTCATTTAGGAGACCAGCATCATGAGCGCCACCACCGCCATGAAGAAGCCCCGGCCCGCCACCGACGAGCAGAAGGACTTGCTCGACAGGCTGCTCGGCGAGCGGGTCCACTACCTCACGCCCGAGTCAGTGGAATTGCTGAAGGCGAAGGCGAACACCCGCGACATGTCCGCCGTCATCAAGTCGCTGCTGCGCCAGCCGTACAAGCCGAAGCCCGTCGTGCCGACCGGGGTGAGTGTCGAGCCGGGTGTCTACAAGAAGGACGGTGAGATTTACGAGATCAAGCGGTCCGGCAGCGGTGTGCTGCGGGTGAAGCGGATCGCGGTCGTCGCGGGGAAGGTGCGGCGGTACGCCGCGCTGCTGCGGCCGTCGCGGTTCACCCCGGCAGACCGGATCACCGAGGACGACGCCACCGGCTTCGGCAAGGAGTACGGCATCTGCTGCATGTGCTTCCGGTTGCTGACTGACTTGCAGAGCATCAGGGACGGAATCGGGCCCGTTTGCAAGAAGAAGCACTTCGGCCGCTGACCCGCTCTCGAGCCCGCCCCGCGGCCGCCGAACCGGGACCGGCACGACATACTACGTTCGTGATCGAATTGTGATCTACGGAGATCGCTACCGGTAGCGCAAATGTCTATATCGGTGCGTTGTACGTGCTAGTCTACTGCTGTAGCACCACGAAAAACCGACCGCACTGCGCGCCGATAGCGGAACCGAAATCGGCATCACGGCACCGGCCCCGCGACCCACCGTCGCGGGGCCGTCGTCATTCAGGGAGAGAACGTGGAACTCGAAACCACCCGCATGTTCGGCAAATGCCTCGCTAAAGGCTGCAAGCACCGCGCCGTGATGAACACGCCGGCCCGACGCCACACCGACCGTGACAACGGGTACCGCGTTGTCCACACCTACCTCGCGCCGCTCGCCACCCACCCCGGCATGCCCGGCAGCCGCTGGTGGTCGTTCTTCCACGTCTACGACTACATGCACCACGAGGCCCGCTGGTGGGACAAGGAGGTCCCCGACGACCGGCCCCGCTGCCCCGAACACAAGGTCCTGCTCCGCTGGCAGCAGCTCGACACCAGCAAGGGCCCCAACCCCGACAAGCGGTGCGACGGCCGATGCCGCTCCGCGCGCGGCCCTGTCTGCGACTGCCCCTGCAACGGGGAACAGCATGGCGCCGACAACCTCACGGGCTGAAAGGACCACCACCATGCGCCACACGCGCGGCAAGCGTGATGTCCTGGTCGCCACCGGAAACCCCGACGCTAATGCCTACCTGCGGGTCGTCCGCTCGATCCTGCCGATGCAGGTAGCGCTCGACGCTGCCCGCGCCGCTATCGAGAACGGCCGGCCCGAGCAGTCCATCCCTTACGGCGAGCCCTTCCCGACCTATGAAGACGCGGCGTTCGTCGCGATCCGCGCCGAGGACGACATGGAAGCCGCCTGGACGGCGGCGAACAGCCACTACACCACCGCGAAGATCAAAAACCCTGAGGCGGCCAACCTCGCAGACGACGAGGCGACCGCCATGTTCGAGGAGTACTACGCCACCCATGACTGAAACCACCGCCACCTACGGCCTCAGCGGCACCGTGACCGGGCTTCTCCTCACCGCCGACCTCAACCCTGGCCACCGGGTGCTGCTGCCCCTCGCATCCGAGGGCGACCGGCTCGACCTGACCTACCTGTCCGGCGCGCTCACCCTCGGCGACACCGACACCGACACCGAAATCACCGAGACCGAGGAATACCCGGCCGTCCGACTCATCGTGGGCCGGCTGTCCCACCCCGGCGACCGGAAACGCAACCAGGTCGCCGCGCTGCTGTTCGACCAGATCATGCCGCCCGCCGCCAACCGGTGGTGGCTCGACCTGCGCGGCGGCATCGCCATCGTCGGCCAGTGCTACTGCGGCGCCCCGACCGACCTGGACACCTCCATCTTCGACACGGCGCGTGCCGTGTCGGACTCCATCCCGAGGAAGGGAAACCGATGACCAGGAAGATCCGCCCCCACGTCAACCCGTCCACCAGCCGCACCGCGATCACCACGAAGGCGAACCTATGCGGCTGGGGCATCGCCACCAGCCTGACCGACGAGCAGGGCGTCACCGAGCTGACCCTGACCCGCGACAACTGGGCTGTCGTCGTCGGCTGCCAGGGCCAGACCGCGTTCGCGGCCGCGATCCAGCGGCCCGGCGACCTCGGCCCGGCCATCATGCTGTCGCTGGAGGAGTTGACCCGGTACCTGCGGGGCAACCGGGCGCAGATGTCGGCGTTCCACCGTGGCCAGCGGGTCGTCGTGGGCGACAAGACGGGCGTGGTGGAGAACATCGTCCCCGATGACGAGGTGAAGGTCCGGCTGGTCGTCCGCTACGACGACGGCAGCGTGGGCGAGCCGTACACCACGCACGTCCGCGCCGAGGAGGAGGCCCGCGTGAGCGACCTCAAGCGGTACGACCGGGCGCGTCTGGAAGACGGCACCCTCGGCGTCGTCGTCGGCCTGCCCGCCGACGACCGGGTGTTCTTCCGGCCCGACCGCGTGGACAGTTACGTCGAGGTGCCCGCCGCGGCGGTGAGCCGGGTGTTCGGGCCCGGTGACACGGTGGTCGCAGGCGGCTCGGAGCGCACGGTCGTGCAGTACACCCGCAACCAGTCCTACCGTCTGCGGGAGCACGAGTACGACACGGTGTGCGACTTCTACGCCTGGGAGATCACCCCCGCCGGGACCCCGGCCAGCCTGTAATCACCGCGTTGGCCCCGCCGTGGCGGCGGGGCCGATAGCGGTACCGCAACCAACGGAGGAACCGTGACCGACATCATCACACCGGCCCGTGCCACGTGCCCCAAGTGCGGGGAGACCTCGGGCATCATCACCCGCGGCGACGCCCAGGGCACGATCGTCTCGGCCTGCTGTGAGGCCGTGATTCCCGAGCAGAACGACGAAATGCCCGTGCTCATCGAGGACGGGCACCTCGTCTGCCCGTACGGCGACTGCGGCGCCGCCGACCAGATTTTCGAGCTGGACGTCGCGACCCGCGACAACCAGCTGTCGGTCGGGGAGGAGCCCGGCGTCATCAAGGGCAGCCTCGGCGACCACACCTTCGAGTCCGAGGGCTACCAGTGCGGCCAGTGCCTCCGCATGGTGTCCCTGCCGGGCGGCTACGAGGTCATCCACTCCTGACTCGCTGATAGCGGTACGGGAATTACCAACGCAGAAGGAGAACACACCGCATGGCGACCACCAAGAAGAAGCCTGCCAAGGGCCGCAAGAGCCGCAAGGTCACCCCGGCCATGCGCGAGCGCGACACCTCCAGCCGCGCGGCCGCGAACGAGGCCCTGCACAACTACGCCGTGCTGTGCCTGTCCGACCCCGCCGAGCTGGAGCTGTTCCGTTCGATCGCGGCGAGCATCGGCTGGAAGTACGACCCGGCCAGCGACGACCCCGGCTACTCGCTGCAGAACGTCGCGCTGCTGGCCGCGCAGCGCCGCCCGCTCGTCCACTGCGGCGGCTTCACCTACTGGCTCGGACAGGGCCGGGTTGTGGCCGAGGGCGCCACGTCGCTCGGCACTTTCCGCCGTATCGGCCGGAAGAAGCAGACCGAGGAGGAGAAGCAGCGGGAGGAGGAGCTGGCCGCCGAGGGCTGGCAGTCCACCAAGCCGCGCCGCCCCAAGTACTACGTCAAGAAGGGCACGTTCGACGTCACCCAGACCGTGCCGCGCGAGCAGTGCCCTCACTGCGGCACCGTCCCGACCGGCCCCGAGGACCGCACCACCCAGTGCCCGACGTCGTGCGCGGTGTTCGCGCCCCGGCTCGGCAGCAAGCCGCCCATAGCGCTCGCCATCGAGGTCCTACAGGAGCAGATCAAGGACGAGGGCGAGGACGACGGCGATGAGTGACATCGTCCTGCGCCGCACTCGGCACGTCCTCGCCGGGACCTGGCCCGCAGAGCACGCCAACGACATCAACGACAACGGCTGGGCCGTCGTGAACGCGCCGCGCCCGCTGTTCGGGAGCGTCACCTGGGACGGCCTGTTCTTCTGCGGGATCTTCTACGCCGCCGGGCCGTACGACCAGTTCGCCAAGCGGTGGCGTGCTGACGACGCGACCTTGCTCGTCCCGATCACACCCGCCGAGGTCATCACCAAGCTCCGGGGCCTGGTCGCTGACCACGGCTACGACTTCAACGAGGTCGCGGCCGAGGTGCCCGAGCAGCTCGGCATGTGGGCCGAAGACCTCGGCCTGCCCTGGGACCAGGGCTGGCTCACCACCACCTGACCAACCCCATTCGCGGAGGGCGGCCATCGCGCCGCCCTGCGCTGTTTCCCCATGAAACGAGGAATCTTGATCACCATCAGGCACACCCACGAAGACGGCACCCTCGTCTACGGCACACGCAAGGGCGACGGCGTGTACGACATCATCCGCAAGTACGAGAACGGCAACTTCAAGTTCTTCCCCTCCATCCGCATGATCGGGCTCCGCAACTCGCGTGACCAGGTCGCCGACCGGTGGGCGATCAAGGCGGCGGCTGAGGCCCTGCGCAAGGCGGGGTTCGAGGTCAAGGTCGAGATCGACGACAACTTCCGCGACCGCGCCCAGGTCCTGGCGGACAAGGCCGACCGGCTGGAAGACCGCCGCGACGCGCTGGCGGCGAAGGCCGACCGGCACGCCGGTGCGGCGTCGGCTGCGCACGACCGGGCGCACCAGATCAGTGAGCGGTTCGCGGCTGGCCAGCCCATCCTGGTCGGCCACCACTCCGAGCGGGGCGCCCGCGCCGACCGGAAGCGGATGGACCAGGCGATGCGTAAGAGCATCGGCGAGAACGACAAGGCGCAGGACGCGGCCCGCCGCGCCAACGCGGTCGGCAACCAGATGCGCCGCTCCGCGACCCCGGCCGTGACTGCGCGCCGGATCAAGACGGCCGAGGCCGAGCTGCGCAAGATCAACAAGTCGCTAGACGGCTACGAGCGCAGGCACCTCGACCACGCGGGCCAGCCGTACTACATCGAGACCCACCAGGCTGCCACCGGCGACCACCGCGAGAGTCTGCTCGCCCGCAAGTCCCAGCTGGAGAACCAGCTTGAATACGACCGGGCGCAGCTCGCCGCCGCGGTCGAGATGGGCGAGTACGTCGAGTGGGGCAAGCACAACGTGCACGTCGGCGACGTCGTGCACTACTGGGGGATTCGGGCGCGCACCGTGGTCAAGGTCAACAAGGTCACCGTCGCCGTCGAGTCCGGCTACTCCTATCCCGACAAGGTGAAGTACACCGACATCCGCGCCGTCGAGTGCCCGCACGGCGAGGACGGGCCGGCCGTCATCGCGACGAATCAGCCTGGGAAGAAGGTCCCGGCCAGGCCGAAGGTCGAGGTGCCGAAAATCGACACCGAGAAGCTGCAGGCGGCCGCGAAGCTGGCCGATAACGTGCGCGTCGGCCGGGACCGGGAGGCGTTCGTGTCCCCGCCCGCCGTGGTGGACAAGCTGATGGAGCTCGCCGAGATCGAGCGCGCCATGACCGTCCTCGAGCCGTCCGCCGGGACGGGGAACATCGCGGCGGCCGCCGTCGAGGTGGGCGCGATCGTGACGTGCGTTGAGATCGACAACAACCTCGTTGAGGTCCTGGCGTCCCGCGTCCCCGGCGCGACCATGATTTACCGCCACGACTTCCTGGAGACGGACACGGCGCAGGTCGGCACATACGACCGGATCGTGATGAACCCGCCGTTCTCCGGCGGCAAGGACATCCTCCACGTCACCCACGCGCTGAGCTTCCTCAAGCCCGGTGGCCGTCTGGTCGCGGTCATGGGCACCGGGGTGGTGTTCCACACCTCCAAGACGGCCGAGCGGTTCCGCACCCTGGTGGAGGACCGCGGCGGCTCAATCGAGGCGCTGCCCGCGGGTTCGTTCGCCCCGGCGACGAACGCCGCCACGGTCGTCGTGGTCATCCCCGCCGAGCAGTAACAGCGCGAGCCCGCGCCTATCGGGCTCGCGCCCCCGAATCCTACGGCCCCCGCCCCGGCGACGGGCGGGGCCTTCCCCTCGTACGAAGGACGCACATGCTTAACCGTTTTGTCGGCGTTGACGACCTCTGGGCCACCGAAATGTTCGCCGGTGGCGGAGGCTCAGGAACCGGAATGCTGGCAGCCGGGGTGAAACCCCGCTTCGCAGCCAACCACGCCGAACCCTGCAAGTGGACCTACGTCGCCAACCACCCCGAGGTGGACTTCTGGCTCGGCGACGTCCAGCAGGCAGACGCCATCGAGAAGTTCCCCTACGCCCCGTTTTTCTGGGCCTCGCCGGCATGTCCACGCTTCTCGGGCGCGCGGGGCGACAAGCGGTGGTTCGACAAGGAAAACCAGCTCGCACTGTGGGCAGACGACCTCGACGACCTCACCGAAGACCAGAAGGCAGGCATCCGCTCCCGCGCCCTAATGGAGGAGGTCGTCACCTACCTGCGGCACTGCCAGACCAAGTACGGTCGGCCCGTCCTCGGCTTCGGGGTGGAGAACGTCAAGGAAGCCCGGCTTTGGGCGTACTGGGACCGCTGGTGCCGGGAGATGCGGAAACTCGGCTACCACATCCGGGTCATCGCGATCAACGCCATGCACGTCCAGGGCCGAACCCTCGGCATGACCCCGCAGTCACGGAACCGGCTGCTCGTCGCCGGGGTCCACGAGTCCGTTGGCCGCCTGCCGAACTACCGCAAGTGGTTCGACCCGTGGGCGTACTGCCCCCGCCACGGCGGCTGGATTCAGGCGCAGCAGGCGTGGAAGGTCCCCGGCCAGGACATGGGCGTCTACGGCCCGAAGAACGGCCAGTACTACTACGTCTGCCCCGAGCTGCGCTGCAAGGGCCAGATGGTCGAACCGCCGGTGCTGCCCGCGGCGGCGTGCATCGACTGGACCGACCTCGGCACGCCGATCGGGTCGCGGAAGAAGACCAAGGACAAGCCCGAAGGCCTCGCCCCCGCGACGATCGCCCGTGTCCGCGCCGGGGTCGAGGAGCACTGGATCAAGCCGTTCTTGGCGCCCGCGGGCGGCACGTGGAACAACGACACCTCCGGGGCGGACGAGCTGGTCCGCACGCTCACGACGCGCGAGGCGAACGCCCTGGTCGTGCCTTGCGAAGGCCGCGACGGCAAGCAGGCCAAAACGACTGGCGAGCCGATCCGGACGCAGACCACCAGGTTGGAGTCGGCGCTGGCATTCCAACCGGACTCGTTCCTCACGCTGCTGCGGTCCGGCCGGGCCCGCAACACCAACCCGCACACCGACCCCACCGCGACGCTCGTGGCGGACGGCTCCAACCACGCGTTCGTCACCCGCTCGGACGGGCAGCAGCCGCTGATGTTCCCGATGCGGGGCGGCGGTGACGCGCTCAAGTCGCGGCCGGTGTTCGACGACCCCGCGCACGCTGTCACGGCCGGCGGGTTCCACCACGGCCTCGGCATCCCCCCGGACTTCGAGGTCCCGGCCGGGTTCGTGATGAGGAACAACGGCAGCAAGGGCGACGGGCGGGAGCACTGCACGACGTTCGACGAGCCGGTCCGGACCATCACCCAGACGGGGCACCAATCGCTGGTCACCCTGACTGGACTGCTGGAGCCGCTGCTGATGTCGTACTACGGCAACGGCAGAGTGAACGCGGTGTCGGAGCCGGTCGGCACGCTCCCGACCCGCGACCGGTGGGCGCTGCTCACCCCGGACGGGCAGATCGACGTCGCCTCGATCCTGTTCCGGATGCTCAAGCTCGACGAGCTGCGGCGCGCTCAGTCGTTCCCCGAGGGCTACCAGTTCGTCGCGAAGTCGCAGCGGGACAAGGTCCGGCTCATCGGCAACGCCGTACCGCCGCCGATGGCTGAGGTCCTGACCTGCGCGGTCGTCGAGGCGATCATCGGCGAGGAGATGGAGCGGTTCGCCGCTCCACTCGCAGCCTGATAGCGGTACCGCAATTAACCGGCCCCGCCGTACGGCGGGGCCACCCAACCCCGATCAAGGAGAACTCACTGTGGCGATCGACCTCGAATCCGGCCAGACCAAGCACGTCATCACCGAGTACAACAACTGGATCAGCTACGGCAACGGCCGTGGCGGGCTCCACGCCTACACCTTCTGCGGCTGGCTGTTCATGCGGGACCGCATGGAGGGCGCCCACATCTACGGCGAGTGGTGGCGCAACCCCCACGTCAAGAACGTCTGCCCGCACTGCGTTCACGCCCTGACCTGCGAACTGACCGTGCAGGACCCGCCGTCCCCCGACCGCGCGAAGTGCGACGGCTGCACCGCGTACGACGCGGACAAGCAGCTCGGCCACCCTGCCAAGCGCGCTGCCGCCTGACCACACCCGTCCTCGGCCCAGCCGTACGGCTGGGCCACCCAAACCCCGCGACCCGAGGAGACCTCATGCGACAGCCTGCGTGGCTGCCCACCTACGACCATGTTCACCTGGACTTCGTCCACCTCGACGGCGACAACATCATCCACGGCACCCGGCACGAACTGCTGGAACTGTGCCGCGAGCACAACATCCACCGCCGCTCCATCACCCCGTTCTCAACCCGGATGGGCCGCGGGCACGTCATCCAGGGCACCGGCAGCCGCCGCGACAACACCGTGTGCCTCCTCAACGAGGACATGGAGTGGGGGCACTACCGCATCCTGCCGCCGTTCCTCGGCTACAACCCGTTCCTGCAGTTCTGGGACCTGGTGAAGCTACTCGAAAAGCTCACCGAGGACTACAGCGAAGGCACCCCGACCCGGGCCCTGGCCGACGCGATGATGCAGGTCTGTCGGCTCTGGATGCAGGCCAAGAGGTCCGGCGAGCGCGGCATCGACCTCCGGGAGCTCGACCAGGTGCTTGCCGTGCGGCTCAACCCGCTGATGCACGCCTGGCTGTATCCGATCATCGAGCACAACAACCACGAGCGGGTTGATGAGTTCGACCCCGAGACCGGCCGTTACACCGGTTCCCGCCAGCTCGGGTAACCCGTGCACGCCCCGCTGTACCTGGCGCCGCCGTCCACCGGTCGTATCCGTGAGCACATCCACGCGGGCCGGCTGGGTGCGATCCTCACGCCCTCCTCCGGGAACCGCATCCCGGAGGAGGGCTGGTGGGCCGCCGACTCCGGCATCTTCGGCAGCAACTACGTCGGCGACGAGGCGTACATGCGGTGGCTGACCGACCGTGCCGAGCACGCCGACCGGTGCCTGTTCGCGACCGCACCTGACGTCGTCGGCAACGCTTTCGACTCGGTCAGCAGGTCGTACCCGTTCCTGCAGCGCATCCGCGACATGGGCTACCCCGTCGCGCTCGTCGCCCAGGACTACATGGAGTTCTGCCCGTACTGGGACTGGGACGACTTCGACTGCTTCTTCGTCGGCGGCTCGACGTCCTGGAAACTCAGCCCAGCCGCGGCCGTACTCGCTCGCGCGGCGGCCGCGGCCGGCCGGTGGGTCCACGTCGGGCGGGTCAACTCACTCAAGCGTGACCGGTACGCGGCCGCCGTGATGGAGGCCGATTCGGCGGACGGGACGCTCCTCACCAACGGCCCTGACAAGCACCTACCGTCCGTCCTGGGCTGGACCTGGCGGCTGCTGCTCGACCACGCTCCGGACCTGGTGGACGTGGCGGCCCTGACTGGTGACCGGTACGACGGCCGCTACCAGCTCCGGTGGAGGCGTCCCGCACGGTCCGCCCCACCCGCCCCGAGCCCGAGCCCGAGCACGAACAACTGGCCCTGATCTGAAAGGGCAATGGAGCCGGACACTGACGCACCAGGCGTGTCAAATGAGTCCAGCGTGCTCTACGGTTGTCCAGCAGAACCGTCACATCGGGGGAGCGGCATGAACTAGAAGGAACTCATCGAGGAATTCCGCCAGCGGACCGACGCCCCATCGCGGGCGGCCGCGCAGCGGAGCGTCGAGGCGTTCATCGACATCATCGTCGGCACCGTCGCCAGCGGCGACGAGGTCCGCATCGGCGGGCTCGGCATCTTCGAGCGGGTCTACAAGCAGGGCCGCGAGGCACGTAACCCGAACAACGGCCACACGGTCAACATCCCTGGCCGGTGGGCGTTCCGGTTCCGCCCGGCGAAGGACGCCAAGAACGCCGTCAACAAGTAACACCAGCTCGTCGGCGGCCTGCTTCGGGGGCGCGGGCCGCCGACGATTCCTTCACGAAAGACATATGAAGCGATCCGACATGGACGCCGCCCTCGAGGAGCCGTACGCCCAGCTCCCCGACGCATCTGCAGAGCTCGCCGAATTGTGCTTTTAAGGGTCAAGACGGCGTTTCGCGCCGCATCGCGGCCCGACGCCTGGCCGCACGCTATGCGTGCGCCCTTGAGGCCGTTCTCGTGCACGCCTGTCACCAGTAGTTGCTGGCTGCGTTGCTGAGGTACAACTGCTCGGCGTCGTCTGCATCGTGGATGGCCTGTCGGACCGAGTCGACCTTGAGGTCGAGGACGCGAAGGGTCTTGTCTCTCATTTCAGCGACGGCTTCAACACGGTGGAACTCGTCGCCGTACTGACCCACGAAGTCGGCGAGGCCCCGCAATTTCGGCAGGGCGTCGCCGAGGTGGAAGCCGTGCGGATCGACGATGGAGACCTTCACATCAGACTCATCGCCGTGGAAGAAGATGAAGTCGGGGCACATGCGCCGCCAACTGCCTTTTCCGTCCTTATAGGGGATGGCAAGAGAGTCGCTGGAGGCGCGCTGGGGGTTGCGGTACCAGGCGAGGAACCCAGGCTGCGCCATCTCCGATTCGAGCACGCTCGTCTCCCACTTGTTTAGGGAACCGATGGGGAACTCACCGTTGGCGTCGGACATGAGGTGCCGGGGCTTGGTAATGATCGGGTTACCCTCGGCGTCTTCGG
>BCRI01000132.1 GCA_001552515.1 Sphaerimonospora mesophila NBRC 14179 = JCM 3151
GCCCAGGCCTGCCCCGCCCCCGCCCAGGCCTGCCCTGCTCCTGCCCAGGGATGCCCGGTCCGGTTCGGTCCCGGGCCTCGCCCGTGCGTCCGTGCCACCTGACGCCCCCGTTCGTCGATCCGACATGAATGGAACTGTGTGAATGACGGATAGTCACGGCGTCGTGGTCCGGGTGCCGGCGACCAGCGCCAATCTCGGCCCCGGATTCGACAGCCTCGGCCTCGCGCTCGATCTGTACGACGAGGTGGAGGCCGCCGTGCTCGACGCGGACGGCGCGTTCCTGGAGGACGTGCGGGTCGAGATCGAGGGGGAGGGCGCGGACGGGGACGAACTGCACCGGGGCGAGGGCCACCTGATCGTCAAGACCATGCGGACCACGTTCGACCGCATGGGCGTCGCCCAGCCGCCCGGGATCCGGCTGCGCTGCCACAACCGGATCCCGCACGCGCGTGGCCTCGGCTCCTCCTCGGCCGCGATCTGCGCGGGCATCCTCGCCGCACGTGCCCTGGCCCCCGCCGTCGTCGCACGCACCGCCGGTGCGCGAAGCGAGACGGAAGCCGTACGGCCCATGCCGGAGGGTGAGGTGTTCGCGCTGGCCACCGAGCTGGAGGGGCATCCGGACAACGTGGCCCCCTGCCTGGCCGGCGGACTCACCATCGCGTGGACGGACCAGTCCGGAACAGCGAGTATGGTGAAACTGTCGCCGCATGAAGACGTCCGCCCGATCGCGTTGATCCCGGGCTTCCGATTGTCAACGGAGGCGGCGCGGGGGCTGCTGCCGAAGGACGTTCCGCATTCGGACGCCGCGGCCAACGCGGCTCGCGCGGCGTTGCTCGTCGCGGCGCTCACACAACGGCCGGAACTCGGCCTGCTGCTCGCCGGTACCGAAGACCGTCTTCACCAGGACCACCGCGCTCCCGCGATGCCGGGCACGGCGGAACTGGTACGGAGCCTTCGCGCCGCCGGTGTGCCCGCAGTGGTCTCGGGGGCCGGTCCCACAGTTCTCGTGTTCGTGACGCGGGACGTCGAGGATTTGATCGCACCTAAAGTGGGTAATGACTGGCACATCCAGCCAATGAACGTCGACCCACGTGGTGCGTACGTTCGGTTTCCCGAGACACGCTGATGCCTCTTCGACCTTCAGGGAATAGTTGTGCGCGCTGGTGATGTTAGGCTGATAGCCGCACCAGGTGCCCCCGTGTTGGGTGCGTGCTTGTCATTCGCACATCGCTGCACTTCGCTTCGCGTCCTTCGACGCGGGCAGGGCGATTTTCCCGAAGCCGTTACCTTCAGCCGGCCCGCTTCCGAGCGGCCTGGTGAGAGGCGGGGTTCTCGGAGACATGCGCGTTCGATCCACCAAGACATCTGGTTGGTGACGGCAATCCGGGGGAAGTCCCCCGGGCACCTACCGCTTGCGAGTCCCGAGGGTCATCGACACATGAGACTCGTCAAGCCCGGCCCGGTCTGTCCCGCCGGGTCGCACCACCGGGACGCCTGGACGCATGATTCTGGCGCCCGACCCCTGGGAAGGACCCTTAGTTGAGCGACACCACCGAACTCCTCTCCGACGGCCAGGCCGCCGGCGACACCCCCACCAGCGCCCCAGCCCGACGTCGTCGCTCCGGCACCGGCCTCGCCGCCATGGTGCTCCCCGAGCTGCAGGCTCTGGCGTCGACCCTGGGCATCACCGGGATCGGACGGATGCGCAAGAGCCAACTCATCGCGGCCATCCAGGAGAGGCAGGGCGAGAAGCCGGGTGAGCCGGGACAGGCCGCCGCCGAGCCGAAGTCCGCCGAGACCGCGGCCCCTGCCGCGACTCCGGCCGCAGAACGACCTGCTCGTGGCCGCAGGGAACGTTCCCGCGCCACCGCGAAGCCCGCGGCCACCGAAGAGCCGGCCGCGGCGCAGGCGGTGACGGCGGAGCCGGTCGCCGCGCAGCCGACCGTGACCGAGCCCGCCGCAGAACGCGAGGAGCGGCCCGCCGCGCCCGAACCGGTGGCGAGCGCGCCCGCCGTGGTCAGCGCTCCCGCCGACAGTGCGGCCGGCCAGTCGTCCGCCGCCTCATCGGCGACGACGGCCGATTCGCATGCGGACACCGCCGACACGCGCACCGATGGCCGGTCCGAGCGCAACGGCGACCGGCGCGAGCGGCGTACCCGCGGCGACCGGCGCGACCGCTCGGAGCGGGACGGTCGCGACGGTCGTAACGGCCGCGACGGCCGGTCCGACCAGCGCGCGGCTGCGGCCGACTCCGGCGACGGCCAGAGCCGTGGCCGCGACCAGCAGAGCCACGACCAGAACGGCCGCGGCGACAGCAGGAGCGACCACCAGGGCGAGGACGGTCGCGGCCGGCGCGGCCGGTTCCGCGAGCGCAACCGCCGCGGGCGTGACCGTTTCGACAGCGGCGAGCCGGTGATCAGCGAGGACGACGTCCTCATCCCGATCGCGGGTATCCTCGACATCCTCGACAACTACGCGTTCGTGCGGACCAGCGGCTACCTGCCGGGGGCCAACGACGTGTACGTCTCGCTGGCGCAGATCCGCAGGCACGGCCTGCGCAAGGGCGACGTCGTGACCGGCGCCGTACGGCAGCCGCGCGAGGGGGAGCGCCGCGAGAAGTTCAACGCGCTCGTCCGCCTCGACTCGGTGAACGGCATGGAGCCGGAGCAGGCCCGTCAGCGGCCCGACTTCAACAAGCTCACGCCGCTCTACCCGCAGGAGCGCCTCCGCCTGGAGACCGAGCCGAACATCCTCACCACGCGGATCATCGACCTGGTCTCGCCGATCGGAAAGGGCCAGCGCGGCCTCATCGTCTCGCCGCCCAAGGCCGGAAAGACGATGGTGCTGCAGGCGATCGCCAACGCGATCACCCGCAACAACCCCGAGTGCCACCTGATGGTCGTCCTCGTCGACGAGCGTCCGGAAGAGGTCACCGACATGCAGCGGACGGTGAAGGGCGAGATCATCCACTCGACCTTCGACCGGCCGGCCGAGGACCACACCACCGTCGCCGAGTTGGCGATCGAGCGGGCCAAGCGCCTGGTCGAGCTGGGCCATGACGTGGTCGTCCTGCTCGACTCGATCACCCGGCTGGGCCGCGCCTACAACCTCGCCGCGCCGGCGAGCGGTCGCATCCTGTCCGGCGGTGTCGACTCCACGGCTCTCTACCCGCCGAAGCGCTTCTTCGGCGCCGCCCGCAACATCGAGAACGGCGGCTCGTTGACGATCCTCGCCACCGCGCTGGTCGAGACCGGCTCGAAGATGGACGAGGTGATCTTCGAGGAGTTCAAGGGCACCGGCAACATGGAGCTCAAGCTCAACCGGTCGCTGGCCGACAAGAGGATCTTCCCCGCGGTGGACGTGGACGCGTCCAGCACCCGCAAGGAGGAGATCCTGATGGGCAAGGAGGAGCTGTCCATCGTGTGGAAGCTCCGCCGCGTCCTCCACGCCCTCGACATGCAGCAGGCGCTGGAGCTCCTCATCGAGAAGATGAAGGAGACCAAGTCCAACGCCGAGTTCCTGCTCCAGGTGCAGAAGACCACGGTCAGCAACGACCGCGACTGACACCGCCTGAGATCGGACGACGCCCCGTACGGCCTGGCCGTACGGGGCGTTCGCCTGCCCCCTGCCAGGAGACGGTACGGGAGGCGTCAGGCCCGTACGGAACATCCGTACGGGCCTGACGAGGTGGCCGAGGGCTCGGCCGGCTACTTCTTCTTCACGATGCTGACGTACTTGATGTTGGACTTGGTCCCGTACGTGTAGCCGGTGCCGGTCGCCGTGACGATCCAGTAGCCGTTGTACTTGGGCTTGACGGTCTTGGTGAACTTACCGGTGGAGGTCGCCTTCAGATAGGTGACGAACTTCCACTTCTTGGTGCCCTTCTTCTTGAAGTAGAGCTTCACGAACTTCTTGCTCCACGCCTTGGAGCCCCGGTAGACCTTGCCGTAGAGCTTGGTGCTCTTGCCCTTCTTCACCTTGGTCGGCGAGGCATAGAACTTGATCTTCGACTTGACCTTCGAGGAGCCGGACTTGTAGACACTGAAGCTCTTGGTGAAGGCGTACTTCTTGGAACCACGCTCGACCGAGACCTTGAAGTCCCAGGTGCCGGTGGCGGTGCTGTAGTCGAACGCGCTGGAGTCGTGGTAGGACTTGCCGTCCGTCTCCAGACCGGTGCCCAGCGAGTAGTAGTCGTCCGAGCTCTTGCTCTCGAGACGCACGTCGGTGATCTTCTCGTCGCCGTACTTCTCGAGCTGGAACTCGACGAAGATGTCGATCTCCTTGCCCGACTTCAGGTAAATCGGGTCCGGGTCCACCCGCATGCCCGTCACCCGGGTGGCCGCCTTCACGTCGAAGGTGAGCGGCGTGTCGGCGGACTTCCAGGCGTCGTCCGTCACCGAGGGCTCGGACTTGTCGGCGGTGAGCCGGAGAAGCTGGAGCTGCCACTTGTCCCCGGGCTTGTCGCTCGACGACACCGGGATCGAGCCCGACATGGTGGCCTTGGTGGGGAGCGTGGCCGCGGTGGAACTGCCGAGCTGGGTGACGTCTGCGCCATGCCAGGACACGGTCGAGGCGCTGGAGTCCGTGGTGAAGCGCGCCCAGACCTTGTACTTCGGGTCGCCCTTCTTGACGTCCTTGTTGCTGGGGTCCTTACCGGCGGCCGCGTAGTACGGATCCTCGATGTCAAAGGTGAAGGTGATCTTGTCGCTGCCATAAGGCGGGATGAAGAGATCGCCACCCAGCTTCGGGGCCGAGACCGCGCTATCCGCCAGAAGGGCGGCGGAGACGGCGCCGGCGGGGGTGGCTACGGTGATGGCCGCACCGGTAGCGAAGACCGCCACCCCCGTTGCGGCCGCCAACGCGAGCCGCAGGCTCTTCCTCATGGTTACCCCTATCATTGGCAAAATTGAGGGAAAAGTCGGGTTTGAGGGTTGCAGCCTAGTGGTACAGGTGTTAAGCGTCCACCGAAGTGTGAACATTTGTCCCATTTGTAAGTGATCCCATTAAGGATCATCCAGGCTCCGCGTGCTCATCTCGCCCGCAGGAATAAGCCCATGGCCTGGTCGGGTTGAAGGATCTGGCACACTGGTAGCCGAACCGCAGCGGTACCGGTTCCCGCACGCGCATGCGAGGTGTGCCGATGCGCGCAGACCGTACGGCACAGCCGTACGAACAGAAGCGACCCGGCGACCGCACCCTAGCGTTAGGACTGAGGACATGAAGCCCGACATCCACCCGGAGTACGTGCTCACGCAGGTGACCTGCACCTGCGGAAACTCGTTCACCACCCGTAGCACGGCGAAGAACGGCGTCATCCACGCCGACGTCTGCTCGGCCTGCCACCCGTTCTACACGGGCAAGCAGAAGATCCTCGACACCGGTGGCCGGGTGGCCCGCTTCGAGGCGCGCTTCGGCAAGAAGGCCCAGGGCAAGACGGGCAAGTAGCTCATCCCCAGACGCCGGCTCGGGTGCGGCTCTCGATCTACGAGGGCCGCGTCCGGGTCGGCGTTCTTGGTGATTGGGATGGGATGCCCCCAGGCCGGACATCCGAGGACGTAGCGGAAAGGAGCGTGAGAGTTGAACCTCGACGAGATCATTGGTGAGTACGCGGACCTCGAACTGCGGCTCGCCGACCCCGCTGTGCATGCCGATCAGGCCAAGGCGAGGACCTACGGCAAGCGCTACGCGGTGCTCACGCCCATCGTCGCCACATACCGGGAGCTGGAGGCCGTCCGGCAGGATCTCGCCGCGGCGCGGGAACTGGCCGCCGAGGACCCGGCGTTCGCGGAGGAGGCGGCCGAGCTCGAAGGCCGCATCCCGGGCCTGGAGGAGAAGCTGACGCATCTCCTCGTCCCCCGCGACCCGAACGACGACAAGGACGTCATCATGGAGATCAAGGCCGGTGAGGGTGGTCAGGAGTCCGCCCTGTTCGCCGGCGATCTCCTCCGGATGTACCTCAGGTACGCCGAGCGGGTCGGCTACAAGACCGAGATCATCGACGCGCAGCACTCCGACCTCGGCGGCTACAAGGACGTCACGGTCGCCATAAAGGGCAGGGAGGGCGTCTGGTCGCGGCTGAAGTTCGAGGGCGGCGTGCACCGGGTCCAGCGGGTGCCGGTGACCGAGTCCCAGGGACGCATCCACACCTCCGCCGCCGGCGTGCTCATCTACCCCGAGGCGGAGGAGGTCGACATCCAGATCGACCCGAACGACCTGCGGATCGACGTCTTCCGGTCCAGCGGCCCCGGCGGGCAGAGCGTCAACACCACCGACTCGGCGGTCCGGATCACCCACATTCCGAGCGGCGTGGTCGTCTCGTGTCAGAACGAGAAGAGCCAGCTCCAGAACAAGGAGTCGGCCCTGCGCATTCTGCGCGCCCGTCTCCTGTCCATGGCGCAGGAGGAGGCCGAGGCCGCGGCCATGGCCGAGCGCAAGTCCCAGGTGCGTACGGTCGACCGTTCCGAGCGGGTTCGCACGTACAACTTCCCGGAGAACCGAATCTCCGATCACCGGGTGGGCTACAAGGCGTACAACCTCGACCAAGTCCTGGATGGTGATCTCGACGCGGTGATACAGGCTTTGTTGGACGCGGAACTGGCGGAGAAGCTCGCGGCTCATTCGTGACCGATCCGAGCCGAAACGGCAACCGAAGTCGGAACCCGGCAGCAGACATAAGAGAGACCCCGAGCCACAAGAGACCGTGCCGTAAGAGACATGACCTTCCTGCTCGATGAGATCGCCCTCGCGACCGCCCGGCTCGCCGAGGCGGGCGTGCCGTCCCCGCGTACGGACGCCGAAGAGATCGCGGCCTTCGTGCACGGCGTGTCCAGGGGCCGGCTCCACCTGGTCAAGGACGCCGATTTCGACGCGCGGTTCTGGGAGGGCATCGCCCGCAGGGAATCCCGCGAGCCGCTGCAGCACATCACCGGACGCGCCTACTTCCGTTACCTGTCGCTCGAGGTCGGGCCGGGGGTGTTCGTGCCCCGCCCGGAGACCGAGATCGTGGCGGGCTGGGCGATCGACCGGCTGCGCGAGATGGACGTCGCCTCACCGATCGTCGTGGACCTCGGCACCGGTTCCGGGGCCATCGCGCTGTCCATCGCGCAGGAGGTCGCGCTCGCCCAGGTGCATGCCGTCGAGATCGACCCCCTGGCGTACGGCTGGGCGAAGCGCAACATCCTCGAGCACGGACAGGGCCGCACCACGCTCCATCCCGAGGATCTCGCCGACTGTCTGCCCGAGCTCGACGGGCGGGTGGATCTGGTGATCTCCAATCCGCCGTACATCCCACCGGGTGCGGTGCCGCGCGACCCGGAGGTGCGCGACTATGATCCGTCCCGCGCGTTGTACGGCTCGGGCGAGGACGGCCTCGACGAGGTGAGAGCCGTGGAGCGTACGGCACGGCGGCTGCTGCGGCCGGGCGGTTTCGTGGCCGTCGAGCACGCCGACGAGCAGGGAAACTCGGTGTACTGGCTGTTCCCGGAGAAGAACGGCTGGCGTGACGTGCGCCTCCGTCAGGATCTGACCGGTCGGGACCGCTTCGTCACCGCCCGCCTGGAACAGGACTGATCGGCCCTCCTGGCGAGGACGAGAGTGGAAGGATGGGTACGTGAGCCGACGGTATGACTGCGTGGACAAGGCCGGGCGAGCCGAGGGCATCGCCGCGGCGAAGACGGCGGTGGGAAACGGGGATCTCGTGGTCATCCCCACCGACACCGTCTACGGCATCGGCTGCGACGCGTTCGTGCACGCGGCCGTACGAGACCTCCTCGAAGCCAAGGGGCGGGGCAGGGACATGCCGGTTCCCGTGCTCGTCGGCACCGTCAAGGCGGCCAACGCGCTGGTCGAGAGCCTCGGCATGTACGGCCAGGACCTCATGGACGCCTTCTGGCCCGGCCCGCTCACGCTGATCCTGCGCGTCAACCGGTCGCTGTCGTGGGACCTGGGCGACACCAAGGGCACGGTCGCGGTTCGGATGCCGCTGCACCAGATCGCCCTGGACCTGCTCAAGGAGACCGGTCCGATGGCCGTGTCGAGCGCCAACCGGTCGGGCATGCCGCCGGCGACCACCGTCGAGCAGGCCGAGGAGCAGCTCGGCGACTCGGTGTCGGTCTATCTCGACGGCGGCCCGTGCGACGAGAACGTGCCCTCCACGATCGTGGACCTCACGGCGGCCGTTCCCCGGGTGCTGCGCAAGGGCGCGATCCCGGTCGAGAAGATCCGCCCCGTCGTGGGCTATCTCGCCACCGAGGACTAGAACCCGTTTCTCCCCCTGCTCACGGCCGGATGTGCGAGTTTTCGCGAGATCGCGGGCACGGGAGTCGGGGGGCGATTCATTCATGCATTCTGGCTATCGGACTTCATTAACGTCGTCAGTCAGGCTACGGTGAAGTGCGCGGATATCTCTGTGGAGGCGCGCCTTGGCCAAGCTCGACGGAATGGATCCCAAGCTCGTACGTGAACTGCTGCGGGAGGTCCAGCAGGCCGGCAGGGAGATGCAGGACGTCGAGGCCCGGGTGACGGGGTTGATGCGTCAGGCGGGGGTCGCCGCGCATGTGACGTACCGTCCGGCGCAGGTGGCCGACGCGTGCACCTCGATGGTCAAGGACGTGACCGGCCGGCTGACCCTGCTGGAGAAGAAAGAGAAACAGCGGAGCGGGAACGGCAAGCCGACCGAGGACAAGGGCCAGAAGTTTCATCAGGAGCCGGATATCACCATGCCGGCGGACGATCCGAAGCCTGAGGATCGCACGTCGGATGATGCCAAGGTGGATCACAAACCGGACCAGAAGGCCGACCATAAACCGGATAAGACCGATCACAAAGCCGACCATAAACCGGACAAGGTGGATGGAAAGGCGGACGATCACCGGACGAACGACAAGCCCGGGAACGGGACGAAGCACGTCGGGACCTCGCCCAGCGGTACGCCGCACGGCGCGACCCCGGCGACGCACAGCGCGGCCGACGACGCGACCCCTGCGAAGACCGGCGACAAGAGTCACCGCGTGGTCGAAGGTTCCCTGTCGCAGCCCCCTCGGAGCGGCGCCGAGACCGCACCCGCCGACCGGCCGGCGAGCCCGACGCCCGAGCAGACGACCGGCCGGCCCACCGGCCAACCGACACCGACCGGCCAGCCCACCGGCCAACCGACCGACCAGGTCGTCAGCCAACCGACGGGCCAGCCGGACGGTCAGTCCACCGGGCAGCCGAATGGGCAGACCACCGGGCATCCGGTCAGCCAGCCGAGCGGGCAGACCACCGGGCATCCGGTCAGCCAGCCGAATGGGCAGCAGCCCGATCCTCAAGCGAGTCGGCCCGGCGATCCGAACGCGTACGGCACCGGCGCGAACGGCGCCGCGAGTCCCGCCGCCGGAGTCGGTGCGGGCGATCCCGCCGGCGACGCGAGCGCGCCGGGCGGCGGAACGGCGACCTGCCAGTGCGGCGGCGTATGCCACTGCGGCATGACGAACGGCGCAAGCGCCACCGCGGCTAACGGCACGGGCACCCCCACGGCTAATGGCACGGGAACGGCCGGTACGGCCCCGGGCGGCGGCGCCCCCACGGCCACCCCGGGCGCCACCACCACGACCGCCGGTGTGGCCGACGCCTCGTACACCGATGCCGCATACCCGGGCGGTTCATCCACCGGCGCCGGTCAGGGGACGACGCCCCAGGCCCCGGGCGTGGGCGCCGGCAACGACGCCGCCACGACCGGCAACGCCTCGACCGGCGCGGGGAACACAGCCGGTACGACGGGCCATGCCGCGCAGGATGCGAGCAGCACCGGCGGGGTCCCGGTCCGGGATGACTCCCAGATCATCGACACCCCCCGCAAGGACCATCCCGACGACGTCGATCAGACCGCAGGTCGCCGGGTGATCGTGGTGGACGGGGTCAAGGTCGTCAGCACGCCGATGAATCAGCCCGGCATCATGGACACGCCTGGCGCCGGGGCCCAAGCCGCGCATACGGTCACCGGCCCCCACCCCGACGGTCCGCCGGGGATCGTCGAGCCGAACCAACCCGCCCACTCCTCCGACGCCGCCAACACGGCTTCCGCCAACACGGGCACCGGTCATATGGGCGGCGGCAACGCCGGACAGACGGGTTCCGCACAGTCGGGTTCCGGACAGGCGGCCTCCGGAGCCGCGATCTCCGGGAACGCCGTCCAACCGGACCATACACCCGTCCAACCCAACCAGGCGCCGGCCCAACCGGGGCAGACGTCGAGTCACTCGGGGTTGGCGCCGGGGGATCCGATGGGCGACTACGTCGGCACCCCTGCCGACAACCTGACGGAGGATCCGTTCGCCGCCGGCGGCACGGACTCGGTGCCGGGAACACCCGAGGGCCACGACCGCCGCGTCCAGGACCGTCATCCTCAGGGCGACCCACCCGCGGACGGCGGCCGGACTCGGCATGATCCGAACCCCGGCCGGCCGGTGGTGGTGGAGGTCCACCTGGACACCTCGCCCGACGACGCCGCCGTGTCCGGCGTGTCCGGTGACTCCGGTCAGAGGGAGGTCAGACTGTGACGTTCGCCGATCCGCCTGCGCCCACACCACGTCAACCGGGTGAGCAGCCGCCGACCACGTCGACCACCGAGTTGCTCTCTCCGGGCGGCCAGCCGACGGGCTGGGTGTTCAACCCCGAGTACCAGAAGCTCGTGGACCTCTGGTTCCAGGTTCTCCCGCAGATGGACCGCCTCACCAGATCACTGGACAAGCCGTACGCCATGGCGCGCAGCAGGGACGTATGGGACGCGCCGGTGTCCGGACGCTACGTCGAGGACCTGACCGAATGGCGCAAGAGGCTGGCCATGTACCGCCAGGCGGTGCTCACCGCCATCAGCGATCAGGCGGCGGACACCCCCCGTTGGGTGCCGGGTGGTACGGGAGCGCCGCACGCGTTCTCCTGACGGTGTGGCTTCGGGCGGCACGGGAGTGACCAGGGTGCGCTAACGTCTGTCCTCGAAGGGTAAAGGGGCTGACCGCGAAGCATCCGGTGTATCCCCGCGGTGAGAATGGCGGTCGGTGTCGCTTTCCCTGCGCAACGTGTCCGCCTATGCAGGGAAACTGGGTTCCGTGAAGGAATATCTCCTCTTGGCGCTCGTCACGGCGGCGGTGACGTACCTCCTGGTGCCGCCGGTACGGGCATTCGCACTGCGGATCGGTGCGGCGCCAGAGGTTCGAGAACGGGACGTGCACAAGGTGCCCACGCCCCGCCTCGGAGGACTCGCCATGTTCGGCGGCATGGCGGCCGGGCTGCTCATGGCCACTCAGCTCGAACACGTCGGTGCGGCGATCAGCAGCGGGCAGACCGGGAACACGGTGATCGCGCTGCTCGCCGCCGGCGGTCTGATCGTGTTGACCGGCTTCCTCGACGACTGGCTGGGCATGGACGCCCTGGTCAAACTCGGCGGCCAGGTCGCCTCGGGCGGCATCCTCGTCTATTTCGGGATGAACCTGTCGTTCCTGCCGCTGCCCCAATCCTGGGGAGGTTCCTACAGTCCGGATGCCAAGCTCCGCACCATCCTCACGATCCTGATCGTGGTGGTCGTCATCAACGCGGTGAACTTCGTCGACGGGCTGGACGGCCTGGCGGCCGGCATCGTCGGGATCGCCGCGCTCGCCACGTTCGCGTACTCGATCGCGCTGTCGCAGACCAGTAGCGGCTCGCGCATCAACGTGACGGCCGCGGTCGCGGCCATCCTCATCGGGATGTGCTTGGGCTTCCTGCCGCACAACTTCAATCCGGCGAAGATATTCATGGGCGACACCGGCGCCATGCTGATCGGTCTCCTGCTCGCCACCTCGCTGATCACCATCACCTCGTCGGTCGAGCCCGCCGCCGGGATCAACAAGTTCCCGGTCATCCTGCCGCTGGTGCTGCCGATCGCGGTCATGGTCCTGCCACTGGCCGATCTGATCATGGCGGTGATCCGCCGTACCTCAGCGGGGCAGTCGCCCTTCCACCCCGACCGCGGCCACCTCCACCACCGCCTGCTGGACCTCGGCCACTCGCAACGACGCAGCGTCCTGATCATGTACGCGTGGACGTTCCTGTTCGCGTTCGCCATCGTGGGATTGTCGATCGGCGGGGTTCCGCTCATCCTGTTCCCGCTGACGGTCCTGCTGGCCGTGGCCGTACTGGTCATGATGGCGCTGCCGAGATTGCGGTCGAGGCAGGACGCCATGCGCTACCGGGGTGTGGGCGCGCACGCGGCCTCTCCCACCCGTCACCGGGATGTCACGACTCGCCGCTGATCCGCCCGATCTCGCGCGTGCGCATGGTAACCGCTAGAAACGGCAGGTAAAGGTGGCAGTCCGGAGCTTGTGATAGCTTTCACTAGCAAGGGTTGCCCTACCGCACCCCGCGAGGTACCAAACGCTCGCTTGATATCCGACACATGGAGTTCCGATGCAGGCCAACGACATACGCGTGCTCAAGAGCGCGGCGCTGCTCACCGCAGCAGCGGGCCTGCCGGCCATCGTCGTCGCGAGTGTCGTCGCCGGTGTGCAGGGGGCGATCGGCGCGGGCATCGGCCTCGCGCTGGTGGCGGTGTTCTTCACCGTCGGCCTGGTCGTGGTCTCCTGGGCCGGCCGGATCTCACCGGCCGCGATGATGCTGGCGGCGGTGTCCGGTTATCTGGTCAAGGTTCTGCTCATCATGGCGTTCCTGAAGGCGTTCGAGGACACCACCGCATTCCATCCCCGGGCGTTCGCGTGGACCGTGATCGTCTGCACCCTGGTCTGGACCGTGGGGGAGATGCGCGGTTTCGTAAAGCTGAAAATGCTCTACGTCGAGCCTGGCCGTGACGGACTTCCCGGTCGGGGCAGTTCCGATGTCGCCTAGTGTCCCTCCCGCGGTTCTTCGCTCCGAGGTTTCGCCCAGATCGGACAGCGCCATGAGGCGTGCCGTCCGGGCGAACCTCGGCAGTCGGGGCATTAAACTTGACGCGGGCGGGCCCGATATGACTAGCCCCGCTTCCGGCTGCTATGGTCATGCCCGCGATGAGCGAAAAGGAGCGTCGGCCCGAGGACGACGGCCGCGACTTCGCCAACGCCGCCTGGTCGATTCCCAGCTATCTGCTCGCAGGGATCATTCTGTACGGCGGCGCAGGCTGGTTGCTGAGCCGTTGGACCGGCGTGGCCGTCTTCACGCCCATCGGGGTGATCCTCGGGGTCGTGCTCTCCATCTATCTGGTCTACCGGAAGTTCGGTCGCTGACCTCAGGCGACGGTCATCTTTCCGGTAAGACCTTCCTGATCCATTTCCACATCGAAGGGAACGCCGCGTGAACGCGCTGACGGTCCTCGCCGCCGATGAGTTCAAGGCTCCGGGGCTTGAACTGTTCGAAATCCCTCCGCTCTGGGACGGGGCGCCCTTCTGGCTGACCAAGCCGGTCGTGCTCGCGGTGCTGAGCTCACTGCTGATGATCGGGCTGTGCTGGTCCGCCTTCTCCAACCCAAAGCTGGTGCCGCGGGGGATTCAGAACGTGGCCGAAATGGGCTACATGTTCGTCCGCGACCAGATCGCCCGGCCGTTCCTCGGTAAGGACACCGACCGCTGGATGGGCCTGCTGCTCAGCATCTTCCTGTTGGTCTGGCTGTGGAACCTGCTGGGCGTCGTCCCCGTCCTCCAGTTCCCGGTCGCCTCGCACATCGCCTTCCCCATCGTGCTGGCGGCCAGCATCTACCTGCTGAAGATCTACCTTGGGATCAAGCACCAGGGCGCGATCGGCTACTTCAAGAACATGATGTTCCCGCCCGGGCTGCCCAAGTTCATCTACGTCCTGCTGGCCCCGATCGAGTTCCTGTCGAACCTGATCATCGCGCCGTTCACGCACGCGGTCCGACTGTTCGCGAACATGTTCGCCGGCCACATGATCCTGGCGTTCTTCAGCATGGTCGGCTTCTGGTTCCTCTTCGAGAAGCTCACCCCCCTCGGCGCACCGGTGGGCGTGGTGGGCGTGCTCATGACGATCGCCATGACCGGCTTCGAGCTGTTCATCCAGTTCCTCCAGGCCTTCCTGTTCGCGCTGCTGGCCGCGATGTACATCGGCGGCTCGCTGCACCCCGAACACTGAGGTCTCTCCCCCTAGTCCAGACCGGTGACAAGGGTCACCGGCCGTCGAGTGAAGGAAACACCATGAACGTTCTCGCTGAGGTTTCGGGCAACATCGGCGCCATCGGCTACGGCCTGGCCACGCTCGGCCCGGGTATCGGCGTCGGCCTGATCTTCGGCCAGGGCCTGCAGGCGATCGCCCGCAACCCCGAGGCGTACGGCATGATCCGCCAGAACATGCTGCTCGGCTTCGTTCTCGTCGAGGCGCTCGCGCTGATCGGCCTCGTCGCGCCGTTCATCTACTGAGGTCAGACAACCCCTGACGGAAGGCTGCAGCCATGACAACGGCAGCTACACTTCTCGCGGCTGAGGGCAGCAGCCCGATCATGCCGCACGCATACGAGCTGGTCGTCGGCGGCTTCGCGTTCCTCGTGGTCTTTCTCGTCGTCGGTAAGATCCTCACCCCGCGCATCCAGAAGACGCTGAATGAGCGGACCGAGGCGATCGAGGGCGGCATCAAGAAGGCCGAGGACCTTCAGGCCGAGGCCCAGCGCACCCTGGCGGAGTACCGCACCCAGCTCGCCGAGGCCCGCCAGGAGGCCGCGCGGCTGCGTGAGGAGGCGCGCGAGCAGGGCGCCCAGATCAAGGCGGAGCTGCGCGAGGAGGCCCAGGCCGAGGCCCGGCGCCTCATCGAGGCCGCGCACGCCCAGATCGAGGCCGACCGGCAGCAGGCGCTCGCCCAGCTGCAGAGCGAGATCGGCCGGCTGTCCACCGATCTCGCCGGCCGCATCGTCGGCGAGTCTCTGGAGGACGAGGCCCGTCAGCGCCGGATCATCGACCGGTTCCTCGATGAGATCGAGGCCCGTCCGGAAGCGGTCCGCTGATGCGTGGTCTGAGCAGGACCGCGAGGGCGGAGGTCGAGGAGCGGTTCAACGCCGTCGCGGCGTCGGCCGACCTCGGCGTGCTGGCCGAGGAGCTGTTCGCGGTCGCCGACCTGTTCGACCGTGAGCACGGGCTGCGGCGGAACCTGTCCGACCCCGCCCGTCCGGCCGAGCAGAAGGCGGAGACCGTCCGCGCTCTGCTGGCGAGCCGGATCGGCGAGACCGCGCTCGAGGTCACGGCCGCGGCGGTCGGGGCCAGGTGGTCCAGGGCAGGTGACCTGCCCGACACCCTGGAGCGGGTCGGCGTCATGGCGGCGGCGGCCGAGGCGGAGTCCGCTGGCCGGATCGACGACGTCGAGGACGAGCTGTTCCGGTTCGGCCGGATCCTCGCGGCCAACCCGGCGCTGCGCCGCGCGCTCAGCGACCCGGCCGTCCCCTCGGAGCGCAAGCGGGACCTGCTCGCCACCTTGCTCGGTGGCAAGGTCGCCCCGGCCACCCTGCGCCTGGTCACGCAGCTCGTGACGCATCCGCGAGGACGTAGCCTGGAGACGGTCCTCGAGGAGTACGGCTGGATCGTGGCCCAGATCAGGGAGCGCCTGGTCGGGGTCGTGCGCAGCGCCGTACCGCTCGGGGAACAGCACAAGCAGCGGCTCGCCGCCTGGTTGCGAGCCACCTACGGGCGAGAGGTCCACCTGAATGTGGAGGTGGACCCGCAGGTGCTCGGTGGATTCTCCGTCAAGATCGGGGACGACTACATCGACGCCACGATCGCCGGACGCATCGAAGAAGTCCGCCGCCGGTTGGCCGGCTAAGGCGAATAGGGAGACAGAGAAGAGATGGCGGAGCTTACGATCCGGCCGGATGAGATCCGGGACGCGCTTGAGCGCTTCGTCCAGGCGTACGAGCCGGAAGGCGCCGCGCGCGAGGAGATCGGGACCGTCGTCGACGCCGGCGACGGCATCGCCCATGTCTCCGGTTTGCCCTCGGCGATGGCGAACGAGCTGCTGGAGTTCGAAGGCGGCACGCGCGGTCTGGCACTGAACCTGGACGTCAGGGAGATCGGCGCGGTCATCCTGGGCGACTTCAGCAAGATCGAGGAAGGGCAGCAGGTCCGCCGCACCGGCGAGGTCCTGTCGGTCCCCGTGGGCGACGCCTTCCTCGGCCGCGTGGTCGACCCCCTGGGCAACCCGCTGGACGGCAAGGGCGCGATCGAGGCCGAAGGCCGCCGCGCCCTTGAGCTGCAGGCGCCCTCGGTGGTCCAGCGCCAGCCGGTGAAGGAGCCGCTGCAGACCGGCCTCAAGGCGATCGACGCCATGACGCCGATCGGCCGCGGCCAGCGTCAGCTCATCATCGGCGACCGCGGCACCGGCAAGACCGCGATCGCCGTGGACACGATCCTCAACCAGAAGGAGAACTGGCTGTCGGGCGACCCGGACAAGCAGGTGCGCTGCGTCTACGTCGCCGTCGGCCAGAAGGGCTCGACGATCGCGCAGGTGCGCGGCCGCCTGGAGGAGGCGGGCGCGATGGAGTACACCACCATCGTCGCCGCTCCGGCCTCCGACCCGGCGGGCTACAAGTACATCGCCCCCTACACCGGCTCGGCCATCGGCCAGCACTGGATGTACCAGGGCAAGCACGTGCTGATCGTCTTCGACGACCTGACCAAGCAGGCGGACGCCTACCGCGCCGTCTCCCTGCTGCTGCGCCGCCCGCCGGGCCGTGAGGCCTTCCCGGGTGACGTGTTCTACCTGCACTCCCGGCTGCTGGAGCGCTGCGCCAAGCTGTCGAGTGACATGGGCGGCGGCTCGATGACCGGTCTGCCGGTCATCGAGACCAAGGGCAACGACGTGTCGGCGTTCATTCCGACCAACGTCATCTCCATCACCGACGGGCAGTGCTTCCTGGAGACGGACCTGTTCAACGCGGGTGTCCGCCCGGCCATCAACGTCGGTGTCTCGGTCTCCCGAGTCGGCGGCTCGGCCCAGATCAAGGCGATGAAGAAGGTCGCGGGCACGCTCCGTCTGGCGCTGTCGCAGTACCGCGACCTGGAGGCGTTCGCCGCGTTCGCCTCGGACCTGGACGCGGCCTCCCGCGCCCAGCTGGAGCGCGGTGCCCGTCTGGTGGAGCTGCTCAAGCAGGCGCAGTACAGCCCGTTCCCGGTCGAGCAGCAGGTCGTGTCGGTGTGGGCCGGCACCACCGGCGAGCTCGACGAGGTGCCGATCGAGGACATCCGCCGCTTCGAGGCCGAGTTCCTCGAGCACCTGCAGCACTCGCCCCGGTGGTCGACGCCGACGGCGCCCTCGTCGGCATCCTCACCCGTACGGGAGCGCTGCGCTCCACGCTCTACCGGCCCGCCG
>BCRI01000133.1 GCA_001552515.1 Sphaerimonospora mesophila NBRC 14179 = JCM 3151
TCATGGGCTTCGCGATGATGGTCCTGTCACTGGTCGCGCTGCCGGTGCTGATGAAGTTCTTCACCTGGACGACCGGCTCGCTGGCCACGGTGAGCGGTGGTGGAGGTCTGCTCGGCGCGAGCATCGCCGGCGCGGTCGCGGTCGGCACATTCCGCGGCGGCGGAGGCTCGGCCTCCTCAGGCGCGAGCACGCACGCCGACTTCCTGTCCGCCCAGCTCGGCGGGGGTAGAGGTGGCAACGGCGCGCCGTCGACTTCTCCTTCGGGTGCCGCTCCGGCAGCGGCGGGCGCCGGCGTAACGCCGGGCTCAGGTGCGGGGTCGGCCACGTCAGCCGCGTCGGGAAGCGCCTCGGCAGGCAGCGCATCAGCTGGTATGGCCAGGGCCGCGACGGCAGGCGCTGCCGCGGGACCGGCGGGGGCCGCGACGGCAGGCTCTGCCGCCGGACCGGCGGGGACCGCAGCGGCGGCGTCGGCCGCCGTAGTCGGCAATTTGGCCAACGGCGCGAGGACCGCGGCCAACTCGACGCGAGAGGACCACCAGCGATGACCTCACCGGCCACGACAGACATCCGCGCCTACGGCGGCTGGCGCAGGCGGCGCGGTCTCGGCCTGCTTGGTCTGGGGACCACAGGGACCTTCGTCGCGCTCGGCGTGGTCGCCGCCGTGGTCCTGGCGGTCTCGATCGACGCCCGCTCCCTACTGTTCACCGGGCCGCCCGCCGCGCTGGCCGCAGCCCTGGTGCTCGTCCGCGTCAGCGGCGTGCCGGTCGCGCACTTCCTGGTCCGCCGCGTCCGCTGGTCGTACGGCAAGGCGCGCGGCCACACCCGCTACCGGGCGGGAGTCGTGGTGGCGCACCCGCGTGCCTTCCAGCTTCCCGGGGTTCTGGCCGCGACCCGACTGCTGTCAGCCGAGGACGCTTTCGGGCGGCACTACGGCATCGTGTGGGACCGTCGGGCCGGGCTGTTCACCGCGACGTTGAAGGTGTCGGCGGCGTCGACCTGGCTCGCCGAGCGGACCGACGCCGACACGTGGGTGGCCAACTGGGGTGCCTGGCTGGCCTCACTCGGGCACATGCCGACCATCCGCTGGGTCACCGTCACCGTCGACACCGCCCCCGAGCCCGGCTCCGCCCTCGCCGACCACGTCGACCAGTCCCTGTCAGTGGACGCACCCGAGCCGGCGGTACGGCTGATGCGGCAGCTGGTCGGTACGGCACCGCGAACGGCCGCCCGGGTCGACACCTATGTGAGCGTGACGTTCGACCCGACCCGCTCCCCCGCCGGCCTGGACGACATGACCACCGCCCTGGGTGAGCTAGGCCGTACCCTCGACGCCTTGTCCTCCGTACTCGGGGTGTGCGGGGTCACGGTCACCGGACGGGCCAGTGCCGCCGAGCTGGCCGGAATCGTACGCGGCGCGTTCGACCCCGCCGCCCGCGCGGACACCACCCGAGTCGAAGACGACCCAACCGCCAACCTGACCTGGGCGGATGCCGGGCCGGTCGGGGCCGAGGAACATCACGATCACTACCGGCACGACAGCGGCGACAGCGTGAGCTGGGCCTGGCACGAGGCACCCCGGCAGAACGTCCCGGCCGACGTGCTCAGCCGCCTGCTCGCACCAGGCCCCTTCGCCAAGCGGGTGAGCATCCAGTACCGTCCGCTGCCCGCCGCCGAGGCAACCCGCGTGCTGGAGGAAGAGGTCAACGCCGCCGCGTTCCGTGAGCACTACCGCCGCCGTACCGGCCGGGACGAGACGGCCCGCGACGCCTACGACCAGGCGCGGGCCCGGCAAGCCGCCGCCGAGGAGGCCACCGGCGCCGGCGTCACGCTGGTCACGATGTACGTCACCACCACGGTCATCGACATCGCCGACCTGCCCCGTGCGGTCGCCGTGACCGAGGCCGCCGCCGAAGGCTCGCGTATCCGGCTGCGCCGTCTGTGGGGCAGTCAGTCGGCCGGGTTCGCCACCACGCTGCCCTGCGGCGTCTGCCCCGCCGAACTCACGAGGAGGTCCTGGTGAACACCACCACGACAACAAGGACATCGATAAGGAGGACGGGATGAGGTCGTCCCTCGCCCCGGCGCGGGGCTGGCGCGAGCCGTACGGCGGGCGTGCGGTGCACATCGAGGCCGGGGCGGAGTTCCAGGCGACCACGGCACAGGCCTGCGGGCTGTTCCCGTTCGTGGCCGGTTCGGGGTCTCCTGCGATCGGTACGCCGATCGGGCGGCATCAGCTGTTCGGGGAGGTCGTCTGCCTCGATCCGCTGGCGTGGCTGCGCGCCGGGCTGGTCACCAACCCCGGCGTCTTCGTGCTCGGCCAGCCCGGCACCGGCAAGTCCACCCTGGTCAAGCGACTCATCACCGGCGCCATCGCGTTCGGCTCGACCGCGCTGATACTCGGCGACACCAAACCCGACTACACGATGCTGGTGGAGCACGTCGGCGGGCAGGTCATCCGAGTCGGCCGCGGGCTGGACCGGATCAACCCGCTGGATGCCGGACCGCTCGGCCATGCCGTACGGAACCTGTCCGGCGCCGAAGCCGAACGCATGCGCTGGGAGCTGCGCGGACGACGGCTGTCGCTGCTGATGGCGCTGTGCACCCTCGTCCGCGAGGCCCCGATCAGCAACGCCGAGGAGGTCATCCTCGGCCGGGCGATCGACCTGCTCGACGACCGCCTCACCGGCCCCACTACAGCGCCGACGGTTCCCGACGTGCTTGCCGTACTCGAAGAAGGTCCCGAGGCCTTGCGGTCGGCGGCGCGTACCAACAACCCAGAGCGCTATCACGAGCGTGTCGGAGATCTGGTCTTCACCCTCGAACTGCTCTGCAGCGGATCGCTGGCCGGCGTGTTCGACGGACCGACCACCCGCACTATCGACCTGAGTGCGCCCGCGGTCTCTGTCGACATCTCCCGCGTCGGCGCGGCCGGCGACAAGCTGCTGACCGCCGCGATGCTGTGCACCTGGGCGTACGGCTTCGCCATGGTCGACGGCACCGCCGGCGAGGGCCGTTCCTATCTCGGAGTGATGGACGAGCTGTGGCGGGCGCTGCGCGGAGCGCCCGGGCTGGTCGAGTACGCCGACAGCCTCACCCGCCTGAACCGTGCCAAGGGCATGGCCTCCATCATGATCACCCATTCGCTGGCCGATCTGGAAGCGCTGCCCACCGAAGAAGACCGGGCCAAGGCACGCGGGTTCGTCGAGCGCAGCGCGATCACCGTGCTGGCCGGACTGCCACCACGCGAGCTGGCCCGCGTGAGCGAGATCGCCCGGCTGACCGGACCCGAGCAGGAACTGGTCGCCTCCTGGTCGGCACCCGACTCCTGGCAACCGGGCGCGCGGCATCCCGGACGGGGCAAGTACCTGATCAAAACGGGTGACCGGCTCGGCATCCCGGTCGAGCTCGCGCTCGTCGGCGTCGAGCACGAGCTGTACGACACCGACCAGGCCATCCGCCGGAGCGTGCAATGACCAGGGCAGTGGGACCACGCGCCGGGTTCACCCCGCACGGCGCGACCGGCGGATGGGTACTGCTGCTCACCGGATGGGGCATCGTGGCCGTCTTCGGCCTCGTCTGGATCGCCGCGCGGATCGCCGCCGCCCCGTTCGGCGGGCAGGTCCGCGAGTTCGGGACCGACTTCGTCTTCGCTGTGCTCGACGGCCGTACGGCCACCGCCTGGCCGGGCACGCCGACGCCCGTGGTCGTCGTGGTCGCCGCTCTGCTGGCCACCGCCGCGCTCGCCGGGTGCACGGGCGTGTGGTGGCTGATCGCAGGCCGTCTGAGCGACCCCACCGATCCTGTGGCGGCGCTGGCCGACAACCCCGGCCTAGCCGTACTGAAACCAGACGCGGCCGAGAGGAAGGCCCGCGAGCTGCGCCCTTCCCTCGCCGACGCGCCCGCCGGGGCAGTTGAGCCGTACGACATCGGGCTGGCGCTGGGTGAGCTGATGCGCGGCGGTCCGACCCTGTACGCGTCCTGGGAGGACACCATCGTCGCGTTCATGGCCCCGAGGTCGGGCAAAACGACGTGCCTGAGCATTCCGTACGTGCTGTCGGCGCCCGGGCCGGTGATCGCCACATCGAACAAGGCCGACCTGTGGGCGGCCACGGCGGCGCTGCGGTCCGCGTACGGCCCGGTGTGGCTGTTCGATCCGCAGCGCATCACCTACCAGCAGCAGTCCTGGTGGTGGGACCCGCTGCGCGACCTGGCCACGGTCGAAGACGCCCACCGCCTGGCCGGGCACTTCGTCCTGACCGTCGACGACGGGCAGAAACGCGACCTGTGGGGCCCGGCAGCCCAGGACCTGCTCTGTGCGCTGTTCCTGGCCGCCGCAACCTCTGGCCGCACGCTCAGGGATGTGGCCAAGTGGCTGGACGCCCCGGCCGTACCCACCCCGATCGAACTGCTGGAGGCCGCCGGGTTCCACCTGCTCGCCTCCTCGCTGCGCGGCGCGCAGAACGGCGCGGTCGAAACCCGGGACGGCATCTACCAGACCGCCCGGACGGCGGCCAAGGCACTGCGCGACGAGGCGATCATCTCCTGGGTCACACCGTCGTCGCTGCCGGTCTTCGACCCGTACGGCTTCGCCGGCGGCGGCGAGACCCTCTACTTGCTGTCGAAGTCGCGGTCGGCCGCAGCACCGCTGATCGCCGCGCTGACCGACACCACCATGCGGGCGGCCGAACGGCGTGCCGAACGCATGGGCGGCCGGCTCGACCCGCCGATGGTGGTCTCCCTGGACGAGGCGGCCAACATCTGCCGCATCTCCGACCTGCCCGAGCTGTACAGCCACCTCGGCTCACGCGGCATCATCCCGGTGACGATCCTGCAGTCGTACGAGCAGGGCGTGACCGTGTGGGGCGAGGCCGGCATGGCCGCCATGTGGGGCGCCGCGACCCGTAAGGTGATCGGCGCCGGGGTCGACTCCCCGCGTCTGGCCCGCGATCTCGCCACGCTCGTCGGCCAGCACGACGTCCCGGTGCGCTCGGTCTCCTATGCCGAAGGGCGCGCCTCGGAGCAGATCTCACTACGTCGGCAGGACATCCTGGAACCGGCCGCGATCCGCGCACTCCCACCGGGAACGGCCCTGCTCCTGGCGACCGGTGGACGACCCGCGTTGATCTCGCTGCTGCCCTGGTACGAAAGCCGCGACGCCGACCGCATCCAGGCCTGCCGCCAACGGCTCGAACGACTGATCACAGAAGGCGCGACCCGATGACCGAGCAGGAGAGCGAGCCCGTTTACGCATCGGTCGAGGAGTGGGTGACCGAGCGGTTCATCCCGATGTACCGGCGCACACTCGGCGGTGAGTTCCGCTGGTGCGCCCAATGGTGGAAGCACACCGAGGCGATCTCCCGGCTCACCGCGCTCTGGCACGCCTGGGAGGCGTTGCGCCTGGAGGCCGGCACCGGCATGGGCGTGTGGTACCGCGACCACCTCGACCATCAACTGCCGATCCTGCTCGGCTCTCGTGGGCCCTTCTACCAGTGCAGCGAGGACGAGCACCTCGAACCGCACCAGGCCAACATCGAACCCGCCCCGGACGGCTGGTGGGCGATATCCACAGAATCCGATTCGGACGACCAGTCAGACGATCCGTACGCCAAGAGTCATCTTCTTTAAGGCCCAGTCAATCCGATCACCGAGGAGCCCACGTGTCCCTGATCAACCACCTGTCCACCGCGCACGCCGAACTGGAATCCCGCCGCGACGTCGACAGCGCTCTGCGCGCATTCGCCGTACTGAGAGAGGCGGCGTGGGCGATGGAGGAGGTCGCCCCGCGTGAGGAGTTTCCCGCGTGGGTCTATGCCGGGCAGGCGGCGTCCGAAGGTGTGTCGGCGCTGGTGCCGGTGGCCACGACGCCGTTCACGTCTCCCGAGGTCGGCGAGGAGATCGGAGAAGGGTCCGCAGTGGCCGAATCGATGGCGGCCCTCGGTGCGCTGCTGCGCGAGGTGATGGCCGATGCGGCGCATGAGAACGACGATCCGGACGCCCGGCTCGCTTCGCTGGTCGCCGCTCGTTGCGGCACGCAAATCCAGACACTGCTGGGCGAGTGAGCGTCGATGACCGCCGTCTACGGCGACTTCATGTGGCAAGCGACCGAGCACATGCAGACCGCCGCCCATTGCTCCCAGCAGAAGCTGAGAAAACGCCCCACCCTCGCCACTCTCGACGCGGCCCAGCAGATGACGAAGGTACTGCTCCGGTACCTCCATGACTTCACCCCCGAGACCATCGGCATCCATGGCCAGCGCGTTCATCTATGGGATCGAGTGAACGACCCGCGAATCCTGCTGCAGGAGGCGAACAGGATCCTGCACAGGCTCGGCGACCAGGTCGTCGGCCATCCACGCGATGCCCATCACCTGGTGCCGACCCATATCTCGGCCGCCACCCTCGCGCTGGGCACTGGCCATGACCTGTTGAAAACGCACTACACGCCACGCTCGGACTGGGCGAATGCGCTCGAGCATCCCGACGTTCAGCTCGCCCTCCTGGATATGGTGGCACGACAGGCACGGCTCCTGGGCCTGGTCATGGAGGCCGTCCACAACGAACTGCGCAGGGCGGGCCTGCCCTTCACCTCCTTGTATCGGCTCGTCAACACGCTCCGAACGTCGGGCGAGGCGACCACCAGACCCACCGGGCCATGGGGTACCGAGACGCTGGCGGCGGTGCCCCTTCGGACGGAGCGGGCACCGACTTCGATCCGACCGACCTCGTCGGTCGAAGAGATCTGCACAGGGATCGTCGCGGACGCCGAGGGGATACGGGCGGCGCTCCCTGTCGAGAGCGCGGTTTCCGGAACGCGATGCGAGCGCAACGCGGCCGCTGCCGCGGTCATCGTCCACTGCGCCCACGACGTCGTCACCCTGCTGATCCGGCGCCACATCGAGCTTCATCCGTCAAGCGATCTTCTCCTCCGCCGCACACTCCGGAAGTCTGTGGAAGAGCTCGACCGGGTGTCCAAGCGATGGCAGGCCATACGGCGCTGCTGGGCACGATCGGTCATGAAGACCGAATCACCGGCCGAATCACCACATCTCGATCGAATGGTGATCCGCATGGGCCGGCTCGGCTCACGCGACCCCGAATGGACGATCAAGCGCCGCGATCTCATGCCGATGAAGACTCCAGCGGAACTCGCTCCGACCTCGTCGGACATGTCTCGCGTCCTCCTCTCGATGAGACGAGCGCTGGAGGCCCTCGCCATACTCGCCGAGCGCGACGCGACCGGCCTCATCACTGATCGGGCTGCGCTGGGCATCGTGCTTAATCCACTGGTCAACGCATCGAGCCAAGATGACGCGGCCAGAACCGCGGTGATACAGCCTCTGCTGATCGCGTATCGCGAGGTGATCGGCCATACCAACGTGGTGCTCTCTCATCTGAACCAGGCGACCCTGCAGGCTGCCGCTCCCACCCAATGTCCGGGTCTGGCAGCGGAGATCTCCGAACTCGACCGTCGCCGCGACCCGTCCGTCCTCACCGCACTGTCCGACAGCCCTCTGATCGGAGGCACCGCGCCACCACGCATGGCCGCTGACGCAACCATCAAGCCGACCACCAGCCCATCGCCCACCAATCGATTGATCTCCAGATCCTTCAGCGGCGCGGATCAGCAGAGCAGGAAGCCGACGAGGTGAGAGTCACCAGGACTCCATGACGGCGGACAGTTTCAACCCAGTGGTACGTCCCGCCAGGAATCCGTCGCAGCCCGCGCAGTTCTCACCAATGACCCGTGGTCTTCCACGACGGGCTCGGAGTTCTGACCACCGTACGGCAGCGGCTGACCTGGTACCCCGATCAGGTGTGGCGGTATCTGCTGGCCTGTCAATGGCAGCGTCTCTCCCAGGAGGAAGCCTTCGTCGGACGCTGCGTCGAGGTCGGCGACGATCTCGGCTCCATCCTCGTCGCCGGGCGGCTGGTCCGCGACCTGATGCGGCTGTGCCTGCTGCTCGCGCGGCGATACGCGCCGTATGGCAAGTGGCTGGGCAGCGCATTCGGACAACTGGACATCGCCGGGAAACTCACAACGTCACTGCGCGGCGCCGTGACGGCGACCGCCTACCCGGCGCGAGAGCGGCACCTGTGCGACGCGTACGAGATCGTGGCCGGCTTGCAGAACGACACCGGGCTCGCGGAGCCGATGGACCCGGCGCGCTGGCCGTACCACGACCGACCGTTCCAGGTGCTGCACGCCGAACGCTTCGCCCGGGCCCTGGCCCAGACCATCACCCACCCCGAACTGCGCGCCCTGCCACTGACCGGGAGCATCGATCAGTGGGCGGACATCACCGTCTTTCTCGGACGGCAGCAGCCTGCGCGCGCTGCGATCGCCGCACTTCACACCTCCGACCGATATGACGTGTTTTGAGATCGGCTGTGGGCCGGGATATGCCGTGAGATCGTGGCGGTCATGGCGATCGAAGATCCTGTACGCCTGTTACGGCGGCTGCGGCTCGGCCGGGAGGAATACTGCCAGCGGCTGCTGACCATGCTGATCCTCGGCGGCCCCTACCCGCCGTGGAACACCCCCAACGCCCCCTCCGGCCGCGGCACCCGCTTCCTCCGCGAGCTGGACGCCCTGTCGTTCGGAACCGACGCCTGGAACACCCGGCCGCTGTTCGTCGATGAGTTCGACCTCCCCCGGCGACACGACGAGGAACAAGGCGGAGCCCCCGACTACGCCGTGCTCTGGCCCGAACGCCTATGGATGATCGAGCTCAAGACCGAGACCTCGAGCCACCGCCGGGGACAACTCCCCGGCTATCTCACCCTCGCCGATCATCACCACCCGACCCGCCGTACCGACCTCACGTACCTGACGCCGCCGATGCCCCATACCCCGCCGGCCACGGGTGAGCGGGCGCGCTTCACCCACCTCACCTGGACACAGGTCATCCCGCTGATCACCGAGGTCTGGGGAGACGGCGACGATGCCGAGCAGCGCGCCCTCGACCTGTTGCTGGCCGCTCTGGAGAGCATCGGCACCGACTGGAGCTCCTGGCGCTCGGCCCGGCTCCCCCGCGGCCTGCCGGGCACCGAGACCGCGGCTCCCATCACCGAGGCACCAGCGCTCGCTGATCTCGGCCAGGAGACGTTGGCGCTGGCCGAGGCCACCGCCGGCGACGGCCGCCAACGCGCTCTGGACATTCCTGCAGCGGGTCTGGAGGACCTGCAGCACCTGCGCCTGTCCCTACGGCGGGCTATCTGTGCCCTACCCGGTCCCTCCCCCACTCGCCATGTGCTGCCGTGGATCTGGAACGCCGCCACCAGCGGCGGCACCGCGCTCACCACATCAGGAGCGGAGACCGGATATGAGCTGCGGCTGTCCCGGTACCGCAAACCCGTCTGTTGACGGCAACCTGGACTGGTTGCCATCGACCCGCTTATCCCTGAAGCACGGCGGGAACGGCCGGGGCTCCCTCCGTCAGGTATTGCTCGATCAGCTTTGTGAGGCCGAGCGGGTAAACGGTCTGGTGGGTGCGGTCGAGTTCGGCCAGGGTCCACCACTGCCAGGCGAGGATGTCGTCGGTCTGGGTGGCGTTGGCCGGGTCGACTTGGTGGGCGGGAACGCGGGCGGTGAAGTACCTTTCGACCTGCTCGGTGGACTCACCGTTGATCATGTGAGTTTTCGCGCGTGAGGCGATCTGTGGTCCGAGTTCGACCTCGTCGACGCCGAGTTCTTCGCGTAGCTCGCGGAGTGCTGCTTGGGTGTGGGTTTCGCCAGCGTCGACGGCGCCACCCGGGGTCGCCCAGAAGACGCCTTCTCCTTCGTCGTAACGCAGGAGGAGGAGGCGATCGTTTTCGTCGAGGACGATGACACGGGCGGCGTCGCGACGTCGAGCAGCGGACATGCCTATCAGTATCGCAGCCCGCCTGTGATCAGGGCTTCTTCTCCACGAGGTAGTCGCCCAGGCAGAGTGCGTCCAGATCGGTGTCTTGGAAGGTGGCCAGGGCATCCGCGGGAGTTTCGACGATCGGTTCGCGGTCGTTGAAGGAGGTGTTCAGCACCACCGGCACGCCCGTGAGCTTCTCGAAGTGTTCGATCACCGCGGCGAAGCGTGGATTGGTGTGCGGATCGACGGTCTGGGCGCGGGCCGTACCGTCGACGTGGACGATTCCAGGGATCAACGGGGCCCGGTCTGGGTGAACGGGCGGTGCCAGCAGCATGAACGGCGAGCCGCCGGGATCGAGGTCAAACCAGCGGGGGCCGTCGGAGAGCAGGACGGCGGGTGCGAACGGGCGGAACGGCTCACGGTGCTTGATCCGGTCGTTGAGAGCGTCGCGGGAGGCGATCGTGCGCGGGTCGGCGAGAATGGAGCGGTGGCCGAGCGCGCGAGGCCCGAGCTCGCTGCCGCCGTCGAACCAGCCGATCAGGTGGCCGTCTGCGATGAGCTGTGCCGCGGTGGCGGCGATGTCGGACTCTCGCCGCCAGGTGAACGGGACGAAGGACCGCTCGACCAGGCCGGACCGGGGGTCGCGATTGAGGGCAAGCTCGATCTCCTCGTCGCTGTAGGTCCGACCGAAGGAATCGTCGGCGAGGGGCCTGCGCGGCAGTTCACCGGTGAGCTGGTGCAGGCCGTACAGGGCGCAGCCGAGGGCTTGGCCGCGGTCAGAGGCCGGCGGCGGAACGAACAACCCGGTGACCTTTGGCAGGCGGCGGATCCGGTCGTTGGCGACGCAGTTGAGCGCGACGCCCCCGGCCAGGCACAGATCGGTGATCCCGGTTTCGGCGATCACGTTGTTGACGAGCCCGGCCAGGACGCGTTCGACCTCGGCTTGCAGGTAGGCGGCGGCGTTGATGCCGCGCGGGTCGTTGCCTTTGCTGTCGGGTGGTCCGAAGTCCCAGCCGGTGCGGACGGCCAGCTCGGCGACACCCGCGGCGTGGGTGGCGGTCAGTCGCCCGTACACGTGGGCGTTGTGCAGGTCGAACAGCGGGGCTGTGAACGCGGTGGGATCGCCGTAGGAGGCCAGCGCCATGGTCTTGCCGGCGTCCTGGGCCGACCAACCGAGGTATTCGGTGAACGCTTCGTAGGTGGCGCCGATTCCACCGGCGCGCCCGCGGGAGGGGTCGTTGCTGCCGAGCCGGGTGATCCCGTCGCGGTTGGCGGCGTAGAAGGTCTCGGTGTCGGTGTTGTTGCCCGCGCCGTCGGCGACCACGATGGTCGCCTCCTCGTACGGGCCCAGGCAGTAGGCGGTGTAGGCGTGGGACAGGTGGTGGTCGACGACGGTGATCCGGTCAAGGTCGACGCCGAGGTGGTGCAGACCGGTGTCGGCGGGCGTGACCGGGGTGCGGCCGTAGGAGCTGGCGACCACCAAGTCAATGTCGTCGAGGGTCATGTCGGCGGCGCGCAGGCAGTAGGAGACGGCGTTGAGCCAGCCGGGGCTGTAGCGGCGGCGGTTCAGCCGCTCCTCGCCGATCGCGATCATCAGGTCGGGGGTGAGGAGAGCAGCGCCGCCGTCGTGGCCGAAGTTGATGCCGATCACGCAAGGGGTGCGGTTGGACACGGGAGGGCTCCGGTTGGGTCGTCGATGGGCAGTGTGTCGAAGGGGCTCCACAGCCGGGTGCGGCCGTGGTGCTGGACGAGGGCGGCGAGCTGGAACATCTGCATCAGGCCGCCGCGGTAGGTGAACGCGTCGGTGACGGTGCCGCCCAACACTGCGGCGCCACCGAGCTCCCGGTAGTGAGCGGTGAAGCGGGCATCGACGGCGGGGGCGACCGGGGCGGCGGCCAAGCGGGCTGAGACGTCGGCTCCGGCGGCGCGCAGTTCCCCGGCGACGGCCAAGATCACGGCTGATGGGGTGAGGAGCGTGGTGTCGATGACCAGCGGCGGGTGAGGGCACAGGTCGGGCGCGTGCTTGGTGTAGAACACGGTCATCCGCTCCAGCAGGCCCGGGTCGTACCATTGCCGCCAGCGCGGGTGGGCCGGGCGTCCCCCTCGGCGCTGGAGACTGGTCGCGACGCTGACCAGCAGAATCACGGTTCGCAACGGCACCCGGGTGCTGTACAGGGGCTTGATGTGCTGTCGGTAGTAGGCGACCGCTTTGCGGTACGGCAGGGCGGCCTCGCCGCGGGCGGCGAAGGCGTAGGCGAGGACGCCTAAGTGGTTGCGGTCGCACACCACCGCCGGGGAGTCAGTGGTGCGCAGGGCCTGAGCACGGGCGGTTTCCTGACGCAGGTACCACAGCGTCTGAGCAGCGGGAGCGGAGTGGACCGGTGCGCAGGTGCCACTGTTGAGCTTGATGTTCGGTTCGGTGAAGAACAGGACGTCATCGCCGAGGGCGGGCACCAGCGCGCCGAGCAGCGTGGTCTTTCCCGCCCCAGGCGGGCCTTCGAGTGCGAGCACCACCGGGCCGGTCATCGAGCAGGTCCTTCCGGGCTGGTGTCGGCCACGGTTACCCAGTCCCCGCCCTTGTTGGCCGACTCCAACGCTGCGGTGGCGAGCGCCAGGCTGCGCAGGTGGTCGGTGACGTCGTGCTCGGGAATAGTGCCAGCGTCCAGGGCGTGGGTGAAGGCGGTGTAGACGCCGAGGATCCCGTCCGGCACCCATTCCCCCAGCGATGTGAAGGTTTGGGAGCAGTCAGCGGTGTGCAGGGTCGCGGTGCTGTAGGTGGCCTGCGCATCAGCGAGGTTCCCGTTGATGTACCACGCACTTGACCAGGCCTGCGCACTGCGGGTGCGGTTGTACATGCTCAAGGAGGCGACCAGCGGCCCGTCGAACGCCAGCATGATCGTGTAGGTGAGAGGGCTACGGGCTTTCTGGCCGGGCAGGACGCTGGCGCGGGCCGACACGGCGACCGGGTCGGCTCCGGCGAGCTGGCGGGCCAGGTCGAGGTAATGGAGCCCGTGGTCGAGGAACAGGTAGCCCGGGTGGGCGGTGTACCAGGTGTCCTCGTCCTCGCAGAAGTGGTGGACGTGCGCCAGATGGCCAATCTCCCCCAGCTGGCCGGTGCGGGCCCAGTCGAGCAGCAACCGTTGCGGAGGTGCCCACCGCAGGTTGTGGTTGACCGCGACCGCCACACCGGCCAGAGCCGCCTCCCGGGCGATGGCGGTCGCCTCCTCCAGGGTGTAGGCGACCGGCTTCTGCAACAGCAGCGGTTTGCCATACGTGAGGAGCTCACGTACTAGCTCCAGGCGGCCCTGCGGCCGGGTCGCCACGTCGATCACATCGACGGCGGGGTCGGCGGCCAGCTCGGTGACGCTGCCGCAGACACGCAGGCCCGGCACGCCGCGGGCGGCGTGTTCTGCGCTGGCCCGGTCGCGACTGCAGATCGCAGTGACAGGCACCGCGCCCTGAGCGTAGGCGGGCAGATGCCCGGTGCGGACGATCCTGCCCGCGCCGATGATCCCGACGCGGCGGACGGTCGTGGTCATAAAACCTCCGAGGGCATGGGCGGCACCGCGCCGCCACTGCTGGTGGTGGTGGTGGTCGTGGTGAGGTAGGCCAGTCCAGCGGCGAGCCGTTCGACGTTCTCGGCGAGGCGGCCCGTCCCGCCATCACCGGCCTGGCCGAGGGCGTGATCGGTGAGGCGCTGTGCGATAGCCGACCACATCCGCACAGCGGGGAGGTCCGGCGCGACGCAGATGTCGTCGTCCTGGTGGCCGAAAGTGGTCAGGGTGCCGGGGCCGGCTGGGCCGTACGGCGGCGGGAAGCTCGCGGTGAATGTCGTGTCCGGGCCGGTCAAGACGGCCTGGTCGAGCTGGATGCCGGGCACGGCCGGTCCGACCGAGCAGGCGATCACCGCCCCCGTTTCCGTGCGGACGCACCCGTGGACGGCATCCCCGTCGGCGGCCAGGGTGCAGGACAGCGGCTGGGCGTGCGGCGCGGCCATGGCTATGACGGTCAGCAGGTGGTAGCCCTGCCACAGCCAGATCTCCAACGCGCGACGCCCTGCCGGGCTGAGACAGGCCGGGGCCTGCTGCGGCGGATCGGCGGCGAAGGTGTAGGGGACGGCACCGTCAGGCAGGAACGGGCGGCGGACCGTCTCGTCGCAGCCGTCGGCTTTGACCAGCCAGCCGCCGCGCAGCCCGGCCGGGGGAAGCTGCGCGAGCAGGCTGGCGACCGCCGGGTCGAAGGCGCGGATCGTGCCGACCTCCAGCAACCGTCCCGCCCGGGCAGCGCGCCGCCTCAGCCGCCGGCTGCGATCAACGTCCAGACTGAGCGGTTTTTCGGTGAAGACGTGCACGCGCGCATCCAGCGCCTGCTCGATCCACGGTTCGTGCACACCGGTCAGGACGGCGAGCAGATCGATGCCCTCCAGCAGATCAGCCGTATCGCGGGCGACGCGGGAGATGCCGAACCGGGCGGCGGCCTGCTCCGCGCGCTCGACCTGCCGGTCGGCGACAGCGACGATCTGCCAGCCGGGATGGGCGGCCAGCGCTGGAAGGTGGATGCCGAACGCGGCGCCACCGCAGCCCACGACCGCGACCCGCCACCGCCTCCTGCCTATGGCGTTCACCGCTCGCCGTTCAGGGTTCGCACCGCCGCCACGGTGCGGCGGGTGATCTCATCGACGGGAAGGCGACGTAGTCGCGGGTTGAACAGCTCCACGGACACCGGCCCGCGGTAGCCGGCCGCCACCAGGGCGCGGGTGAACGTGTCCCAGGGCAGGGCACCATCGCCGGGAAACAGCCGCATCTCATCGGTCCAGGCATCGGCGCCCGGTGTGGCCGGCACGTCGGCGATCTGGACGTGGGCGATGAGCCAGGATCCGAGTTCGGTCAGATGCGCCGAGTTCGCGCCGCTGGCCGCCCAGTGGAAGGAGTCCACGCACAGGCCCACGGCCGTAGGCGGCACCATGCCAGTCAGGTCGTCGAGCAGGCGAACAAGCTGCGGCAGGTCCGTGACGAACGCGTTGGCTCCCACCAGCGACGACGGCAGCCCACACCGCACGCTCACCGGTTCGACGGCGAGCGTCACACCATGGTCGGCGCAGGCCCCGGCCAGGGCCTGCAACCGGGTGATAGCCAGCTCACGGACGGCAGGGGGCTCCAGGTCGGTCCACGGGTTGATCACGGTCGTCGCGACCGGGCAGCCGATCGCGGTGAAGGCGGCCAACCGCTCACCCAGCCCGCCCAATGCCCGGGCGTACGTCGCCTCGTCGACGAGGAGCGGGTACGGCAGGACCGGCCCGTCGGGCAGCAACCCGCACGCCGCGGCGACCCTGACGCCGATCTTGTTCAGCAGTGCGGCGGCCCGGGCAGGTCCGTAGGCGACGACCTGTTGAATCGATGCCTCGATGTGGGTGATGCCGGCGGTCGCGGCTGCTATCGCCACGTCCTCGAACGACAGGCCGCTCACCGTGGCCGGGTTCAAACAGGCGGCGAACGCGGGCGACTGTGGGATGGTCATCGATGTCTCCCTCGCCGTCAGGCGGTGGCGAGGCGGCCGGACAACAGTGCCGCCCGAAGCTCGTCCAGGCCGGTCATGACCTCCGCCACGGTCTGGCGGGTGAGGGTCTCGCCGATCGGTTTGTCGCCGGAGGTCTGCACCACGACCTGCCAGGGGTCGTCCAGGTCACGGCCGGACTGCGAGACCAGCGCCACCGCGACGGCCTGCCCGGTGGCGCCGTGCAGCCGTTCGGCGGTTTCCTGCGCGGCCAGGTTGTACAGCTTGCCCACGTGATAGACGGGGTTCTTGCCGGACACGCCTTCGGCGCTCCAGGGCCGCAGCATGGAGATCACCCCGTTGGCGCGGTTGCCCCTGCCGACGACGCCCTCATCCCCGGACTCCAGCGACGAGCCGGTGGCCGTCAGATACAGCTCACGCCGCTCGTCGTCGTCGCGGGTGTTGATCGATACCTCGATCTGGCAGTGCGGGGCGACCTGCTGAGCCGCCTGCATGATCAGCTCTAGGGCCTGGTCCCGGCGCGCTATGTAGGTGACCAGGTCGCTGGTATGGGCGGCGATCTGCGGAACGCACGCCGTCAGGTTCACCAGGTCGCCCCGCCGTACGACCATGATTTTGACGTCGGTGCCGTACCAGGGGCGGTCGGTCGTCGCCTCCGGTGCGGTCAGGTGCGTCTCGGCGGCGATGGCGATCTGCTCGGCGATCCCGCGCGGGGCGTAGCCGACGCCGGCGGAGGTGTCGTTGGCGAACATCCGGGACCGCTCGGCCAGGTCGTCCAGGCTTCGGGGCGCGAACCAGAACCGGCGTCCAGCCCGCTGGACGTCGGTGTCGCCCAGGACCGCCCCGGGGCTGGAGGCCTGTGTCACGCGGGGCCGCACCACCACATCCCGAGCGACGTCCAGCAGGGGCAGCGCACCGGCCAGATACTCGGCGACTGCACTCTCGATGATCTGCTCGACCGGGATCTTCGTGTCGCCGAGGGCCGCGGTGAAGCGGCCGTTGACTAGGGCGGTGATCGGCTCGGTCAGTTTCCCGTGGCCGAACCGCACCTCGGCGGCACCGCCCAGCAGCGCGGTCTTGTCGCTGTTGTGGTGCAGGATCGCGCCGAACTCCGCCAGGCAGTGCCGGCTGTAAGCGCGGGAGACGGCCTCGGCGACGCCGTCGGCGAGAGTGTCGGGATGGCCGGCGCCTTTGCGCTCGACGAGCTCGAGCGGGTGGTCAACGGGCGGCAGACCGGTCGCGGTCGTCACGTTCACGTGCATCCTCCTGATCAGTCGTGCTGAGCGGGATGGGGAGATGGGGGTAGCGGCGGCAGGAGCCTGCGGCCCGCGCACAGCAGCCGCAGACGTTCGGTGTGGTAGGCGGCGATCCGTACAAGGTCGCGCAGGCCCACGGCCAAGGCCGCGCGGTCCAGGAAGCCCCACGCGCACGCCAGCGAGTCCAGCGCGCACAGGACATCTGTGCCGCCGGCACGTAGCGCGGCCGACGGCACGGCGACGCTCGTGCGCATCCGGGCCACGCAGATGCCGTGGCCGACGCCCTGGGCGACGAACCAGCCCAGGCGGGTCCGGTCGTAGCCGACGGGGTGGTCCACGACCGCAGCCGGTTCGATCACCACGCGCAGCCCGGCCTGGACGGCGCGGTCCACGAACTCCAGGTCCTCGCAGTCCAGCGGGAGCCGTCCGCGCCGACCGAGATCGGTCCGCAGCAGCCCAAGGGTCGGCAAGGCACGCCGGTCGATGAGCAGGTTCGCCGTGACCAGCCAGTACGGCCAGCCATAGTCGATGCGTTTCGTTGGCCAGTCGACAGGTCCGTGGCATTCGGCCAGCGGCCGGGAGGTCATCCCGTCCATCGCGATCGCCGTACCAGCGGGGTAGGAGGTGACCACCCGCCCGCCGACAAGTGCCGCATCCTCCTCGG
>BCRI01000134.1 GCA_001552515.1 Sphaerimonospora mesophila NBRC 14179 = JCM 3151
TCTCCGGCTCGCCAGCGCGGACAGCTCGTCCTCCCCGGCGCCGGGCGGGGCGTCTATCAGCATGCAGCGGGCGACCAGGCGCTCGGCGCGTGCGGTGCGCACCAGGGCGGTCAGCCCGGCCCGGCCGGGTACGACCCGGTCGCCGGGGGCGGCGTGCACGGCGCCCGTGGTGAGCACGGTGAGCTCGGCATCCGGCCGGATCCTGGCCACGGCCGCGGCCACGGCGAGGAACCGCGCCAGGACATCGGCGTCCCCGTCGGCAGGGGCGGTCGCGGGATCGCCGGTGGCCACGAACAGCACCTGCGGCACGTGGTCGCCGGCCGTGTCCAGCGCCCGCTCAAGGGACCGGGCGAGCAGCGCGGGGTCGGCGTCGGCCGCGACCCTGGCGTCGGCCACCCGGTCCGGCCAGCCCGCCGCCGGACCGTGCACGCAGGCCACCAGCGGACCGGCCGGTCGCTGCCGCAGCGGCGTCCCGGCCGGCTCCCAGCCGGTCGCGAGCGCCGCGACGCCGGTCCCGTCGGGGGCGACGTCCGGGGCGGCGTCGTCCGCCTCCCCGCCGTAGCACCGGTCGTCGAACCGACCGGCGCGCCAGCCTTCGAGCAGCCGCTCACGCTGGACCTTCCCGCCCTGCTGCCTCGGGAACTCCCGCTCCGTCACCGGCACCAGGTAGGTCGCGCGCAGGGCCAGGTCGCGGGCCAGGGCCGTGCGGATTGCCGCCACCACGGCGGGCACGTCATCGGTGCCGGGTACGAAGAACACCACCAGGGCGTCGGTGCCGGCGTCCTCGTCGGGCACCCCGGCCACCGCCGAGCAGGCCGGCCGTACACCGGGGACCTGCTCGACCACCGCCTCGATCTCGTGCGCGGGGAAGTTGGCCCCGTTGACGATGACGGTGTTCTTCTGCCGCCCGGTGAGGAACAACCGGCCGTCCCGGAGGAATCCGAGGTCCCCGGTGTCGAACCAGCCGTCCGCGGTGAAGCTCTCCCGGTTGGCCCGTTCGTTGTGGACGTATCCGTTCTGCACGGTCCGGCCGGACACGTGCAACCGGCCGACCCGGCCCTCTGGCAGCACGTTCCCGTGCGGGTCCACGATGCGCAGCGCCACCCCGGGCACCGGCGCGCCGACCTCGGTCACCACCACGGCGCCGGGGGTGCCGGCCGGCAACTCCCGCAGCACGCCGTCGAGCGAGGCGGGCTCCAGCGTGATGGTGCCCGCCGCCGGGTCGTCACGGTGCATGCGGGCGTAGGTGACGCCCGAGGAGGTCTCCGACATCCCCCAGCAGGGCACCATGGCGTCGGCCGGGAGCCCGTGCGGGGCGAGCAGTTCCAGGAAGCGGCGGGCCGTGCGGGCGACCACGGCCTCGCCGGCGTTGCAGATGTTGGTCAGGCTGCTCAGGTCCCAGGAGCCGGCGGCGAGCTCCTCGGCCCGCCGGCACACCAGCGAGAACGCGAAGTTCGGCGCCCACGTGCAGGTGGCCCGGAACCGGTCCACGCAGTCCAGCCACAGCAGCGGACGGCGGATCACCGACTCGGTCGGCACATTGACGTGCTCGCAGGTGAGGAACACGTCCCGCAGATTGAACATGATCATGCCGCCGACGTGGTCCAGCGGCATCCAGTTCAGGGAGATCTCGTGCTCGGTGAAGTCGTTCGCCTCGATCGCCGCGTAGGTCCTGGCGACGATGGTGCGATGGCGGTGCTGCACGCATTTGGGCGTGCCGGTGCTGCCGGAGGTGAGCAGGTTGACGATCAGGTCCTCGGGGTCGGGGACGTGCCAGTCGGCGGGTTCCGGGTCGGACAGCGTGCCGGCGTCCAGCACGCGCAGCGCCGCACCGCCGGGCAGCCGACCGGCCAGCGAGCGCACCCCGTCGAGCGGCCCGGCATCGGCGATCACCGGCGGACGGTCCAGCAGTTCCCAGGCCGACACCAGCTTGCGCACGCCCGAGTTGTCGGTGGCGTACTCCCGCGCGGGGGCGACCGGGGTCGGCAGGAATCCGCCGAGCACGCAGGCCCACCAGGCGGTGACGAAGGTCCGGTTGTCGGCGCACTGCAGCAGGACGGCGTCGCCGGGGACCAGGCCGTGCCGGCGCAGCCCGCCCAGCATCCTGCGGGCCTCGTCGTACAGTTCGGCGTACGTCTGCCGGTCGGTGCCGCCGTCCGGCAGCACATAGGTGGTGCCGCGGTCCGGGGCCACCCGTGCGGCCCTGGCCAGCGCCTGCGGCAACGTCGCCACCGCGTCCGCGGGTGGCACCGGTTCCGGCCCGCGCGTCAGCGCCGGCCGGTCGGCCGGGATCTCGGTGCCCGCCGGGACGTCGCCGGCGTGCCGCCCGGCCGCCGCTCGCCGCGAGCCGCGGGAGCGCAGCTTGCGGTCGTACACGGCGGCGGCGTCCTGCACGCCCGCCGTGCCGGCCGCGATCCTGGCGATGGCGTCCGGAGGGATCGGCGCCGTGGCGAGTGCGGGAACGGGGCCTGCGGTGACCGTGCTCATGCGGGTGTCCTCCCGTCCTGGGCCGCCGGAGCGCCGGCGGAAAGCTGCTCGCCGATCCGCCGGGCCGCCGCCGCGGTCAGATCGAGGACGAAGTAGTGACCTCCCTCGACGCTCACACCGGTGTGACCGGCGCTGGTCTGCTCGGCCCAGCCGGCCATGCCCGTCTCGTCCGCCAGGCCGGAGAGCGCGCGGATCGTGGTGATCGGAACCGGCAGCGGCGGGCGGCGCCGGTGCCGGTAGTTCTCCCAGAGCGCGAACTCGCCGCGCAGCAGCGGCAGCAGGAACTCCTGAAGCTCCGCGTGGCGCGCCACCGCGTCGGGCAGCCCGCCGCGCCCGCGCACGGCGGCGAGCAACCGCTCGTCCGGCAGCAGGTGCAGCGGCTCGGCCGGTGGCGCCGCCTGCGGAGCCGGCTGCTCCGCGACGATCAGCCGCCGTGGCCAGGTCCCGAACCGGCCGCCCATCTCGTGCGCGATCTCGAAGGCCAGCAACCCGCCGGCGCAGTGCCCGTACAACGCGTAGGGCACGGTGGTGTACGGGCGCAGGGCGATGGCGCACGCGGTGACCAGCCGGGCGATGTCGGTCGGCGGGGCCTCCCCCGACCGGTCCTCGCGTCCCGGGAGCTGGACCGCCAGGAGCTCCACCCAGGGCGGCAGCAGCGCCGCCATCCGCCGGTACACCGACGCGCCGCCACCGGCGAACGGCAGGCAGATCAGCCGGATCACGGCGCCGGGCCGGGGCACCCGGCGTACCCAGAGCGAGTCCGTGGCGTAGCCGACCGGTCCGATCTCGGCGGGCGCGCCCGAGGCGGCGACCGTGCTCATCGTGATCTCCTCCCCTCCAGTTCCGCGGCGAGTTCGGCGATCTCGGCGTCGCTGCGCCCCTCCACCAGCTCGAGTGCCTCGGCCAGCGCGTCCTGCTGCGACTCCCGCCTGGACTTCTCCGCGTCGACCAGCGCGGCCAGGCCGGACACCGTGGGGTCGGCGAAGAAGTCGGCGATCGACGGCGCCACCCCGAACACCGCGTTGACCCGGGAGGACAGCTGGATGGCCTGCAGGCTGGTGCCGCCGGCGGCGAAGAAGTTCACGTCGTTGCCGATCCGGGCGCCCAGCAGCGGGGCGAACACCTCCGCGCGCATGACGCGCTCGGTGGGCGTGCTGTTCTCCTCGTCGGCATCGGTGAGCTCGTCGACCGCGAACTCCACGGCGGGCAGCCGGCGCCGGTCGATCTTGCCGCTCGGGGTGAGCGGGACGGCCTCGATCGGCACCAGCACCGATGGCACCATCGCGGCCGGGAGCCGCCCGGCCACCGCGGAGCGTACGGAGTCCAGCTGCAGCTCGCCGGGGCGCTCGGGCACCACGTAGGCGATCAGCATGACGCCGGTCCGCGGATCGGTGACGACGGCCGCCACCGCCTGGGCGACATCGTCCACGGCCTGCAGCGCGGCCTCGACCTCGCCCAGCTCGATCCGCACGCCGCGGACCTTCACCTGCCGGTCGGCCCGGCCGACGAAGCACAGGTCCCCCGCGTCGTCCCAGACCGCCAGGTCACCGGTGAGATAGCGGCGCGACCCGGGCGGTCCGTCCGGGTCGGGCCGGAACCGGTCGGCGGTCAGGTCGGGCCGGCCCAGGTACCCGCGGGCCACCCCGAGTCCGGCGACGGCGAGCTCGCCGATCGCGCCGGGCGGCAGCGCGCCCGCCCCGGCGGCGTCCACGACGTAGGCGCGATGGTTGGCCATCGCCCGGCCGATGGGCGGCGACGAGGTCCACTCGCCCTCGCATTGCTTGGCCACCACGGTCACCGTCGTCTCGGTCGGGCCGTAGCCGTTCCAGAACGCGCATCCGCGGGCCCACCGGGTGGTCAGCTCGCCGGTGAACGCCTCGCCGCCCACGAACGCCACCCGCAGGTCGGGATACCTCTCGGGGGCGAGCAGTTCCATGACGGCCGGCGGCAGGTCGATCACGGTGATCCGCTGCTCGCGCAGTACGGCGTCGAGCTCGTCGACCGACCGGCGTTGATCCTCGCTCATCACGTACAGCACGGCGCCGCTGAGCAGCGTGCCGAAGATCTCGAACACCGAGACGTCGAAGCCGGGTGAGGCGAAGTGCAGGACGCGATCCCGCGGGCCGAGGTCGAACATCTCCCGCACGGTGCGGACGAAGTTGGTCACGTTGCGGTGCTCGACCACCACGCCCTTGGGCCTGCCGGTCGAACCGGACGTGTAGATCACGTACGCGGCGGACGCGGGCGGAACCACGGCCGGGACATGGCCCGGCACGTCGGGCGGCCCGTCCTCCGGCCCGGGGCCGACGACCACCCGCTGCGGCAGCGGCACCCGCTCGGCGGTCGCCGGGGAGACCACGACGGTCTTCGCCTCGGTGTCCTGCAGGATCATCGCCAGCCGCTCGTCGGGCTGAGCGATGTCCAGCGGAACGTAGGCGGCTCCGGCCCGCAGCACGCCGAGCGCGCCGGCGATCAGCGCCGGGCCGCGCTCCATCACCACCGGTACGAGATGGCCGAGCCCGACACCGGCGGCGACGAGCCGGTCGGCGATGCGCCGCGACCAGGCGTCCAGCTCGCCGTAGCTCAGGCTGCCGTCCTGCCAGACCAGTGCGGTGTGGCCGGGGTCGGCGGCGGCGACCTCGGCGAACAGCTCGTGCACCGGCGCGGCGACCGGCTCGCCGATCGGCGCGTTCCACCGTTCGAGCACGTCGGCGAGCTCCTGTGGGGTGCCCAGCGAGGCGTCGCCCAGCGGCCGCTCCGGCCGCGCGCAGAGATCGCCCAGGGTTCGCAGGTAGCGATCCAGCAGGCGGGCGGCCGTGGCCCTGCCGTAGAGGGCGGCGGCGAACCGCACCGCAACGGTGGGCCGTTCGCCGCCGCCGACCTCGACGGCCAGCTCGAACGCCCCGGCACCGGCGTCGACCTGCTCGCACCCGATCCGCACCCCGTCCGCCTCGACCGTCCCGGCCGGCTCGCCGGTGCCGATGAAGCCGATCTGCACCAGGGGCAGCCGTCCGGGGTCCGGCTCCACCCCGAGCGCGTCCAGGATCAGTTTGAACGGCAGGGCGGCGTGCTCGGCGCCGGCCAGCCGGGCGGCGCGCACCCGGGAGACCACGGCGGCGAAGGCGTCCGCCTCGTCCAGCTCGACCCGCAGCGGCATCAGATTGCCGCAGTCGCCGACCAGCCGGTCCACGTCGAACGGGCCGGTGACGTCGACCGGCAGCCCGATCGTGAGGTCGCCCCGGGCGGTGTGCCTGGCGATCACCACGAGCAGGGCGGCCAGCAGGACGTCGTCCCGGTCCGCGTGCGCCGCCCCGGCGAGGGAGTCGGCGGCGGCGACCAGTTCTGGCGGCATCGGCGCGGAGACCACGTCGCTGCTCAGGTCGAGCAGCCGCGGGCGGCGGCCGTCGGTGGGCAGTTCGGTGGCCTCCCAGCCGGCCAGGGCGCCGCGCCAGTATTCCGTGGCCTCGCGTGCGGCGTCCTGCCCGCACCAGTCCCGTTGCCAGCCCGCGTAGGCGCCGTGGTCGACCGCCTCCTGCGGCCACCGCGGGGCCTCGCCCGCCGCCCTGGCCCGGTACGCGAAGGCCAGATCGCGCTGGAGCACCCGTGCCGAGCGCGGGTCCAGCACGATGTAGTGGCTGACCAGGACCAGCAGGTGCCGGTCGGGGGCGGCGCGCAGCAGCCGGAACCGGGCCACCGGGCCCGTGTTGAGCTGCAGGCCGCGGCGCAGTTCGTCCTGCACCACCTCCTCGGCGCGTGGACGCAGCCGCCCGTCGGGGACGTCCTCCACCGGCAGACGTATCTCCGGTACATGCTGCACCTGCTGGACGCCGCGCGGATCCTCGTCAGGGAAGGTCGAGCGCAGCACCGTGTGGCGCCGCAGCAGGTCCGTCAGCGCCGCGCGCAGCGTGTCGGGTTCGAGCGGGCCCTCGATCGGGAAGACGAAGCCGAGCCCGTACGCCAGGCTGCTGGGGGCGAGCCGGTCGAACAGCCAGAGCTGTTCCTGCCGGTATGACAACGGTGCGGATCGGGCCCCGGAGGAGACGCCCGCCAGCCGGGCCAGTAACTCGTCCCTGCGCTCCCCTGGGAGCCGGCGCAGCCGGCGAAGCAACTCGCTCTGGTGACCCATGCGACGGTCCTCCCGGTCGGCAACTCACTACGGTCAGATACAGCCTTCGCGCAAAGTGCAGATAAATACAGCCTTAAGCGAACAGACGTCCCGAAGTCAACACACTATTCAAATCGACCACGGGACAGTACGCAGATAGACGACCGTCGACTCGATGAACACTGCACGGAAGCCCCTGCGGCCGCGCACGGGCGACCGGCCGACCGCGGGCCGGCCTTCGCGACCCGCGTCCGGCAGCGACGCCCCACCGGTGCGATCCTCAGCGGCCGTGCGACAGCCCCGTGCGACAGCCCCGGGCGGCGGCCGCCGGACGCGCTCAGTCGGCCGGCTCCGGCGCGCGGGCGACGGATCCGAGGCTGAGCCGGCGCGCCAGCACCTCGAGCAGCTCCGGAGGCGCCTTCAGGAAGCTGTAGTGCGTCCCCGGCAGGACCTCCTTCTCGGTGTCGGCCCAGACCTGCCAGCCGTCCATCAGGGTGTGCGGCACCTCGACGTCGTCGCTCCAGCCCAGCGCGGTGATCGGGCAGGGCACGGAGCCGGCGGGGCGCCGGTACTTCCGGTTGGCCTCCAGATCGGCCTCCATCACGTCGATGAAGAGGTCGACCAGTTCGCCGGCGGAATCCGCGGCGCCCATCTCGGTGAGCAGCCCGGCGATCTCGTCGCGCAGACCCTGTTCGCTCAGGCCGAGAAAGCGTCCCCAGGGACCGTCCTGCGGCGCCACCTGGCTGGACACGAAGTACCTGTCCGGCGCGGGCAGGCCGCGTTCCGCGATCTCGACCACCAGCTCGAACGCCGGGAGCGCGCCGCCGCAGTGCCCGAACAGCGCGTACGGGCGAGCCGTGACCAGGTCCCCGACGTCGTCCAGCAGGGCCGCGGCCAGCTGCTGGTAGGTGCCGAAGTGCGGCTCTCGCGACCGGTTCTCGCGGAAGGGCAGTTGCAGCGGGACCACCTCGGCCGCGCCGATGGTGGACGGCCAGGCCCGGTACATGGACGCACCGCAGCCGGAGTACGGCATGCAGAGCAGCGACATCGGCGCGTCGGGAGACGGCTCACGCAGGAACCAGCGCCGCTGCCGCGGATCCATCACGCCTTCTCTCCGATCACCACGCCGTTGGCCCCGGGCGCGTCGAAGCGGACCGTGCGCACCCGGGCGCAGCCGGCGTCGCGCAGCCACCCGGTGTACTCCGCCGCGGTGTAGTTGCGCCCCAGGGTGCCGACCAGCATGTTCATGCTCATCAGGGCCGCGTCCACCGGGCCGGACTTGTCGTCGGCGACCAGCAGCTCGCTGATCACCACGAGGCCGCCGGACGGCAGCGCGTCCATGCAGGCGGCGAGGAGCCTCCGGTTCCTGGCCTCGTCCCAGTCGTGCATGATCATCGATAGCAGTACGGCATCGTGCCCGGCCGGCAGCGGATCGGTGAAGAAGTTCGCCGACGCGGTGGAGATCCGTCCGGACATCCCGGCGGCGTCGATGCGTTTCCGCGCGATGCCGCACACGTGCGGCAGATCGAGCAGGGTCGCGCGCAGGTGCGGGTAGTGCCGGCACAGCGCGATCAGGGTCGCCCCCGACCCGCCTCCGACGTCGAGGATCCGGCCCACGCCGGACAGGTCCACGGCCTCGGCCATCCGGCGGGCGGTGAGGGTGGAGTACGCCCACAGCGCGTCCCAGAAGTAGTCCGGGGTGTTGCCCTCCTCGAATATGGTCCGGTTCGGATCGCGCACCGGCCTGCTCGGCGCGTCGGCCCGCACCGCCTCGGCCGCGCGCGTCCACCCCGGCGCGGTGTGCTTGGCCACCATCAGCACGTAGTCGCCGAAGTAGTCGGGCCTGCCGGGCACCAGATAGTGATCGGCCACGGCACTGTTGCGGTAGCGCCCGTCCTGCTGCTCCAGCAGTCCCAGCGCGGCGCACGCGGTCAGCAGGATCTCGGCCGGACGCTCGGCGACGCCGAGGCGGTCGGCCAGTTCCCGCGCCGTCGCCGCGCCCGTGGCCAGGGCCTGGAACATCCCGGTCTCGATCGCCGCCGTCAGGGTGTGCGTCCGCCACATGCCGGTCGCCAAGTCGATCAGCAGGGTGGGCGGCGGCGCCGTCCCTGACGCGTCCGTCGCATCGCCGATCGTCTCAGCGTCAACGGTCATACCCGCCTCCGTAGTAGGTTCGTGACTCAGTGTGTCATCCGTGGCGTTCCCGTGGCGGTCCTGTCGCCGATCGGCGGGGCCCGGCGGCCACAGGTGCGGCGTGCGGACCGCGGCGGAGGGGGTCGTGGTCGCGTCGTGGAGCAGCTTCGCCAGGCCGCTGACGGTCGGGTCGGCCATCAGGTCGGGCAGCTCGATCCAGCGGCCGGTCTCCTGCTCGATGGCGCCCTGTAACTGGGCCATCTGCAGGGAATCTCCGCCGAGTTCGACGAAGTGGTCGTCCGCGCCGACCCGGTCCACCCGCAGCAGGTCGGCGAACAGCCGGGCCAGCATGGTCTCCGTCCCCGACGCCGGCGCCCGCCACGTGCTCGCCGGTCGCCAGCGGGTCCAGTCGGCCGGCGGCAGCCGGCGGCGGTCGACCTTGTTCGAGGTGTTCAGCGGAAGCTCGTCCATCTGCACGTAGGCGACCGGGACCATCCAGTCGGGCAGCCGTTCCACCGCGTGGTTGCGCAACTCCAGCGGCGCGATGTCCCGCGTCCCGACGAAACAGGCCACCAGCCGGCGTTGGTCGCCGTCCGTCGTCGCGACCACCGCCACCTGGCCGACGTCCGGGTGCCGGCCGAGCACCCACTCGACGTCGCCCAGTTCGACCCGGTGGCCGCGGATCTTCACGATGTCGTCGATCCGGCCGTGGTGCTCGAGGACGCCGTCCGGGCGGAACCGGCCGGCGTCGCCGGAGCGATAGATCCGGCTGCCGGGACGGCCGAACGGGTTGGGCCGGAACCGGTCCGCCGTCTGCGCCGGATCCCCGAGATACCCCAGGCTCAGGCAGTCGGAATCGATCCACATCTCGCCGATGCCGTCCGCTGCCGGGGTCAGGCCGTCCTCCTCCAGCAGGTGGACGGTGACCCCGTCGATCGGGCGGCCCACCGGCGGAGCGGCCTCGCGGTCGGCGTCGGTCGCCGTGGCGGGGGTGCACCGCCGATGCCAGGGGTGGCAGGAGTTGGCGATCTGGAACGCCTCCAGGCTGCCGTAGGAGATGGCGACCTCGAACGGCAGGTCCGCCGGCCCCCACCGGTTCAGCCGTTGGCCGCCCACGGTGAGCAGCCGCAGGGCGCAGTCGCGCGGCCAGGGCAGGTTCTGCAGGACCTCGGCGACCGGGGCGACCACGAAGCACTGCGTGATCCGCTCGGCCACCACCCAGTCCCGCAGCGCCCGCGGGTCGGCGTACACGTCGTGGTCGCCGATCACGACGTGCGCGCCCTGCCAGAGCAGGCCGCTGACCTCGTGCAGCGCGATTCCCGCGCCGGCCGCGCCGAGCCAGGAGCCGCGGTCGTCGCCCGTGGTGGCGTTGATCGCGGCGCTGCGTGCGGCGCTGAGCGCGAGCCAGGAGTGCTGGGCCAGAACGATCTTCGCCGCCCCCGAGGAACCCGAGGTGTACATGGCGTAGGCGAGTTCCTCCCGGCGCGGCGCCGGACGGGGGTCGGGCACGTCGCCCTCGGAGACGGCGACGCCGTCGAGCGCCACCACGGGCAGCCCGCGGGGCACGGACGGCATGGGGCGCCCGATGCCGCGGCCGGGGGCCGCGGTGACGACCGCGGCGGGCCGCCCGGCCTCGATCGCCCGGCGGAAGCGCTCGGCCGGGGCCGCCGGATCCAGCGGCATGGCGACGCCGCCGGCCTTCAGGCAGCCGAGCATGCCGACCACCCATTCGATCGAGCGGCCCAGGTACATCGCGACGATGTCGCCGCGCGTCACGCCCGATCCGGTCAGCCGCATGGCGAGGTGGTTCGCCTGCCGGTTCAGCTCTTCATAGGTCAGCTCCCGGTCGCCGTGTGCGACCGCCGGCGCCCGCGGGGTGGTGCGGGCGAACTCCTCGACACGGGAGACCAGGGTCGAATCCGTGCTCGCCTCGTGGATGGCCGGTAGACGGGTCGATGGTGAGGTCATGCCCTGTGACTCCTCTGCGGGGAAGCCGGTGCGAGCGGTACGTGTTCCGTTGTGGATGCGCGCGTGCGTCTGCGGGGTTTCCTCAACACACCACATGTCACGGTACAGCCTCTCTGCCGAGAAGGCACTAGCCGCGACCTGTGCCGTCGACAGGCACTACTGCGGTGGCTGCACACTGGGTTATGTTTTTCACATGAGATACTACGTAGACTCCATACCTCTCGCGGCCGTTCAGGAGCACTTCTGGGTCGCGGACGGTTCGGCGGCCGAGCAGGCTCCGCTGACCGAGTGTGTGGGGCTCGCCGTGCCGGGCCGGCTGGATCCGGACGCCCTCCGCGTCGCGGTCCGCGCGCTGCTGTCCCGGCACGAGATTCTCCGCAGCGCCGTACGGCAACGCGACCGGCATCCGGTTCAGGTCGTGCTGCCGGTGCCCGAGCCGCCGCCGCTGACCGAGATCGCCCTCCCGCACCGGGATCGCGCCGCGGACGCGGAGCGGGACCTGCATCGGGAGCTGTCCCGGTTCGCCCTCGCCGGGATCGACCCCGCGGCCGGCGGCGCCGTCGCGTTCCTGCTGCTGCACGGCGGCGGCCCGGCGGGCGGCGACGTCCTCGCCCTGGCGGCGCATCACGTCTTCCTGGACGCCACCGCGGTCCGGCTGCTGCTGGCCGAGCTCAGCGCGGACTACGCGGCCGCGCTGGCCGGAGAGCCGTCACCGGTGCCCGCGCCCGAACTGCAGTATCGCGACTTCGTCCGGTGGGAGCGCGACACGCTGTTCCCGGCCTTCGAAGCCGCCGACACCGCCTGGTGGCGGGAGACCCTGCGCGGCGTGCCGACGAGCCTGGACCTGCGGCCGGACCGGCCGCGCCGGCGGATCCGGCGCGGGGTCGGCCGGCGCACCGAGTTCGTCCTGCCCGGAGTCCGCGGTCCCGTCCTGCGCGGCATGGCCAGGACCCTGCGCTGCTCGCCGTACACCCTGTGCCTGGCCGGCTGGGCGGCCATGATCACCGGCTCGACCGGCCGCGAGGACCCGGTGCTCGGCGTGCTCGCGGCCAACCGCGGCGTTCCCCGGCTGGCGTCGCTCGTCGGGCAGCTGTCCAACACCGTCCCGCTGCGGCTGGACCTCGGCGGCGGCCCCACGCTGGCCGAGGCGGTGTCGCGTTGCTCCGCCGCGGTGGCGGGGGCGATCGAGCACGCCCGGTTGCCGTTCGGCCGGATCGTGCAGGCCGTGGCCGCGCCGCGCCCGACCGACAGGACCACGCTGATCCAGCACCTATTCCTGCCCCGGGTGGACGCGGTCGGCGAGCTGAGCCTGGCCGGACGGCCGGTGCGGGTGCTGGACGTCGAACGCGACCGCGGCCGGTTCGACACCGTCGTCGAGGTCGGATTCGCCGAGGACGAGGTGCGGCTGTGGCTGGAGTACGACAGCGATCTCTACACGCCCGACGGGGCGCACGCGCTGGTGGCGGACTACGCCGGGGTGCTGCGGCAGTGGCTGGAGCGGCCCGAGCTGCGGGTGCCCGAGCTGGAACTGCAGGCACCTGACCCGGCGCCGCTCGGCACGACCACGATCGAGCCCGCGGAGACGCTGCGGATGGAACTGCCCGACGGCACACCGGTCACGCTGCGGCTCGACCGTTCCCGCGGGGAGGAGCACTGGCCGGTGCTGGCCGGACTGACCGTGGCGGCGGGACCGGCCCGGGCCGAGGACCTGCGGCTGGAGCCCGGGCGCTCGGTGCACCAACCGGCCGCGCTGCTGCTGGCCGGGGCCCCCACCGGGCTCACCGCCCGCCGGGACGCGCGGGGCCGGTTGGAGATCGTCGCCGGGCTGCCCGCGACCGGATCTCCGCACGCCGAGCCACCGGGCGTCCGCGGCACGACGGGCCAGGACCGCCTGCTGGAACTGGTCACGGAACTCTGGGCACACGCACTGGAGCAGCCCGGGCTCGGCCCGGACGACGACTTCTTCGTCTGCGGCGGGCACTCGCTGCTCGCCACCCGCCTGACGGCCGACATGCAGGAGACCCTCGGGGTTCGGGTGCGGGTGCGGACGCTGTTCGAGAACCCCACCCCGGCCGAGCTCACCGCCACCCTGCGGGCGGCCAACCCGCAGCTCGACAGCATGCTCGAACTCGTCGCCGGGCTGCCCGACCTGCCCGCCGACGCCGCCGACGAGGAGGCCGACACGGGAGCGGCGGGCGTGGCTCAGACCGTCTCGGCCGCACCCGATCGCCTCGACGCGGTGATCGAGACGCCGTTGCTGTCCGGCCAGCGCCAGATCTGGCTGGCCGAGCAGGCCGACCCGGGCGCGCTCACCCACACCATCCCACTGGTCCTGGACCTGTCGGGACCGCTGCGGCCGGACGCGTTCGCGGCGGCGGTGAACGACGTGGTGGCGCACCAGCCGGGGCTGCGCGGAACGTTCGTCGAGGTGGCCGGCCTGCCGGTGCAGCGGATCCATCCGCACACGGAGATCGACGTTCCGGTGGTCGACCTCACCGGCCTGGACGACGCCGAACGGGACGCGGAACTGAAGCGGCTGGAGCAGGAGATCGCGTTCATCGGCTTCGACATCACCCGCTACCCGCTGCTGCGGGCCCGGATCATCCGGCTGGACGCGCGGCGCCACCAGGCCCAGTTGCTGTTCCACCATCTGGTCATGGACGAGGTGTCGATGACCCTGCTGATGCGGGAGCTGAGCGCCGCCTACGAGGCCAGGGCCGCCGGCCGTGAGCCGATCCTGCCCCCTCATGAGATCGACTTCGCCGCCCTGGCCAGGGCCGAGCAGCGGATGCTGGACGGTCCCGAGGGCGAGCGGCTGCGGCGGTTCTGGATCCGGGAGCTGGCCGGCGCGCCGCCGTTGCGGCTGCCGACCGACCGTCCCCGCGGTGACCGGGCGAGCTTCCGCGGCGAGTTCCTCGAGCGGCCTCCCTCGCCCGCCGCGGCCCGCGCCGTACGCGAGCTGGCCACCGCCGGTCGGACCACCCCGTTCGCCGTGTTCTGCACGGCGGCCGCCGTCGTGTTGCACCGGCTCAGCGGCCAGCACGACATCCTGATCGGCATCCCCACGGCCAACCGCACCCAGCGCGGCGCCGAGCAGCTGATCGGCTGCTTCCTCAACGTGGTCCCGGTCCGGCTCGACCTTTCCGGCGGCCCCCGTTTCGACGAGCTGGTCCAGCGGGTCAGCGCGGCCGTGCTACGCGCCTACGAGCACCAGCAGGCGCCGTTCGCCGACATCGTGCAGACGCTCCAGCCTCGCCGGGTGCCCGGGATGCACCCGATCTACCAGGTCACCTGCGAGTTGCAGCTCGAGTCCTGGATCCCGGCCCGGTTCGCCGGTCTGGAGTGCGACTACCGCTTCCTCACCCACGGTACGGCCCGCTACGACATGGCCTTCCACGGGCTGCTGCGCCCCTCCGGGCTGTCGGCGATGCTGGAGCTGAACACCGACCTGTGGGATCACGCGTTCGGCTACCGGCGGATCGACCAGGTGCTGGAGATCCTGCTGGCCGCCGCCGAGGCGCCGCACACTCCGATAGGCGACCTCCCGGCGGCGTCGCGCGTCTGACCCTGCCGAGGTGTCCCGGCCCGGCCAGTGCCCCTCCCGCCCGCCTTTGCCCGGGCGTCGCGGCACTACGTCGTGTTTCAAAAGTCATGTCCTGCTACGCGCGGCCAGATGGCGCCTCGCGGCGTCGGACTCGTCGCCCGTAGCCTCCCGGCCACGAGCTCCTCCTCCGCCTTGCGATGCATCCATCTGGATCCACGCTCGCGACGGACAGCACTTTTTCAACACTCCCTAGACCACGACGACCCGCAGGTCTTCCGGAACGTCGTCGGCGAGGCGGTGGACCGACCCGAGGACGATCCAGAACACGGCGCAGAACGCCAGCGCCGCTCCCACGACGAACACGACGGACGTGGCGAAGACCGCCGCGATCGCGCTGCCGAGCAGCGGCCCCGCGGCGTGTGCCCCCCAGACGAACGGGAGCGCGACACCGGCGACGCGTCCCATGGCGGCGGGCGGTGTCGCCTTCTGGATGAGGGTCATGATGCCGACATTGCCGATGGGGGTCGTGAACGACGCCAGACACTGCGACGCGACGATCACGCCGAAGGCGAAGCCCGTGCCGCCGATCGTCGCCAGGGGAAGCAGGAGGAGCGCGATGCCCAGCACGATGTGCGTGAAGATCAGCGTCCGCCCCATGCCGAGGCGCTCGTTGATCTTTCCCGCCAGGATCGCGCCGAGCATGACGGTGACCCCGCCGAGGCCCAGCGCGAGACCGACCTGGGCGGCCGAGAAACCCAGGTCCTGGTACGCGAACACGATGACCATCGCCAGGCACATCGACACCGCGATGTTGCCGAAGGTGGACATGAGCGTGAGGTAGCGCAGCATCCTGTTGCCGAAGGTCATCACCGCGCCGTCCTTGGCGTCGCGCAACGTCGCGCCGATGCCGCGATTCGACGGCGCGGGCTCCGGCTCCCGCATGCGGATGAAGAACAGGGTGATGCCGGCGACGAGATAGGACACCGCGTCCAGGAGGATCGCCCGGGCCGCGCCGACCAGGCTGACCAGCCCGCCGCCGAAGGATCGGCCGAGAATCAGCGCCAGCGACCGGCTGATCTGCGTCTTCGCGTTACCGTCGATCAGATCGGCCCGGTCGAGGACCTGCGGCAGGTAGGCCTGGTACGCGAGCTGGAACACGACGTCGAAGATGCCCTTGAGCAGGGCGGCGATGTAGAGATGCGTGAGCGTGAGCTGGTCCAGGACCGCGGCCAGCGGAAGCGACCCGAGAATGACGAACCGCGCGACGTTCGCCACCTGCATCAGGAAGCGGCGCCGCATCCGGTCGGTGATGACGCCGAATATCGGCCCGAGCACCACGAACGGGATCCACTGCAGCGCCATCAGCAGGCCGACGGCGAGGGCGCCCTCGCCGAACGCGAGCACGGCCAGCGAAGGCAGCGCGATGACGCTGACCTCGCTGCCCAGCAGGCTGACGGTCTCACCGGACCACAGCCACCGGAAGTCTCTGTTGCGGAAGAGCACGGATCTCTGTCTCGGCTTCTCCTCTAACGCGCGGGAGTCCGTAGCTTCCTGGCCGCTCATTCGCATCACTCCGTATACACAACATCGGGGGGGGTACTGTCTGTGCAAAAGTGCGCTGATAGGCAGGCCGGGATCCCCTGCCGCGATACGTAGCCAGTCACCGCGGCGCGGTGCAGGCGTGCGTAGATACTACACCGGAAGAGGTGTTCGAGAACGGCGTTTGACAACAGGACCGACCATCGGATGCGCCGATGAAAGACGTCGGTCAGGGGTGAGGCTACGACCGGGATCCGGTGGTGTCGCCGGTGTCTCCCGGCGACCCGGATGCCCATGACGCCCGCGGTCGATCTCGGGTTCGCCCGGAGTCCGGTGTGGACGACAGCGGTTCGGCCAGAGGGGACGCGTCACTCGCGTGGTACCGGACCACTCGCACGGCCGTCACTCTCCGTGACGCGAGGCGGGCCGTCCGTCGCCGATCGACGGCACCGCACGGCGGGGCACACCCCAGAGATGCTATATATACGACGGCCGAAGTCTACACAATATTGCCTTTGTCGATGACATGCTGATTCAATAATACTCAACACTCGGCGCGCCGAACCCTTGAGAGGGGCCTGCCATGGACGACTCCCGGCGAACGGCCCCGGGCTCGCCCGTCACGGCAGGCGAGCCGCTCGCCGGAGGGCGCGCACCGGCTTCGCCCGGCACGACCGCATCGGCGGCGGCGCCCGGCTGCGAGGAAGGGGGCTCGACGAGCTCCCGGACATCCCTCCCCCAAGCCCAGTCCTAGGCGCGGCGCGACGTGGTCAGGAGGAAATGTGACAGCGACAGAGGAAACAACGAAGCACGACGTCATCGACCGGCTCACGACGACATTCGACTACCACGACCCCGAGTACACTCCGGAAACCGCCGAGATCATCAACCGCGTGATCCGTGACCGGACCCCGGTCGCCTACTCCCCCGCGCACGGGGGCATGTGGGTCCTGTCCCGTTACGAGGACGTCAAGGCGGCGTTGCGGGACCACGAGACCTTCAGCTCGGCCGAGGGCGTGCATTTTCCCCGCGCAAAGGGCATGCCGCCGTTCACCCCCATCGACTTCGACCCGCCGGAACAGGCACGGATCCGCGCGCTCATGGCGCCGCCGATGAAGAAGAAGGCGATCCGCGACCTGGAGTCCCGCGTACGCGCACTCGCAGCGGAGCTCATCCCGCCGATCGTCGAGCGCGGCCACGGAGATCTCGTCGCCGAGTTGTCCCAGCCCTTCGCGATCAGCGCGCTGGGCCTGGCCCTTGGGTTGTCCGACGAGACGCAGCACGAGATCCGTGCGATGACGAACACGATGTGGCGGTACCTGTCGACGGAACCCGACGCCAGCAGGTTCTGGGGACAGTATCAGCCCATCCTCGCCGGGGAGATCAGACGAGCCAGGGAGAACCCCGGAGAGCACTACCTCTCGTGGCTGGCCAACGTGCGCGTCGACGGCGAGTTCCTGTCGGACGACCTGCTGTGCT
>BCRI01000135.1 GCA_001552515.1 Sphaerimonospora mesophila NBRC 14179 = JCM 3151
AAGAACCACCCGGGGACCCCTCTGCAGGGACACCCGAGGCGCCGCCGTCAAAAACATCCGAAGCATCATCCGCGACACCATCTGAGGAGCCACCGGAAGGGACATCCGCAGTCTCCGGGATACGCCGCAGACAGGCGGCATCGTCGCGGTCGTCTATGCGCGCTGGAGGAGCATCCGCCGTAGGAGCCGTACCGGCAAAGGCGGCATCGACAGAGCCGGCATCACCGGAGCCGCCATCCACCACCGGGCCCAGAGACACACCATCCAGGAGCGCGCGGTCGAGGGAAACGGCGGGAACGGCGGCAAGCCAGTCAGGCCAGCCGGACCACGACGCGGCACCTTCCCGACCACCGGAGGAACGAGCAGCAGCACGCGCCGACGCCTCGGCCCGCACCGCAGCCCACCACTCAGGCCCAAGCAACGACTGCTCCCGGGAACGCGCAGGACCCGGATCGAACAATCCGAGCGGCTGGGTCAGCTCTGCCGGCTCCACGCGTCCCCCCTTTCCGCGTCCATCATTTCGAAAATCTGTCTGAATTCTCTCACGCGACCTCCGGAAATGACAACACCCTCTCGAAAGAATTCCAAAGTAAATATGAGAATTAAATGACGCTCACCCCTAATGTCCGTGATGCCGGAAATCGAATGAAAGATTGCAATGAGCAGTCATGCAAGATCGAGAATCCCATCCGTCGAGGCGAACGGCAATCGATGCGAGAAACTGCAAGACCACGGGATGTGTTCGCCCAGCTCACGAGGGAAGCGGGCGAGAAACTGCAAGATCACGGGCTGGAGGGGGAGGGATGAGGAGAGGTAAGGGCGTGTTGGGGTGGACGGCCGGAAACGATGGGTTCGGGGCTTCCTCTTCGGCGTCTGCCACCCCATACCCGGTGTGATGGTGCAGGATGTACACGTGGCGCCTTTCACCTCGGTCCTGCAGCCGGATCAGCATCTCGTCAAGGAGATCCTCGATGAGCTGGAACTCGATCCCGCCTTCGACTCCGAGGGTGATCTTGCGATAACCACTCCCCCGCTTACGATCTACTTCCTCTTCGGATCCGCGGGTGACATGTTCACGGTCCGCACGTTCTACACCCGGCGTTACTCGGTGGACGACAAGCGGATCCTGCTCGCCGCCCTGAACGAGTGGAACGCGGACAACATGTGGCCGAAGGTCTACACGTTCACCCGCGACAACGGCATTACCCGGGTCGTCGGCGACTGCGACCTTTACATCGGGGCCGGGGTGACCAGGGAGCACCTGACCACGGTGATCACACATTGGGTGAGGTTCGCGATCAAGTTCCATCGCTGGCTGACCGATCGCCTCGCGTACCAGCTCGACTGAGGCCCCGCGCGGACTCAGCTTCCTATATCGCCCCTCCGATAGCGCTCTTCCGCATCACCGTCCCGTCGCCATCCCCGCATCACCGTCCCGCATCACCGTCCCGCATCACCGGGTCCCCCTCAGCGCCCGAAATCCCGACCGACCCACCGCATCGATAGTGTGGTGCTCCACGTGATCCCCCACACGACCCGCCCGGAGCGACACGGTTGCCTGAAGGACACATCATTCACCGGCTCGCCGCCGAATACGGCAGCCATTTCTCGGGAGCCGGAACACCTGTCGGCGCGAGCAGTCCCCAGGGCAAGTTCTCGGATGGCGCCGCGCTACTCGACGGACAGCACATGGACGACACGGACGCCCATGGCAAGCATCTCTTCCTCGGTTTCGGCCCGTTGGGCTGGGTAAGGATCCACCTCGGCCTGTACGGGAGGGTCGCCTTCGGCCCCGCTCCCGCTCCGGCGCCCGTCGGTGCCGTACGGCTCCGCCTGACGAACGACACGAGCTATGCCGACCTGCGCGGCCCCACCGCCTGCGAGCTGATCACCAACGAGGAGAAGCAGGCGGTGCACGACCGGCTCGGCCCTGACCCGCTACGCGGACACGACGACCCGGAACGGGCGTGGGTACGGATCTCCCGGTCCAGGGGCCCGATCGCGGCGTTGCTCATGGACCAGAAGGTGATCGCGGGAGTGGGTAACGTATACCGGGCCGAGGTGCTCTTCCGGCACGGTATCGACCCCTATCGCCCCGGACGCGACCTGGGCCGCGCCGAATGGGACGCGATCTGGGCGGACCTGGTCGTGTTGATGCGCGAGGGCGTACGGCTCGGCAGGATCGACACGGTACGGCCCGAGCACATGCCCGAGGCCATGGGCCGGCCGCCCAGGGTCGACGACCATGGTGGCGAAGTCTACGTCTATCGCCGGGCCGGGCGGCCGTGCCATGTCTGCGGAGGCGAGATCCACACCGCCGACCTGGAGTCGCGCAACCTTTTCTGGTGTCCCGGCTGCCAGCCGCGCTGACCCCGCGGAAGGGCGGGGGAACCGGCCATCGCCGACTCCCCCGCCGTCATCTCGCTCAGCTGCAGCCGCTGGTGCTGCCGCAGCCTTCGCAGACGTAGCAGCTTCCGGCCGGACGCATCTTCGTCCCACAGGTCATGCACAGCGGGGCGTCGGCCGTACGACCCTGATGGCTCTCCAGAGGCGTCAGGGACATCTCGGCGGACCGGGACGTCTCGTCAGCCGCCACCTCCTGCGTCGGCTTCTTCTCCTCGATCGGGGCCGACTGCGCGAGCGCCGCGGTGTCCACGACCTCGTGGAGTGCGGCCGGGTCCTCCCCGCGCTGCTGTGCCGTACGCTCGGCCGCCGACAGGACGCCGAGCGCTGCGCGGTCCTCGTACGACAGGTAGTCGAGGGCCAGCCTGCGGAAGATGTAGTCCATGACCGACTGCGCCATGCGGATGTCCGGGTCGTCGGTCATGCCGGCCGGCTCGAACCGCATGTTGACGAACTTCTGGACGTAGCTCTCCAACGGCACGCCGTACTGCAGGCCGATCGAGATGGCCACGGAGAACGCGTCCATGACGCCCGCCAGGGTGGAGCCCTGCTTGGACATCTTGAGGAAGACCTCGCCGAGGCCGTCGTCGGGGTAGGAGGAGGCGGTCATGTACCCCTTGGCGCCACCCACCGTGAAGCGCGTGGTGATGCTCGGCCGCTGGTTCGGCAGCCGACGGCGGCGCGGACGCGGCACCTCGACGACCTGGACGACCTGCTTCTCGTCCTTCTCGTCCACTTCCTCAGCGGTCTTCTTGGCGACCGACAGCGGCTGTCCGACCTTGCAGTTGTCCCGGTAGACGGCCAGCGCCTTCAGCCCGAGCTTCCAGCCCTCCAGGTAGACCTGCTCGATGTCGTCCACGGTGGCCGATTCGGGAAGGTTGACCGTCTTGGAGATCGCGCCGGACAGGAACGGCTGGGTGGCCGCCATCATCCGGACGTGACCCATCGGGGCGATGGCCCGCTCGCCCATCGCGCAGTCGAACACCTGGTAGTGCTCCCGCTTCAGGCCGGGGGCCTCGACGACGTGGCCGTGCTCGGCGATGTACTCGACGATCGCCTCGATCTGCTCCTTCTGGTAACCCAGCTTCCGCAGCGCCCGCGGGATCGTCTGGTTGACGATCTGCATGGACCCGCCACCGACGAGCTTCTTGAACTTGACCAGCGCCAGATCGGGCTCGATGCCCGTGGTGTCGCAATCCATCATCAGCCCGATGGTTCCGGTGGGCGCCAACAATGAGGCCTGCGCGTTCCTGTATCCGTTCTTCTCCCCGGTGCGGAGGCAGTCCTGCCACTGGCGGGTGGCCTCGGCGTGAATGGCCTCGTCCATGTCGTCGAGCGTGCGCAGGTCGTCGTTGGCCGCCGCGTGCTTGCGTATGACGCGCTTGTGCGCCTCGGCGTTGCGCCGGTAGCCGTCGTACGGTCCCACGATCCCGGCGATCTCGGCCGAGCGGCGGTAGGAGACGGCCGTCATCAGCGAGGTGATCGCCCCGGCGATGGCCCGGCCGCCGTCGGAATCGTAGGCGTGGCCGGTCGCCATGAGCAGCGCGCCGAGGTTGGCGTAGCCGATGCCGAGCTGCCGGTACGCCCGGGTCGTCTCGGTGATCTTCTCGGTCGGGAAGTCGGCGAAGGTGATCGAGATGTCCATGGCCGTGATGATCAGCTCGGTGACCTTCACGAACGTGGCGATGTCGAAGGTGTCGTCGTCGCGCAGGAACTTCAGCAGGTTGATCGAGGCGAGGTTGCACGAGGAGTTGTCCAGGTGGACGTACTCCGAGCAGGGGTTGCTGGCCGTGATGCGCCCGGTCTCCGGGCAGGTGTGCCAGTCGTTGATCGTGTCGTCGTACTGCAGGCCCGGGTCGGCGCATTCCCACGCGGCCTGGGCCATCTTGCGGAAGAGGTCCTTCGCGTCGACCTGCTCGATGACCTCGCCGGTCAGGCGGGCCCGCAGGCCGAACTTGTCACCGGACTCGACCGCCCGCATGAACTCGTCCGAGACGCGTACCGAGTTGTTGGCGTTCTGGTACTGCACGGACACGATGTCCTTGCCGCCGAGGTCCATGTCGAAACCGGCGTCGCGCAGGGCGCGGATCTTGTCCTCCTCCCGCGCCTTGGTCTCGATGAACTCCTCGATGTCCGGGTGGTCGACGTCGAGGACGACCATCTTGGCGGCCCTGCGGGTCGCGCCGCCCGACTTGATGGTGCCGGCCGAGGCGTCGGCGCCGCGCATGAAGGAGACCGGGCCGCTGGCCGTGCCACCGCTGGACAGCAGCTCCTTGGACGACCGGATCCGGGAGAGGTTGACCCCCGAGCCCGAGCCGCCCTTGAAGATCACTCCTTCTTCCTTGTACCAGTCGAGGATCGACTCCATCGTGTCGTCGACGGCGAGGATGAAGCACGCGCTGACCTGCTGAGGGGAGGCGGTGCCGACGTTGAACCACACCGGGGAGTTGAAGCTGAAGATCTGATGGATCAGGGCGTGTTTGAGCTCGTGATCGAAGATCTCCGCGTCCTCGTCGGTCGCGAAGTAGCCGTGCTCGATGCCGGTCCTGGTGTAGACCCCCACCACTCGGTCGACGAGCTGCTTCAGGCTCCACTCGCGCTGGGGGGTGCCGACCGCGCCGCGGAAGTACTTGGTGGTCACGATGTTGGCCGCGTTGACCGACCAGTAGTCGGGGAACTCCACGCCGCGCTGCTCGAAGTTGACCGAGCCGTCGCGCCAGTTCGTCATCACGACGTCACGGCGCTCCCAGCGGACCTGGTCGTACGGATGCACTCCGGGAGTCGTGAAGACGCGCTTGACCTTCAGACCCTTCCGCGAACGTCTGCTTCCGCGATCCCCCGCGCCTGTCGCGGTGCCGTTCGCGATCTCCGTCATGACTTCCCCCTTCTAGGGACCGTGAAGCCCCTTCGTGTCGGACCAGGTGTCGGACCATGTGCCGAACCACGTGCCTGACCTGTTCGGACTACTCGACCACGCTGCATAACCACATCGTCGCGCCGCAGAGCGGGGACCGGTTCGGCCCCCGTCACCCTTCGGCGCCGGTTCGCGCCGCCCTGAGCTGCTCGATCTCCGTCTCGAAGTCGGCGAGCGTCTCGAATCCCCGATAGACGGAGGCGAAGCGCAGGTAGGCGACCTCGTCGAGGTCCCGCAGCGGGCCCAGGATGGCCAGTCCCACCTCGTGCGAGGGGATCTCGGCCGCTCCCGTGGCCCGGATCGTCTCCTCCACCCGCTGCCCGAGCTTGGCGAGGGAATCCTCGCCGACCGGCCGCCCCTGGCAGGCCCGCCGTACCCCCGCGATCACCTTGTCGCGTGAGAACGGTTCGGTGACCCCGCTACGCTTGCTCACCATCAACAGCACGGTCTCCTGAGTGGTGAACCTGCGCCCGCATTGGGGGCAGGAGCGCCTCCGTCGGATGGCCGCTCCGTCCTCGGTCGACCGGCTGTCGATGACCCGCGTGTCCGGATGACGACAGAACGGGCAGTACACGCCATCGCCTCCCTCAACGCGTCTCTTGACACGGCGAAGCACGAAAACCACAGGTCTGAAACCATGGGTTTGACCACAAGGTCTAGGGAACTTACACCGATGTGACTACTAGATGTTGTGGTCCAACCGTAGGAGCGCCCGACCTTGAACGCAAGTTGGGAGCCGCAGCGGGAGAGAAGTTCCCTGTTCACCCGGCGTGTCGCGACCGGCCTCCCGGCAGGGCGCTCGACGGGACCCTCATCGGCCCTCACCACCGAACCCCGACAGATGCCGCGGTCCGCGCGACACGAACCACGACACGAGCCGCGACACGAGCCGCGACACAGGCAGCGACACAGGCGGCGGCCTGAACGGGGACCCGGGCGGGGGCACGGACGGAGGCACAGGCGGGAGCACGGACCAGGATGCGGCCGGCGATATGTACGGTCCGGTGTTCCAGAGCGTGAAGGCTCTGGGTTCATGCCGGAAATCACGGCGCCCTTTTCTCGATCGGCGACATCACGTGCACACTCCACCGAATCCCCATAAGGAGAAAAATCTGGAAAGTCGAACACGATGTCGATCGAACTCCCGTACGATGTGATGGAACGCCAGGATCTGCGATTTAACGGAAAATCGAACAATTGTTTGAAGATGATCTTGAATCGCGGTACGGTCACCCTGAGGAGTGCGGAAACCCTGCGCGACGCGGGGAACACGGAGCGACACGTAACGACACGAAGCGACGCGGCGCCGGTGGCCTGGCGTCCAAGACAAGTGATACAGGAAACAGGGATTGAGAGGTGGCATCGTGAGTGACCGAAGCGCCAAGGCGGATGACGCCGGCGACCTCGCGGTTCGCAGGCGTGACGCGCTTGGCCTCACCCCGAGGCAGCGCAAGATCCTTGAGGTGATCCGGGATTCGGTCCAACAGCGCGGCTATCCGCCGTCGATGCGGGAGATCGGAGAAGCGGTCCACCTCACCAGCACCTCCAGCGTGTCACACCAGCTCACGGCGCTTCAGCGTAAGGGGTACCTGCGCCGTGACCCGCACCGCCCCAGGGCCCTGGAGGTCCGGCTGCCCGGCGAGCCGGTCCTGTGGGTCGACCCGGACGCTCAGCAGGAGGAGGGCGGCTACAGCCGTCCCACCGCCGCCTTCGTGCCGCTCGTCGGCCGGATCGCCGCGGGTGGACCGATCCTGGCCGAACAGAGCATCGAAGACGTGTTCGCGCTGCCCAAGCAGCTCGTCGGCGAGGGCACGCTGTTCCTGCTCCAGGTCTCGGGTGACTCGATGATCGAGGCGGCGATCGCCGACGGCGACTGGGTCGTCGTACGGCAGCAGCCGGTCGCGGACAACGGCGACATCGTGGCCGCGATGATCGACGGTGAGGCCACGGTCAAAACGTTCAAGCGCAAGGACGGGCATGTGTGGCTGATGCCGCACAACCCCAACTACGAGCCGATCCCCGGCGACGAGGCGACCGTCCTCGGCAAGGTCACCGCGGTCCTGCGCAAGCTCTGACACGCACATTCAAGTCTGGCGGCTCCGCGGTCGGCTGTACCGCGGAGCCACAGATTAAGGTGGTTCGGTGACTTATGAGAGTGATGTTCGGAATGAACTGAATTCGCTCACGTTGACCGCCTGCCGAGCCCGTGACGGGATCAAGTGGGCGGCCGTCCCCCCGGATGTGATCCCCTCCTGGGTCGCCGACATGGACTTTCCGATCGCCCCCGTGATCAGGGAGACCATCGCGCGCCGCGCCGCCGCCGACCTCGGCTACCCCACCTGGCTGGAGCAGCCCGGCTGCGGTCCGCTGGCGGAGGCGTTCGCCGAACGCATGGCGAACCGGTACGACTGGCACCCCGATCCCGGTCAGGTGCGGACGTACACGGACCTCAATCAGGCACTGCAGGTGCTGCTGCAGTTGACGACCCGGCCCGGCGACCCGATCGCGCTGCACACGCCGGCCTACAACTCGTTCCTCGACACGCTCCGGGACATGGACAGGCGGGTGCTGCCGATCCCGATCGGGCCGGACGGGCGGTTCGAGGTGCCGGGCGAGCCCGCGCCCGTACTGCTCCTGATCAATCCGCAGAATCCCGCGGGGCGCGTCTTCACCCGCTCGGAACTGGACGCGCTGGCCGAGTACGCGGAGCGCCACGACGCACTCGTGATCTCGGACGAGATCCACGCCGATCTCGTCTACTCCCCCGGGCGCCACATCCCCTTCGCCACGATCCTGCCCGATCGCACGGTCACGCTCGCGTCGGCGTCGAAGGCCTTCAACATGGGGGGGATACGCTGCGCGGTCGCGCATATCGGGGCGCGAGCCGTACGGGCGGCCCTGGACGGCCAGCCTCCGCACATCTACGGCGCGCCGGGCGTGCTGGACGTCGAGGCGTCGGTCGCCGCCTGGCGGCACGGCGACCCCTGGCTGGAGGAGATCCTGCTGATCCTCGACCGCAATCGCCGGTTGATCGCAAAACGGCTTCCCGCCGAGGTCGGCTACCGGATGCCGGAGGGGACCTACCTCGCGTGGCTGGACCTGTCCGCTTACGGGCCGCCGGTGGCGGCGGACGCCGCCGGTTTCCTTGAGCGGGAGGCCCGGGTCAAGCTCGGCCCGGGCCCCCTCTATGGCGGCGGCGGCGCCTTCGTCCGTCTCAACTTCGCGACGTCGGAGGAGATCCTGGAGGAGATCCTGGCCAGGATCTCCTCCGCGCTCGGCGCACAGCGCTGAGCCGAGCGCCCGGCCGGGGTCACAGGTCGGGGTGACAGGGCCGGGGCCGCAGAGTCGAGGTCACAGAGTCGAGGTCGCAGAGCCGAGGTCGCAGAGCCGAGGTCGCAGAGCCGGCACGCGGCTCTGCGACCTTCTCCGGACTCAGGACGCGGTGCAGCTCACCGGGGACGGCACGCCGTTCGTGCCGCTCCAGGTGCCGTTGAAGCCGAACGCGGTCGAGGCGTTCGGCGCGAGCGCGCCGTTGTAGCCGAGGTTCGTCACGGTGACTCCGGCGCCGCTGTTGGAGACGGTGCCGTTCCAGAGCTGGCCGATGGTCTGGCCGTTCGGGAAGTTCCAGCGCACGGTCCAGCCGCTGATGGCGGCCGTCCCGCTGTTCTTCACCGTCACCTCACCCTGGAAACCACCGGGATATTCGTTGACCACCTTGTACGTGGCCGTACAGGCCTTGTCCGATCCGCTCGGCGAGGGGCTGGGCGATGGGCTCGGCGACGGAGTCGGGGTCGGGGAGGGCGACGGCGTCGGGGAGGGCGACGGCGTCGGCGTCGGCGTCGGGGACGGGGTCGGCGTCGGGGACGGAGTCGAGCCGTCGCCCACCGGCGGGATCAGGTACGGCTGGAGGATGCTCTGCTTGGCCTGGTCGACCGTCGTCCAGTCGTCCTTCACGATGCCGCCCGTGTCACCCGAGTTGGGGTTCCACGACCAGTAGGTGAACGACATCCCGTTGACGCCGGTGCCCAGGTACTTCATGAGCTCCTGCAGCCAGATCTTGTCGATGTTGTTGGCCAGCGTCGTGCCGAACTCGCCCACCATGATCGGCGCGATGTTCTGCTTGTACAGGTAACCCCAGTACTTGTCCCAGATCGCCGGCATGTTGGCCGGGTAGGCCGGGTCGTCGAACCACTTCTGGTGATAGACCGAGGTGGCGTATTCGTGCGGCGAGTAGACCAGCCGGTTGGCCACGTTGAGCCGCACCGGGAAGTCCTTGGCCTTGGTCAGGTTGCCGCCCCACCAGCCGCAGTCCTCGTCGTTGCTGGGGTCGTTGTCCCAGATGTTGGACTCTCCGCCGCTGGGGCAGCTCACGCCCTCGACGAAGATCAGCCAGTTGGGCTGCACCGACAGGATCGCGTTGCCCGCCCGCTCGGCCGCCAGCCGCCAGTCACGCGACTCGTCGCCGCAGCCCCAGCAGGAGCCCTTCGCGTTCGGGTTGGTGCCCTCGGCGTGCGGCTCGTTGTGCAGGTCGGCGCCGATGACCGTCGAGTTGCCCGCGTACCGCCTGGCGAGCGACTTCCAGTTGTCGATCCAGGTGCTCTCGGGGACTCCGGAGGTGTACCACAGCGCGGTCTGCCCGGCGCTGGTCGGCCGGTGCCGGTCGAGGATGATGCGCATCCCCTTCTGGCCCGCGTAGTCCACCACCTTGTCGAGGATCTCCAGCGGAGACAGGCCGACCAGGTCGGGGTTGGTGTAGGTGTTGACGCTGGTCGCGGTGGCGCCGGGCTTCAGCGCGTCGTCGGAGAACGGCACCCGGAGGGTGTTGTAGCCCAGGCTCGCCATCAGGTCGATCTGGCCCTTCCACGGATTGCCGGACCACAGCCCGTGGAAGGTCTTGTTGTCGGTCTCCATGCCGAACCAGTTGATGCCGGTCAACCGTACGGTCGCGCCCGTGCTGTCAACGATCTTGTTGCCATTGGTGTGCAGGTACCCGGTGCCGGTGCCGGCCGCGTAGGCCGGCGACCCGGTGACTCCGGTGACGACGAGCACGGTGGCCGCCGTCACCGCCACCGAGGCCAGCCCGCCGAGAATCCGTCGAGACAAGACGTGCCTCCCGCCCGGGGGCACGCCGACGTGAGCCGACCGGTCAGGCGCACGCCCCAGGACCACCGCTTGTGCGGTGGATGGTCGCGGCATGCCCTGACCGCACGCCTGAACAATATGAACGCTTATGGCTCGCAGGCCATTTTGTCCGTACGGCTCGGCAGCGTCAACCGACCTGGATCTGATCAGTGCTGATCACGCACTGATCAGGGGGACGACGCCTGGCCAGACGGTGAAACTTCCAGCCACCACTCGTCACGACAGCGGCGGCATCTGCGGCGGGGTCGCCGGTGGTCTCTCCTCCAGCGCAGCCAAGGCCAGCTCCACCGCCCGCGCCAGCTGCGGATCCCGCCCGGCGACCAGGTCCTGCGGCGTCACGATGACCTCGACGTCCGGTTCGACGCCGTGGTTCTCCACGCCCCACCCCTCGCCCTCCAGCCAGAACGAGTACCGCGGCTGGGTGACGACGGTCCCGTCCACGAGCGAGTACCGCAGGTCGATGCCGATCACACCGCCCCAGGTCCGCGTGCCGACGAGCGGTCCGATGCCGCGGCTCTTGATCCCGGAGCTGACGATGTCCCCGTCCGACCCGGCGAACTCGTCGGTGACGGCCACGATGGGCCCGCGAGGCGAATCGTCCGGGTACCGTCTCGGTTCGTATCCCCGGGCCAGCACCCACCCGGTCACCCGCCGCTGCAGCTTCTCGAGCACGAGCTCGGATACGTGGCCGCCGCCGTTGTCGCGGATGTCCACGATGAGCCCGTCGAAGCCCATCTCGGCACGCAGGTCCCGGTGGAACTGCGCCCACCCGGTGGACGTCATGTCCGGCACGTGCAGGTAGCCGAGCCGCCCGCCCGACGCCTCACGTGTGAACGCCCGTCGTCCGGCCACCCAGTCGTGGTACCGCAGGCGCGTCTCGTCGGCGATGGGCGTGACGACGACCCGACGGGTCTCGCCGCCAGAGCCGGGCTGGACGGTCAGCTCCACGGGCAGCCCCGCCGTACCGGACAGCAGTGCCAGCGGCCCGCGGATCGGATCGACCGGACGCCCGCCCACCGCGACGATCGCGTCGCCCGCCCGGACCGCGACGCCGGGCGCGAGCAGCGGCGAGCGGGCCTCGTGGTCGGAGGACTCCCCGGGCAGGATGCGGCTGATCCGCCACACGCCGTTCTCGTCCCGGGCGAGGTCGGCGCCGAGCAGGCCCTGGAGACGTTTGGAGTCGCAGGCGGCGCCGATGGGCCGCGCGTACGCGTGAGAGGTGCCCAGCTCTCCCTGGACCTCCCAGAGCAGGTCGATCAGCTCGGAGTAGGCGCCGATCCGTTCCACGATCGGGGCGTACCGGGCGAGCGTGTCCGGCCAGTCGACACCGTTCATGTCCGCACGCCAGAAGTGGTCGCGCATGAGCCGCCCGGCCTCGTCGTAGGCCTGCCGCCACTCGGCGACGGGATCGATGGTCACGGCCACCCGGTCCAGGTCGATGGTGACGACCTCGTCGTCCTCTCCGGTGGCACGGGTTCGCAGGCCGTTCCCGCCGGTCGCCACCAGGCGCGTGCCGTCGCCGCTGACCTCGAAGGCCCGTATCTCCCCGTCCAGTTCGCTGAGCTTGCGCTTGACCAGGTCGTAGCGTTCCAGGACCGGTGCGCCTGGCTCGGTGCCGTCACCGAGCTGCCCGTTGAGCGGGTGGCGCAGCCACAGCAGGCCGTCCCTGGCGGCACGCAGGTTGGAGTAGGTGCCGGCGGGTACCGGCACGGGCACGATGCGCGCCGTCAGCCCGTCGGCATCCACCTCGGTCACAGGCGGCGGGTCCGGCTTTCCGTCCTTCTCGGCGGCGTTCTTGGCGGTGTTCCCGGCATCCGAAGCGGCGTCGTCCTCCCGGTTGAAGCCACGACCCGCGAGTGAGGGGTCGAACGGCGAGGGCGTGGTGGCCTTGAGCGGCACCAGGTACGGCCGGCAGCTGCCGGGGAAGGACAGGTCGAAGACGTGGGCGTCGTAGACCGGGTCGAACGTCCGGTCCGACAGGAAGGCCAGATACTTGCCATCCTTGGTGAAGGACGGACTGTAGTCGTTGAAACGCGGGGAGGTCACCTCGATCGCGGTGCTGCCGTCCACACGGGCCAGCTTGAGGTGGTTGCGCCAGGCCTGGTAGGCGTGCGCCCACGCGAGCCAGGCCGAGTCCGGCGAGAACGTCAGATGCTGCACGTTGCCGTGGGTCGTGCGGTCCAGCTCGCGGACGTTCCCGAAGTCGAGGTCGACCACCAGGAGCCGCCCGTCGTGGGTGGCGACCGCGGCGTGCTTGCCGTCCGGCGCGGCGGCCAGATCGAGCACCCGCCCGAGCCGGCCTGCGGCCAGCGTGCGGATCTCACCGCCGGGCGTGCCGATCTCCAACGCGTCCTCGCCGGATGCGTCCGACACCCAGACGGCCCGGCCTGCGTCGTCGAGCGGCTGCGGCAGCCGTACCCGGACTCCGGGCTCGGCGCGCAGCATGCCCGCGGGGCCGTCCCGGTGGGGCAGCCAGTGGGCGGTGCCGCGGATCTCGACCACGCTGGCCCGCCCGGTGCGGTCCGGCGTGAAGCAGCCGACCTTGCTGGGCGCCGGGCGCTTGGCCCGGGCCGGGCGCGGCCCGCTCAGTGTGATGTCCAGCTTGTACGGCTCGGCTTCCAGGTTCTCCAGCAGCCACAGATCGCCGCCGAGGCTGTAGACGACGCGGGAGCCGTCCGTCGCGGCATGGCGCGCGTAGAAGCCGCGGTGCGTGGTGTGCTGCCGCAGGTCCGAGCCGTCGGGCAGGCTGGAGTACAGGTTGCCGTCGCCGTCGGTGTCGGCGAGGAAGGCCAGGCGCTCCCCCACCCACATGACGGACCAGTGCTGCGCGGGGTTGTCGGCGAACAGGCGGGTGAACTCGCCATCGCCGGTGGCGTCCACCCAGATCTTGGCCGCGGTGCCACCGCGATAACGCTTCCACTGCGACGGCTCGCGCCACATCGCCGAGACGGCCGCCACCTTGGGGCCGTCGACCGCGGCCTCGCTGATCCTGCCGTACGGCAGAGCCGTCGCCGGGCCGCCGTCCAGTGGAACCGCGTAGGCCCACAGCTGGGAGGGTGAGCCGTGGCCTGCGGCGGTGACCGCCAGCACGTGCCTGTCCTCGGTCCAGCCGCGCACGCCCGTCATGGCGTTGCCCCAGTGCGTGAGCCGCTCGCTCTCGGCGCCCTCCAGATCGGCGGCGAACACCTCGGGCTCGCCCTCGCGGCTGCTCGTCCACGCGATACGCGTGCCGTCCGAAGAGAACCGGGGGTGAGAGACCGCGACCCGGTCGGCCGTGAACCGCCAGGCCCTACCGCCGGCCACGGGTGCCAGCCAGACGTCGTCATCCGCCACGAAGGTGAGAAGGTCACCATTCAGATGGGGGTATCTCAAATATGCACCATTTCCCACATGCGCACCTTACGCTGCGGGGGCGGGTCCGGCAGCACCCTTTTCCGGCTGCCGTGACGTCCGCGGCCGCGCCGTACCGGATCTTCCCGGGTACGGCGCGGCCACGCGATTCAGCGGGTCACACGGCCCAGCGGATCACGGGACGATGTTGACCAGCTTCGGCGCCCGTACGATCACCTTGCGCGGCGCTCCGTCGAGGTACGGCTGGACCTTCTCGGAGGCGAGGGCGAGTGACTCCAACTCGGCGTCGGCGATGTCCGGTGAAACCTCCAGCCGGTCGCGCACCTTCCCCGCCACCTGGACGACGCAGGTGACCGACTCCTGGACCAGCAGCGCGGGGTCGGCGACCGGCCAGCCCGCCTTCGCCACCGAAGGCGTGTGGCCGAGCCGTTCCCAGCCCTCCTCCGCCGTGTACGGCGCGACCAGCGACAGCATGACGGCCAGGGTCTCGGCGGCCTCGCGTACCGCCGGGTCGGCGGCGCCCGGGCCGGAGTCGATCGCCCGGCGGGCCGCCGTGGTCAGCTCCATCATGCGGGCCAGCGCGACGTTGTAGCGGTACGAATCGAGCAGCCGGGTGACCTCATCGATGGTGCGGTGGGTGACCTTGCGCAGCTCCAGGTCGCCGGTGGCGAAGTCGGCTCCGGGGGCGGAAGCGGCGCCCGCCTCGACCATCACGCGCAGCGCGCGGGCCAGGAACTTCTGCGAGGCGGCCGGGGAGACGTCGGCCCAGTCGATGTCGTCCTCCGGCGGGCCGGCGAACAGCATCGTGAACCTGACCGCGTCCACGCCGTACGCGTCGATCTGCTCGCCGAGGTCGACGCCGTTGCCCAGATTCTTGGACATCGCCTTGCCCTGGTTGATCACCTGGCCCTGGTTGAGCAGACGCAGGAACGGCTCGGTGAAGTCGACCATGCCCATGTCGTGGAGGACCTTGATGAAGAACCGCGAGTACAGCAGGTGCAGCACCGCGTGCTCGACGCCGCCGACGTACTGGTCGATCGGACCCCACTTGCGTACCCGCTCCACGTTGAAGGGGCCGTCGGTGTAGTCCGGGTCGCAGTAACGCAGGTAGTACCACGACGAGTCGACGAAGGTGTCCATCGTGTCGGTGTCCCGCTTGGCGGGGCCGGAGCACTTGGGACAGGCGACGTTGACCCACTCCTCGGCGCTCGCCAGCGGGGAGATCCCCTTGGGCGCCAGCGCCTCGCCGCGCATGTCGGGCAGCGTCACGGGGAGCTGGTCGTCGGGGACCGGGACCTCGCCGCAGTCGAGGCAGTGGATGATCGGGATCGGGGTGCCCCAGAACCGCTGCCGCGACAGCAGCCAGTCGCGCAGCCGGAAGTTGACCGCGGCCCGGCCGGTGCCCCGCTCGCCCAGGATCTCGATGATCTTCCTGATCGCGTCGGCCTTGGCCAGGCCGTCCAGCGGACCGGAGTTCACCAGCGTGCCCTCGCCGGGCGTGGCGACGCCGGTCTCCCCCGGGTCGGCCAGGCCGGTGTGCACGACGACCCTGACCGGCAGGCCGAACTTCCGCGCGAAGTCGAGGTCGCGCTGGTCGTGCGCGGGCACCGCCATGATCGCGCCGTGGCCGTAGTCGGACAGCACGTAGTCGGCCGCCCAGACCGGGATGCGCTCGCCGTTGACCGGGTTGATCGCGTAGGTGCCCAGGAAGACGCCGGTCTTCTCCTTCTCCGTGGACAGCCGCTCGATGTCCGACAGCTTGGCGACCTGCGCCCTGTAGGCGGCCAGCGCCTCGCGCTGCTCCGGCGCGACGATCTCTTCGGCCAGCGCGGCGTCCGGGGCGACCACGAAGAAGGTGGCGCCGTACAACGTGTCGGGCCGGGTGGTGTAGACGGTGACCGGTTCGTCGCGGCCCTCGATCGGGAACTCGACGTCGGCGCCGGTGGAGCGGCCGATCCAGTTGCGCTGCATGGTCAGCACGCGCTCGGGCCAGCCGCCCTCGAGCTGCGCCATGTCGTCGACCAGCCGGTCGGCGTAGTCAGTGATCTTGAAGTACCACTGGGTCAGCTCGCGACGGACCACCTCGGCGTCGCAGCGCTCACAGCGCCCGGCGACGACCTGCTCGTTGGCCAGCACGGTCTGGTCGACCGGGCACCAGTTGACCAGACCGCCCTTGCGGTAGGCCAGCCCACGCTCGAAGAAGCGGATGAACAGCCACTGGTTCCAGCGGTAGTACTCGGGGTCGCTGGTGTGCAGCCGGCGCGACCAGTCGAAGGACACCGCGTAGCGCTTGAACGAGTTCGCCTGGGTGTCGATGTTCGCGTACGTCCACTCGGCGGGGTGGAGGTTGCGCCGGATGGCGGCGTTCTCCGCGGGCAGGCCGAAGGAGTCCCAGCCGATCGGGTGCAGGACGTTGTAGCCCTTCTGGAACCAGTAGCGGGCCAGGACGTCGCCGATGGCGAACACCTCGCCGTGTCCCATGTGGAGGTCGCCGGAGGGGTAGGGGAACATGTCGAGCATGTACCGGCGCGGCCTGGGGTCCTCGGGGTCCTCTACGCCGGCGAAGGTGTCCAACTCCTCCCACCGCGGCAGCCACTTGGCCTGCAGTGCCTGGGGGTCATACACCGGTTCGTCCACTTCCACTCCTCGCCCGGCGGCTGGTACATGATCAGAATCCCCGCTCCGCGGGGTCCCCCGCTCCGCACGGGATCAGATGGGCGGCCGGGAACGCGGGCCCGAACAGGGTGGCGGAGCGCCAATAAAGGTTAGCGCAGACGGCAACCGGATCGCCGACGCCCAACCCGGGCTGACGTCGCAAGTCAAACTACGATACCCGATGGTGACAGATCCGTTGTGACCTCTTATGTCCCGTTAGTTTACTGTCTTCGCTGTGGCCGACACCTTCCCGCCGTCGGGCCTGCCGATGCAGGACCCGCCCACCGACCCCTCGGGCGAGCAGTTTCGCGGGGCATTCCCCGGTTTCCCTGCGACACCCCCCGCGTCACGTGAGACCATGCCAGGCACCCCCAATCCGGGCATGATCGCGGGAGGTAGCATGCCGCCGGACC
>BCRI01000136.1 GCA_001552515.1 Sphaerimonospora mesophila NBRC 14179 = JCM 3151
CTATCACGTCCACCCGGCCGTTGGCCTTGATCTTGGCGATCATGTCGCAGACGCCCCGGGAATGACCGTGCGCGGTGTCCACGATGATGACGTCAACACCGGCCTCGATGAGGGCCGCCGCGCGCTGCTCGGCGTCGCCGGCGACGCCGATGGCCGCGCCGACCATGAGCCGCCCGTTGACGTCCTTGGTGGCGAGGGGATACTGCTCGCTCTTGGTGAAGTCCTTGACCGTGATGAGGCCCTGCAGCCGCCCGGCGGCGTCGACCAGCGGGAGTTTCTCCACCTTGTTCTGCCTGAGCAGCCCGAAGGCCTCGTCGCGGGAGACGCCGACGAGGGCGGTCACCAGCGGCATGCGGGTCATGACCTCGCGGACCGGCCTGCTGTGATCGGTCTCGAACCGCATGTCACGGTTGGTCACGATGCCCACCAGCACGCCGTCGGCGTCGGTCACCGGGACGCCGGAGATCCGGTAGGTGGCGCACAGCCGCTCGACGTCGGCCAGCGTGTCGTCCGGAGAGCAGGTCACGGGGTTGGTCACCATCCCCGCCTCGGAGCGCTTGACCAGGTCGACCTGCTGGGCCTGGTCCTCGATCGAGAGGTTGCGGTGCAGTATGCCGATGCCGCCCTGACGGGCCATCGCGACGGCCATCCGGGCCTCGGTGACCGTGTCCATGGCCGCCGACACCAGCGGGACGCGCAGCGTGATGCCCCGCGACAGGCGGGTCGTGGTGTCGGCCTCGCCCGGCTGAAGATCCGAGTAGGCGGGAACGAGCAGCACGTCGTCGAACGTGAGCCCCGGTTCTGTGAACTTGGCCATGTCTCCGACCCTCCTGCGCCGGCCGTTCCCCGCGTTGGCGGGTGTCGCGGGATCCGACGTCAGTCTATGGGTCACACGCAAACCAAAAGTGGGGGGACCACGAGTGATCCCCCCACTTTCACGGGCATCGCACCGGCCGCGCCATCGAACCCCCCTCCGCGCCCGAGTGACACGGCCACCGTGCTAACGCAAAGTCAATAATGCGTCACGGAACGTCAATGCGCAATGCCTGTACGGAAATCCGCCGAACCCGAGTCGCGGCCACGCTCAGCAGCACCACGGCGGCGAGGGCGAAGACCACGTCGCCCGCGAGATCCACCGCGGCGGAGGCCTCGACGGCGGGCGGCTGAACGAAGCCGTGCCAGGCGTAGGTGAGCAGCGCACCGCCCGCGAGCGCGAGCCGATGCGGCTCCCCCCAGCCCTCACGCCTGGACCAGTGCGCCACCCCGGCGGCCACGGCCGCCACCAGGGCCAGGTACGCCGCCACGAGAGCCGGGGCGGGCACCGCGAGATCGGCATCGACGAACAGGCCTCCGAGCCAGAAGGCCGACCCGGAGAGCAGGCCGACCAGGCCCACGGCCCAGGGCGACGGCGCGGCCGCACCGGACCGGCGGTCGCGGGCGTGCCCAAGGTCACGGGCGGGCCGGCGCAGCGCCACGCCGATCGCGAGCAGCACCGCCGACGCGGCGACGGCGATCTGTACGGGCGACAGCGCGGGCGGCGCCTCCACGGTCGAGGCGCTGAGCGCGAGGCCCGCGACGAACAGCACGGTCGTGACCACAAGGCCGGGGCGCCCGAGCCAGGGGGTCTCCCGCCGGGAGACCGTCAGGCTCTCCGCGAGGGCGACGGGTACGGCGATGCTCCACACGGCGTGCAGGACGAGCACGAGGACCGTCCACCACGCGCCGATGCCGAGCCCCGGCACGTAGCCGTAGTCGAGCAGCCGCAGCCCGGCGTAGTCGGGGTCGAACAGCGATCGGGTGACGAAGGCCTCCTGGATCACCGCGAAGGCCAGGCCGAGCAGGAGTACGGCCGGCCGGCCGAGACCACGTCGCCGGACGATCTCACGGATGAGCAGAGCGGCCCCGCCGTACATCGGCGCGAGGGCCACCAGGGCGGGCAGCATGGTGATCGGCAGGTTGCCGAGCAGGAACTCCCCCACCAGCGGGGCGAGGAAGAACAGGCCGGCGGCGGGCGCGAGTCGTTTCCACATACCTGGGAGGATCTCGTCGGGCACGTCCCGTCTGTAGTGATGAACGTCAGTGATGAACGCCGTAGTGATGAACGCCGTAGTGATGAACGCCAGTGATGAACGCCGTAGTGATGAACGCCGTAGTGATGAACGCCAGTGATGAACGCTGTACTGATGAACGTCAGTGATGAACGCCCTACAGCCAGCCGTTGTTCTCGGCGACGCGCACGGCCTCGGCCCGGGTCCTGGCGCCCACCTTGCCCATGGCCGAGGACAGGTAGTTGCGCACGGTGCCCTCGGACAGGAACAGTTCGCGGGCGATGTCGGCGATCGTGCCGCCGTCGGTCGCGACCCGCAGCACGTCGCGTTCGCGCGCCGTGAACGGGCTGGCCCCGCGGGTACGGCTGGACGCGGCGAGGGCGCGGTCCACGACCCGCTGCCCCGCGTGCACCCGGCGGATCGCGTCGGCCAGTTCCTCCGCCCGCGCGTCCTTCACGACGAAACCGGAGGCGCCCGACGCCAGGGCACGGTGCAGGTAGCCGGGACGGCCGAACGTCGTCAGGATGACGACCTTCACCGCGAGACCCGCCGCGTGCAGGTCCTCGGCGACCGTCAGGCCGTCCCGGCCCGGCATCTCGATGTCGAGCAGCACGACGTCCGGGGAGCACTCCGCGACGGCGGCGAGCACCTCGTCGCCCCGCGCCGCCTCGCCGACCACCTCGATGTCCGCCTCGAAGCTCAGCAGCGCCGCCATCGCCTGCCGGACGAGATGCTGATCGTCGGCGAGCAGCACCCGGATCATGCTGACTCCTCGGCCACCGGCAGCCCGGCCAGCAGCCGGAAGCCGCCACCGGGCATGCGGTGCGCACGCAGGAACCCGTCCGCGGCCTGGAGCCGCTCGGCCAACCCCCGCAGGCCGCTGCCCTCGGTCTCCGCGTCCGACCCGCCGCCGTCATCGGTGATCTCGACGTAGGCCAGGCCGTTCTCCGTCCCGCAGCGGATCCGGCACCGCCGCGCCCGGCTGTGCCGTACGACATTGGTGGCGCCCTCGCGCACCACCCAGGCGAGCAGCGAGGCGGCGTCGTCGGGAATCGGCCGGGCGGCGATCTCCGCGCCGATTCCGGCGGCCGCCAGCGCGTTGCGTGCGACGTCGATCTCGTCGGGGAGGTGGAGCGCCCGATATCCGGCGACCGCATGCCTGACCTCGGCGAGCGCCTGCCTGGACAGCTCCTCGACCTCGGCCATCTCGGCCCTGGCCCGCTCGGCGTCCACCATGGTCAGCCGACCGGCGAGCTGGCTCTTGAGCGTCATCACCGACAGGCTGTGGCCGAGTATGTCGTGCATGTCCCGGGCGAAGCGCAGCCGTTCGTTGTCGACCGCGAGCCGCTCGGCGCGGGTCCTGGCCCGACGTAGCTCCGCGTTGCTGCGACGTGCCTCCAGGAAGCCGTGCAGCGCCCCGGCGAACAGGACGGCCTGGACCGGGATCCACCAGTCATCCGCGAGCGAGCCGCCGACGAGCACGATTCCCGCGATGAGCCCGCCCACGGTGAGCGCGACCCCGACCGGCATGGCCCGGGGCGGCAGGGCGACCGCGAGCGCGGTGATCAGGAAGAACACGGCGACGAAGAGCCACTCCTGCCCGAGCGGCACGGCCGGCCCGGCGGCCAGGGCGTACAGCAGGACGAGGAGGCCGGGTGCGTGGTCGCGGTGCGGTCTGGGCAGCGCGGTCCAGACGATCCGCAGATAGAGACCGCAGAACGCGAGCACGCACGCGACCGTGGCCGCGGCCGTGACCGGATCGACGTCGCTTCCGATCAGGCCGCTGAGGGGCCAGGCCACGAAGATCAAATAAATGCTGGTCCAGAAACGGCCGCCCATACGCCGGATTATCACCGCAATTATTTGGACATGGTGGGGGTACGGCGGTGAATCTGACAGATGTCATGGGCCGCCGCGAACGCCGTCGGCAACGCCCCTGGCGACGGGTATCCGATCACTCCGACTCGGGTCGGCGGGGAGCTCACTTTCCCCCACTGAGTCGGTCGTAGCCATAGGGTGGGATGCGTGCTGGAAGACGTCCCCCGCGATCCTTTCGCGGACGACCCCAACGACCCCGCAGGGGAGCTCGGAGCGCCGGACGACCCCGAGCCACTGACCCTTGCCGAGCGCGATGAGGCGCTGACCGACCTGGCCGACGTGGAGGTCTTCCGATCCCTGCTGGAACCTCAGGGTGTGCTCGGCCTGGTTCTCGATTGTCCGGAGTGCGGCGACCAGCATTACTTCGACTGGGATCTGCTCCGCGGCAACCTGCGACAGATGATCGACAACGGCCGGCCCCAGGTGCACGAACCGGCCTACCAGCCCGATCCGACCGACTATGTGAGCTGGGAGTACGCGAGGGGCTACGTGGACGGCGTGATCGACACGGAGGAGAGCCGGTAGTCGTTCACGTCACCCACGTCGTCGACGTCGGCCACGAGCGCGGCGAGCAGCCGGACGGCCGGGTCGGCCGCCCACTCCACGATCTCACGGCGGGCTAGCGCGTCGAGGACGACGTCGGCCGCGTCGTCCTCCACGTGGGCGGTCACGCAATCGACTCCAGCTCGGCGAGCTGCCGCAATCTGGCGAGAGCGCGATGCTGGGCAACCCGGACGGCACCTGCTGACATGCCGAGTACATTACCCGTCTCCTCGGCCGAGAGCCCCGACACCACCCGCAGAATCAGCAGCTCCCGCTGGTTCGCCGGAAGCCGCGACAGCAGGGCCCGCGCGTGCTGCGCCTCGATGTAGCGCACCACGGTCTCCTCCGGCCCCGGCCTCTCGTCGGGCCCGTCTGGCAGATCCTGGGTCGGTACGGCCGAGCGGACCGAGCTGCGCAGCGCGTCCGCGACCTTGTGCGAGGCGATCCCGAACACGAACGACGCGAACGGACGCCCCATGTCGCGGTAGCGGGGCAGCGCCGACAGCACGGCGATGCACACCTCCTGGGCGACGTCGTCCGCGATGTGGTAATGCCCCGAGACCCTGCCGAGCCTGGCCCGGCAGTAACGAACAACCATCGGGCGCAGATGTCCCAGCAAAGACTCGATCGCGGCGCGATCTCCCTGTACGGCGAGGCTCGTCAGTTCCCTGAGGTCGGACTCATCCGATCTCGTCGCAAGCCTTACCCCAGTTGCGGCGTCGGCGACGCGTCCCTCGGTCACGTTAGGCATGATGCCCGCCACGATCGTCGATGTCGTCATGGTTAACGGCTACGGATTGGTCACATTGACGCGTCGATAACCAGGGGTAATCAGCCGGTCACCGAACATTGGAACATTCCAACACTTTGCCCCTAATCACTGGATAATCCGACGGGGCGGAGCATGGAAAAAGCACGGCTCCCGCCTCGGAAGGCGGGAGCCGTACTCGATTCACGTCGACAGCCCGCGAATTCGGTGGTCAAAGGAGCACTTCGGCCCCGGATTCGGTTGTGCGACGCACGACCCGGAACGGGTCTAGTGGCCGTGACCGTGGCCGTGGCCGTGCCCACCGGCGGCGGCGGGGGCCTCCTCCTCGGGCTTGTCCACGACGAGCGCCTCGGTCGTCAGCAGCATGCCGGCGATGGACGCGGCGTTCTGCACGGCCGACCGGGTCACCTTGACGGGGTCGATGACGCCCTGGGCCACCAGGTCGCCGTACTCACCCGTCGCGGCATTGAGGCCCTCACCGGCGTTGAGCGCGGAGATCTTGGAGACGACGACGTACCCCTCCATGCCCGCGTTCTCGGCGATCCAGCGGGCGGGCTCGAGCAGCGCCTTGCGCACGATGCCGACACCCGTCGCCTCGTCGCCGGACAGGCCCAGGTCGTCCAGCTCCTTGGACACGTGCACCAGCGCGGAGCCACCGCCGGAGACGATGCCCTCCTCGATCGCGGCGCGGGTCGCGGAGATCGCGTCCTCGAGGCGGTGCTTCTTCTCCTTCAGCTCCACCTCGGTGGCGGCGCCGACCCGCAGCACGCAGACGCCGCCGGCGAGCTTCGCCAGCCGCTCCTGCAGCTTCTCGCGGTCCCAGTCGGAGTCCGACTGCTCGATCGCCAGCTTGATCTCGCGGACCCGGTCCTCGATCGCCTGGGCCTCACCGGCGCCGTCGACGATCGTGGTGTTGTCCTTGTTGACGACGATGCGGCGGGCCGTGCCGAGCACCTCGAGGCCGACGTGCTCCAGCTTGAGGCCGACCTCCTCGCTGACGACCTGGCCGCCGGTGAGGATCGCGATGTCCTGCAGCATGGCCTTGCGCCGGTCACCGAAGCCGGGCGCCTTGACCGCGACCGAGGTGAAGGTGCCGCGGATCTTGTTGGTCACCAGGACCGCGAGGGCCTCGCCCTCGACGTCCTCGGCGATGACCAGCAGCTGCCGCTTGGTCTGGGCGACCTTCTCCAGCAGCGGCAGGAAGTCGGCGATCGAGGAGATCTTGCCCTGGTGGATCAGGACGTACGGCTCCTCGAGCACCGCCTCCATGCGCTCGGGGTCGGTCACCATGTAGTGCGACAGGTAGCCCTTGTCGAACTGGAGGCCCTCGGTGAACTCCAGCTCGAGGCCCATCGCGTTGGACTCCTCGACGGTGATGACACCGTCCTTGCCCACCTTGTCGAACGCCTCGGCGATCAGCTCACCGATCTTGGCGTCCTGAGCGGAGATCGTCGCCACATTCGCGATCTCCTTCTTGTCCTCGACGTGGCGGGCGCTGTCGAGCAGCCGCTCGCTCACGGTCTTGGCCGCGACCTCGATGCCGCGCTTGAGCGCCAGCGGCGCGGCGCCGGCCGCGACGTTGCGCAGCCCCTCGCGGACCATCGCCTGGGCGAGCACGGTCGCCGTGGTGGTGCCGTCGCCGGCGATGTCGTTGGTCTTGGTCGCGACTTCCTTGGCGAGCTGCGCGCCGAGGTTCTCGTACGGCTTGTCGAGCTCGACCTCACGGGCGATCGTCACACCGTCGTTGGTGATGGTGGGAGCGCCGAACTTCTTGTCGATGACCACGTTGCGGCCGCGCGGGCCGAGCGTCACCTTGACCGCGTCGGCGAGGGCGTTCACGCCTCGCTCGAGAGCGCGCCGCGCGTCCTCTTCGAACTCCAGGATCTTGGGCATTCACGTCTCCTTCTGAGCAGCGAGCCCCGGGCACGAGTCCCGGGGCTCCGCATGCCGTACGCGGCTTACTTCTCGATGATGGCGAGCACGTCGCGAGCGGAAAGCACCAGGTACTCCTCGCCGCCGTACTTGACCTCGGTGCCGCCGTACTTGCTGTAGAGGACGACGTCGCCCTCCTTGACGTCGAGCGGGATCCGCTTCTCGCCGTCCTCGTCCCAGTTGCCCGGGCCCACCGCGAGGACCTTGCCCTCCTGCGGCTTCTCCTTGGCGGTGTCCGGGATGACCAGGCCGGAGGCGGTGGTCTGCTCGGCCTCAAGCGGCTGGACCACGATGCGGTCGCCAAGCGGCTTAACGGGAACCTTGGTGGCGGTCGTCACGATCGGACCTCCCCTTCAGATTGCGATGAATGAGCTGAAGAGGCGACCAGCGGCCTGCCGTCGCGGGTGTCAGACCAGTCTCGTCGCTATTGGCACTCTCCATAGGCGAGTGCCAACACGAAACAGTATGCAAGTGCGACGTGACAGTCAACACGAACCCGCTTCGCAGGTCAGGTGGGGGGCGTGCCCGGCAAGCCGCCATCGGCGGTAGCGTCGGGAGGCGTGGACCTCGACGCGTTTCGCGAGCTGCTGGCGCCGGACGGGCGCAAAGCCCTGGCCGAGGCCGTGGACCTCGTGGCCGCAGGCGCCGAGCCGGTCGCCGCGGTCACCACCCTCCGCAAAGCGTATTCACCCGCGCTGACCTCGGCCGCGCTCACCCAGGCGACGCTGCGCCGCCGGGCCGAGGCCAAGTTCGGCGCGGACGCGGCCGTCATGTACTTCACCCCGCACGGTCTCGAACAGGCCACCCGCGCCGAGGTGGCCGCGCACCGCGCCGGCCGGGTCACCGGGTCCGGCCCGGCGTCCGGCGCCGCGCCGAGGGTGCTCGACGTGTGCTGCGGCATCGGCGGCGACCTCGTGGCGCTCGCCCGCGCCGGCTGCCCGGTGGACGCGGTGGACCTCGACCCGCTCACCGCCGAGGTCGCCCGCGCCAACGCGGCCGCGCTCGGGCTGCCCGCTCCGGTCCGGGTCCGTACGGCCGATGCCGCCGAGTGCGATCCCTCCGGATATGACCTGGTGTTCGCCGATCCGGCCAGGCGCAGCGCCAGGGGACGCACCTTCGACCCGATGGCCTACTCCCCCGCCTGGCCGGCCGTGCTCGAACTGGTCGCGCGGTCCCGCGCCGCCTGCGTGAAGGTCGCCCCGGGCATCCCGTACGAATTCATCCCGGACGGCGCCGAGGCCGAGTGGGTCTCCTACAAGGGGGAGGTGAAGGAGGCCGCGATCTGGGCCGGGACCGGATGCGCCGGGATGGAGCCGGGCCGCCGCCGGGCGACGCTGCTGCCCTCGGGGGCGACGCTGACGCCCAACGGCGCCGAGGCCGTCGCCGGGCCGGTGGGCCGCTACCTCTACGAGCCCGACGGAGCCGCGGTCCGGGCCCACCTGGTGGCGGAGGTCGCCGAAATCGTCAAAGGGCACCTGCTCGACCCGCGAATCGCCTACATAACAGGTGATCACGCCGTCGCGACCGAATGGGCGGCATGCTACGAGATCACCGAGGTCATGCCCTTCTCACTCAAACGGCTGCGCGCGGCGCTCCGGGAACGAGATGTGGGAAACGTCACCATCAAGAAACGGGGCTCCGCTGTCGACATAGAGCGGCTGCGCAAAGACCTCCGGCTCTCCGGGACGAATTCGGCGGTCGTCGCGCTGACCCGGATCGGCGACCGGCCGTACGCCCTGCTCTGCCGTACGGCCGGGCCCTGCTGAGCCCCGGCTCCCCCGGGAAAGACGAACGATCCGCGGCCGTTCAGACGTGGACGGTCGTGATCGGCAGGGACGAATCGGCCGGGATGTCCAGCGAGGACGGCGTGACGCCCGCCGCGACCAGGTTCGCGCCGAGCGCGGCGACCATCGCGCCGTTGTCCGTGCACAGCCCGGGCCGGGGCACCCGCAGCCGCACTCCGGCCGCCTCACAGCGCTCCTGCGCCAGCACCCGCAGCCGCGAGTTGGCGGCCACCCCGCCACCGATCAGCAGGTCCTTGACGTCGTAACGCGCGCAGGCCTGCAGCGCCTTGCGGGTGAGCACGTCGACGACCGCCTCCTGGAACGACGCGGCCACGTCGGCGAGCGGCACGGGTTCCCCGGCCGCCTCACGGGCCTCCACCCACCGGGCCACCGCCGTCTTCAGGCCGGAGAAGGAGAAGTCCAGCGTGCCGTCGTCGTACTTGCCCCGGGGGAACGCGACGGCCGTGCCCGAGCCCTCGCGGGCGGCCCGGTCGATGTACGGACCACCGGGGAACGGCAGACCCAGCACGCGGGCGACCTTGTCGAACGCCTCGCCGGCCGCGTCGTCCACGGTGGAGCCCAGCGAGACCACGTCCTGGGCCACATCGGGCACCAGCAGCAGCGAGGAGTGGCCGCCGGAGACCAGCAGCGCGATCGACGGCTTGGGCAGCGGACCGTGTTCGAGCTGGTCGACGGCCACGTGCGCGGCGAGGTGGTTGACCCCGTAGAGCGGGACGCCGAGGCCCAGGGCGTACGCCTTGGCGGCGGCGACCCCGACCAGCAGGGCGCCCGCCAGGCCGGGCCCGGCGGTGACCGCGATCGCGTCGACGTCGGACAGCCGCAGCCCGGCCGCCGCGAGCGCGCCCTCCACCGTGGGCGCCATGGCCTCCAGGTGGGCGCGCGAGGCCACCTCCGGGACCACGCCGCCGAACCGGGCGTGCTCCTCCATGCTGGAGGCGATCGTATTGGCCAGCAGCGTGTGACCGCGGACGATGCCGACGCCGGTCTCGTCGCAGGAGGTCTCGATCCCCAAGACGATCGGCTCGTCAGTCACGCTCATGGCGCTCCCCCGTTCGATCCAGCTCCTTCACCATCGTTATCGCATCCGTCCCGTCGTCGTAGTAGCGTCGCCGCAGCCCGAGCGGCTCGAAGCCGAACCGCTCGTACATCGCCTGGGCGGGGGCGTTGTCGGCGCGCACCTCCAGGAACACCGACCTCGCGCCGCGTCGTACGGCCTCCGCCAGCAGCGCGTTCATCAGCGCGGCCCCGATGCCGGAGCGTCGGTGCCCGGCCGCGACCGCGATCGTCTGGACGTCGGCCTGATCCGCCGCAGCGGCGAGCCCGGCGTACCCGACGATCTCGCCGCCCGTCTCCGCGACCACGTAGTGCCGGGTGCGCGGCTGTTCCCGCAGCTCGCCGCGCATCATCGCCTCGCTCCACGCGTCGGCGGGGAACGTGGCGCGCTCGATCTCCATGACCGCGGGCAGATCGGCCATGCCCATCTGGCGCAGGACGACGGCCTGCCCGGCCGCGCCGTCCCGCTGCGAGGTGCCTTCGGTCACGGGTCCACCAGGTTCACGCCGTCACCCGCTTGGGCGCGCCGGGCACCTGGGCGTCCGGCCTGCGCAGGTAGATCGGCCTGGGCGCGCCGAGCACGCTCAGCTCACGCGCCTTCTCCACCGAGTCGATGCGGCCCTCCGGCACAGCGGCGAGCCCGGCGGCCTCCTCGGGCGTCAGCCCCGCGAGCCGCTCGGCCGCGAGAGCCGCCAGCGCACCGGCCGACGGATGCTCGGGGCCCACGACCCGATCGGCGCCGATCGTCTCCGCGTACAGGCGGGCGCCGGCCCCGACCACGGGCAGGTCCGGCGGGAGGTCGTGCGGCCGGTCGACGCACGGTCCGTCCAGGCGGGTCACGGCGTCGCCGTACCTCGCCCAGAAGACCTCCTTGCGCCGCGCGTCGGTGGCGACCAGGAACGGCCCGGTGATCTCTCCGGTCCGCCCGGTCGCGTACGCGATCGCGTCGAGCGTGCACACCCCGAACGCCGGCGCCCCGATCGTCGAGGCGAGCGCCGTGGCGGTCATGAGGCCGACCCGCAGTCCCGTGTACGGCCCGGGCCCGGTCCCCGCGACGATCGCGGTGACGTCTCGGAGTCGTACTCGGGACTCCCGCAGGACCTGCTCGATCGCGGGCGCGAGCAGCTCGCCGTGGCGTCGCGCGTCGACCGTGGTCGACTCGGCCACCACGCGATCGCCGTCGTGCAGGGCCGCGGTGACGGCAGGGGTTGCGGTGTCGAAGGCCAAGACAAGCACGACAGCCAAGCGTAGTCGCTCCGGGAGTCCGGCGGAGTCAGGCGGAGTCGGCCGGGGACGCGTAGACGATGACGTTGTCCCGGTATTCGTGCCGCGACCAGTCGAAATCACCGCCGCAGGTGACCAGCCGCAGGCCGTCCTCCGTGTAGACCCGCTCGGCGGGGAACCGCTCCTTGGGCACGCGCTCGACCGAGTCGACCCGGTACGACACGGTCCTGCCGTCGCTGCGCAGCACCTTCACCACGGCGCCGGCCCGCAGATCGCGCAGGCGGAAGAACACGGCGGGCGCCGCCTTGGTGTCGACATGTCCGATGATCACCGATGCTCCGGGATCGCCCGGTACGGCACTGCCCGTGTACCAGCCCGCGGTGGACGGCCGGTCGAACGGCGGCAGCTCGACATCGCCCTCGTCGGTCAGGCCCAGCTTCATCAGCGGGGCCCGGATCTTCAGCGCCGGGATGTCGATCCGCTCGGGCACGACGGACGACGCCCGCCGGGGCGGGGCCGCGCTCTCCGTGTCGTCATGGGGGCCGCCCAGCACGAACATCGCGAACCCGGTGACGATGCCCGCCACGACCACCCACCGGGTGGGGACCGCCAACGTCAGATCCCCGGCGGCCGGGACACCCCGCGCCGGTCGGACGCGGACCGCCTGCGCACCACACCGATCCCGACACCGGCGGCGGCCAGCAGCGCGGCGACGGCCACGCCCACGGGCAGGGTGGAACCACCCTCCGGGCCGCCCGCCGCCATGCCGCCGCCGCCCGCGTGCGGCGCCCTGGTGGGGTAGTCCTTCGTCTTGGTCGGCTCGGGCTTGGGCTCGACGACACGGAACCGGGCCTCACCGATGTCGTTGGTGGCCTCGCAGCGCACCTGCACCCGGTAGCCGCCCGGCTTGGCGTTCTCCCTGATCACCGCGCTGCCGCGCAGCTCGGGCACGACGGTCGCGGCGGTGGGTGTGGTGGCCGGTTCCCCCGACCGTCTCGCCGGCGGCACCAGCGTGACCAGCCCCGTGAAGGCGTCCGATCTCGCGGTCGCGCGGTATTCGGGGCCGCCCTGTGGCAGAGGGCACGCCGCGGTGATGTGGATGGTCTTGCCGGAACCGGCCACGATCCGTTTCGGCTCCACGGTGACACGGATGTCCTGCCGGGAGCTCCGCAGCGGCTCCGCCGACGTGGGCGAGGCGGATTGTGCGCCGGGAGCGGCGGATTCGGCCTGGGCCGTACATCCGATCGCGCCGAGGAGGATGATCCCCGCCGCGGCGCCCCGCGTGACCCTGCCCATCGGCCCCACCCCTCCCACGCCGGGTCCCTTACCCAGAAAATCTATGCCAATTCATGTCCAAAGATCTTCTTTTTCGGCCACTGCCCGATCGCCCCCTCGCAGATGCGGGAGGAGCAGGTGGAGGGTGGAGGCAGGCGCGCCGGAGGCTTCGTCGGGTACCCATCGCGTGCACGTGGTGTGCACGGACCGGAGGTCGGCAGGTTGCGAGCCAGGTCGGCATCCACACCCAGGATGCGCCGGACCAATGTGTCAGAGCGCCCAGATCAGGACCTGCTCGATGTCGTCACGCTCTCGCCAACTGGTGGCCATCACCGCGAGGGCGACCAGTGGGCGGGTGATGTCGGGGATGAGCCGTTTGGCGATGAGCATCCGTTCGCGTGAACCAAAGGAGGTGTCGGCGGGGTGGAGATGATTGCATGATCACCTCGACCCCCTGCCGCTGAGAAAGTCAAAGGAGCAGGACGGATGGACATGACGCGGGCACTGCCCACGGAGAGTCGACCTCGCTCTCTCCGCTGAGCCCGGTACCGCAGGAGAAAGCCCGGGCGATCTCAAACTCGGAGTGTTGGCAGCTCGATGTGACTCTGGGGGAGAATCCCATTCCGGTCCCGGTGGCGGCCCAGCGGCTTGTGACACAGAAGTTGCATTATCCGTCACATCTGCCCTCAGCGGATCACGTCCGTCCAGCTCACCGTCCACTGCCGCGCCACCGAATCGGCTCCATCATGTGTCACACAGCGGCGCGGAGACGCTTCGAAGATAAATCGAAGGAGCGAGATGTGATGGACATGTCACGGGAGATGCCTACGGAGAGCCAGTGGGATCTCCTGGAGGAATACGGCTTGAACAGCTGGTTCGATGCGGCCTGGATCGACGTGCCTGACACCGGTCGGGCCGCCGCATGCTTCCGGGCGGATCCGGATTCCGCCATTCCTTGTGATCTCGATGCGGCTTTCGCCCGGGTCGGGGATGATACACAGGACAATCTGCTCTGGATCGGAGCACACTCGTCGGTCTGGTCTGTCGCGGTTGCCATGAGCGGAAGTCTCTCATTCGACAAGGAGGCGAGTGCGGCCGGCAGGCGTATTTTCACCCATAAGCATATGGCCGGCATCTACGAGCTCGGCAATGAAGGAATGCTCTATTACTTCGATGGGAAGTTCATAGGCACGCTTGGGGTGATCGAAGAGTTCCAGGAGTATACGCGAGATCTGGAAGTGGGCTGGGACGTCGGCTTCCAACAGACGGTGGAGAGCTTCTTGATCTTGGCGGGGCGAATCACGGGGCGGTTCCTCGACCGGAACTGGTTCGCGACGCCGCGCGTCCTGTATCGCATTCCCGGCGACGTCTGTTGAGTCTTACGGTGTGCAGCACGCCGCCGAAACCGATCAGCGACCTCGATGACCTGTGCGCCAGCAGAACGGAAGGTCAAACTGTGACGTAGCGGCTGATTTTGCGGCTCGTAAGCTCATCGACGCTTGCCCGGCGCCACCCCGCGGGCCATGGCGACCTTCCACCCGAACGGGCCGGATCAGCGTTGTTCAAGCCGTTGCGACAGACCATCGAGTCGATCGACCAGACCTTCAAGGGCCGGCTTGACCTGGAACGTCACACCGGACGCACGCCGGGCGGCCGAAAGCCCAACTTGCCTTCCTACTGCAGGATCACGGGTGGGTGAGGGAGGTGGTGGCCCAGCGGGGGCCGACGGGGGTGAGCCGGATCATCCGCTCCTCGGCGTCGGCGGAATGCCCTTCCACGGGGTGCTCGTCGCCTTCGGCGCGTTCGATGAGGATCTCCAGGCGGTCGTCCGACAGCCCCTCGACCAGACCCTCGCCCCATTCGACGACGGTGACGGACTCGTCCAGCGAGGCGTCGAGGTCGAGGTCGTCGACCTCCAGCGCGCCGCCGATCCGGTAGGCGTCCACGTGCACCAGCGCCGGGCCGCCGGACAGCGACGGGTGGACCCGGGCGATCACGAAGGTCGGCGACGTGATCGGACCGCGTACCTTCAGCCCCTCGGCGAGGCCCTGCACGAGCGTGGTCTTGCCCGCGCCGAGCGGGCCGGTGAGCACGACGAGATCGCCGGGGCCAAGGAGGGTGGCGATCCGCGCACCCAGCTCCCGTGTCTCCTCGGCGGTCGCCGCCCGGAACTCCAGGGACGCCGACATGTCGGTCATTCGTTCCCCCGTTCTGCTCGCTTCAGCAGCTCGCGCAGCGCCTCGTTGACGAGGTCCGGCCGTTCGAGCTGAACCATGTGAGATGTGTCCGGCACGGTGGTGAGCCGCGCGGTCGGTACGGCCGCCGCGATCGCCCGGCTGTGATCGACCGGAGTGAGCCAGTCGCGCTCGCCTACGATGATCGCGGTCGGCACCTTGTTCAGCACGTCGAGCGCGGTCAGCTTGTCATGCGACATGAGCGCGGGATAGAAGTCGGCGATCACCTCGGAGGGGGTCGCCCGGATCATCGACTCGACGAAGTCCACCAGGGTGGGGCTCACGTTCTTCGCGTCGCCGAAGGCGAGGTGGCGCAGCGCGAGGAAGGACAGGTCGGTCCCGGCCTCGCGGCCCCGGTCGACCAGTTCCCCGCGACGGCGCATGACCGAGACGGCCGACGGGATGGCGATGTGCACCACCTTGGACACCAGGGCGGGCAGGCCCAGCGTGACCTCGGCCAGCTTTCCGGCCGAGGTCGAGATGAGCGACACCCCGCGTACCTTGTCGCCGAACAGCTCGGGCCGCCGTTCCGCGAGCGCCATGATGGTCATGCCGCCCATCGAGTGGCCGACCAGCACGCACGGTCCGGGGACCAGTTCCTCCAGGACGAGGGCGAGATCCTCGCCGAGCCGGTCGATCGTGCAGTCGTCCGCCTGCGCCCGGGCCGAGGTGCCGTGACATCGCTGGTCCCACAGGACCAGCCGATGGGTGTCGCGCAGATCGCGCCGCTGGTAGTGCCAGGAGTCCGAGGACAGGCAGTAGCCGTGGCACAGGACGACCGTGAGCGGGGCGTCCTCGACGCCGTCGACCTCGGCCTGGATCAACACCCCGTCGGAGGTCGTCAGCGTCACCGGACGGCCCCGCAGCTCACCGAAGGGCTCGCTCGCCTCCGGGTCGGGCCGCAGCCGGATCCGCCCGACGGCGTACCGCTTGGCGAGGGTGGCCACCGCCGCGCCGGCCGAAGCCGCACCGACGACCGCGCCAGCGATCCCGACCTTACGACGTGTGCCCATACCTGCCCTCCTCGCAACCGCGGCTCAGCGTCCGGCCGAGTGAACCCCGGCCAAGTGGACGCGGGGCACGCGGGATCCGATCCTCGTCACGATCTCATAGGTGATCGTGCCCAGGGAATCCGCCCAGTCTTGACATCTCGGCTCGCCGTTGTCCCCGGGCCCGAACAGGATCACCTCGTCTCCGGCCTCGGCCGCGTCGTCGCCGAAGTCGATGACGAACTGGTCCATGCACACCCGGCCGGCGACCCGCCGGCGCTTCCCAGCCGCCAGCACTTCGACCCGATTTGTACCAGATCGCATAATGCCGTCCGCATACCCGAGCGGAACGAGACCAAGCGTGGTCTCACGCTCCGTGACGTACAGATGACCGTAGGAAATGCCCGAACCGGCGGGCACCCGCTTCACGTTCGCCAGCCGCGCGGTGAGGGTCATGGCCGGGCGGAGTCCGAAATCGCCCTGATCGGGGACCGGGCTGAGGCCGTACGTCGCCAGGCCGGGGCGGACCATGTCGTACCTGGCCTGCGGAAGCGTCACGGTCGCCGCCGAGTTGGCGATATGCCGGATCACGCCGCTGGACACGCCCAGTTTGTCCGCGACGGCGAGCGCCTCGTCGAAGACCGCGAGCTGCCGGTGGTTGGACGGATGATCGGGCATGTCCGCACAGGCGAAGTGCGACCAGATGCCGACGATCTCCATGGCGCCCTCCGCCTGTACGGCGAGCGCCTGCTTGACCAGTGAGGGCCAGTCGGCGGGCGACGCCCCGCCCCGGGACATCCCGGTGTCCACCTTGAGATGCACGCGCACCGGGCGGCCCGTACGGCGGGCCGCGGCGGAGATCTCGTCGATCGCCCAGGGGGCCCCCGCCGACAGTTCGATGTCCCGCAGCGCCGCCTCGTCGAGCGGTTCTCCGGGAGTGATGAGCCACGCGAGGATCGGCGCGGTGACACCGGCCTCGCGCAGCGCCAGGGCCTCGGGGAGGAGGGCGGTGCCGAGCCGGGAGACGCCCGCCTCGAGGCAGGCCGCCGCGAA
>BCRI01000137.1 GCA_001552515.1 Sphaerimonospora mesophila NBRC 14179 = JCM 3151
GCGCTCGCCGCGCCGAGCCCGGCGTACCCCAGGAAGCGTCCGGCCCGTTCCCGCCCGGCCATCCGCAGGAGCAGTGAGCCCGTGTAGAACGCGGCGGCCGTGATGTTGGTGAGCGCGTGCACCAGGCCGACACGCTGCTGCTCCCGGTGGAGGGCCGACCAGTCCGTGAGACCGGCCGCCGCCGTGGGCAGTGCCGAGCCGAGTCCGGTGGCGATCAGCATCCGTGCGGCCCGTGGGTCGGCCCTGGAGAAGTCCAGCATGGCGGAGGCCATCCAGCAGCCGAAGGTGACCATCGCCCCGGCCGGATGCAGGGGGTGTCCGATCGGGACCCCGTGCAGGACGTCCCTTAACCTGCCCGTGCCGAGTCTGCGGCACACCGCCTTGGAGATCTTGTAGATAGGCCGGTCGAGGGTGGTGGTCCGTTCGAGCCCGTCGAGGAGATCAGCGGACCGGATCATCCGGGGCCGGCCCGCGCGCCGCGACCTGGTCGTCTCTTCCATCTTCAGCCCCCCTAACACCCGAGCACTTACCCCCGATAGAGGAGCCTTCACGGTTGGATCACGCGGAGAAGCTGCGGCCGACCTCCTCGACCTCACGGACCAGGTCGAAGCGTGGGTCGCGGTAGAGGCGGGCGCCGAAGCCGGTACGGTTGACCGTCCACTGCAACTCTCGCGCCCATCTGTCCTGATCCGCGCATAATGCCCGGTCTGCCAGATTCATGTGGGTCTTGATTAGTAATAGCCAGTTGCTACCGTGGGGATGCATAGGAGACTCCTTTTCGGGTGGCATCGAGGTGGAGTGCTCATGTGCTTTCTCCGGGCCGGAGGTGGCGGCCTTCGGCCCGGCCATGTCGGTTTCCGGTGGGACTGTGCCGACTTCCCCGCGGAACCGTTCTCGGACCGTATCCCCGCATCGGATCGTGCCCCCGGTCGATCGTGTCCCGTTGAGACCGCGAGACACCTTCCCTGTACCGATCGTGACGCAGGACGGATATCGCTGCAATACTTGACGAAAGGAAACTTGCAAGGTTCTTCTCGGCGTACGCCGTACCGTGCGGTGCAAGTTGCACCAACGGGGAACGGGTAGCCTTCGGAGGTAGTTGCAGCGCGGCGAAGGGGGTCGGTCGGGATGCCGGGTCATGGCAGTCCCACCGTCCGCAGGCGGCGGCTCGGTCAGGAACTCCGCCGGTTGAGGGAGCGCGCCGAGCTGACCGGGGACCAGGTCGCGGCCCGGCTGGGCTGGTCGGCCGCGAAGGTCAGCCGGATCGAGACGGCCAGGACCTCGCCACGCGAGAGCGACATAGAGGCGCTTCTGGTGATCTACATGGTAGATTCTGACCAGCGCCAAGAGCTGCTGGCCCTTCATCGGGACGCCAACAGAAAAGGCTGGTGGGAGGAGTATCGGGACTCCCTGCCCAAGGAATACACGACTTTCCTGGGGTTGGAGGCCGAGGCCGTGATGGCACGCAACTGGGAACCCCAGGTGGTGCCGGGTCTGTTCCAGACCGAGTCGTACGTCCGGGCCATGATGGAGAGCGGACAGCGGAGCACCTTGGATCCGCCCGGCGGTCTCCGGAGCCGGATCGAGGTCCGGATGGCCCGTCAGGAAGCCGTACTCCACGGGGAGAACCCGCCCGAGATCTCAGTCGTCCTGGAGGAGTCCGTCCTGCTGCGGCCGTTCGGCGGAGACGAGGTCATGCGGGAACAGCTCCGGCGTCTGGTCGAAGTCTCCGAACTCCCGCGCGTCGCGCTGCGGGTGCTCCCGTTGGACGCGGAGCATCCGATAAACACCGGGGCGTTCTCCCACCTCAAGCTGCCGGAGTTTCACGATGTCGTGTACCTGGAGGCACTTCTGGGCGGGCGTCTGATCGAGGACGAGGCGATCGTCTATCGCTATGAGGTCGCCTTCGACTATCTCGAGACGAAGGCCCTCGACGTGGGCGCTTCCCGGAAACGTATAGAGAAGACCATCAGCCGCTGGTGACGAGCCCGCGGCGGGGAGATCGATATTTCATGAATTCAACTGAGCTGTCCGGCTGGCGGAAGAGCAGCCGGAGTGCGAATAACTGTGCCTGCGTCGAGGTCGCCCCCCTGCCCGACGGGCATGTGGGGGTGCGCGACAGCAAGGACCGGAGCGGCCCCGTGCTCGTTTTCACCCCGGCCGAATGGGACGCGTTCATCGGCGGCGTCAAGGACGGTGAATTCGACCTCTGATCGGGTGCCTCTGACGGGGTGGCGCGGCGTCGCGGTCAGTCGGCGAGCAGGTGAGCGCGGCCGAACATGGCGGCCGCTGCCCGCGCGCTCGGTGTGCCCGCATCGAGGTCGGCGCCCGCGTCGCGAAGCACGGTCACGACCTCGTCAGCGCCCTTGAACAGGGCGCCGGCGATCGGCGCCTGATCGCGCGCGTTGCGCAGGTCAGGATCGGCGCCGCGAGCGAGCAGCGCGCGTACGGTCCCCGCGTGCCCGTGGTAGGCCGCGAGCATGAGCAGGGTGTTGGCATCGGCGTCCGCGGTGTCCACCGGCAGCCCGTGGTCGATGAACTCCATCAGCTGCTCGGTGTCGCCGCCGCGCGCCAGGTCCATGGCGATCGCCACGACCCGTTCGACCTGCTCCGGGGTCAGTCCGCTCGGCCCGCCGCCGCTCATGGGTGTTCTCCTGATCACGCCTGCGAAATCGAGTCCGGCGTGGTGCACGTGACGCGCACCACGCCGGGATGGTGTTCACCGGGATGAGGGGGATCCGCTGATGGCGGAGCCTCAGATCCGGCCGGCGGCCAGCGCCTCGATCGCCTTGCGTACGCCCTCGCCGTACGCCGGGTCGGCCTTGGTGCAGTTGGCGATGTGCCGCTCGATCGTCGCCTGCGAGGCGCCGTCGATCGCCCGGGCGGTGTTCTCGAAGAGCACCTGCTGCTGCTCCGGAGACATGTTCCGGAACAGGATGCCGGGCTGCTCGTAGTAGTTGTCGTCGTCCTCGCGGTAGTTGAACCGGTCGGCGACCGCCCCGACGGCCTGGCTCGGCTCGCGGTAGGCGGGCTGCTCCTGCCAGCGGCCGTACGAGTTCGGCTCGATGCCCGGCGTGGAGCCCTGGTTGCCGTCGACGCGCATGGCGCCGTCACGGTGGAACGAGTTGACCGGACACCTCGGCGCGTTGACCGGGATCTGGTGGTGGTTCACACCCAGGCGGTAACGCTGGGCGTCACCGTAGGAGAACAGCCGGCCCTGCAGCATCCTGTCGGGCGAGAACCCGATGCCCGGCACCACGTTGGCCGGGGAGAACGCGGCCTGCTCCACGTCGGCGAAGTAGTTGTCGGGGTTGCGGTTCAGCTCCCACTCGCCGACCTCGATCAGCGGGTAGTCCTTCTTCGACCACACCTTGGTGAGGTCGAAGGGGTGATAGCGGTAGGTCTCGGCCTCGGCCTCCGGCATGATCTGGACGTAGAGCTTCCACTTCGGGAAGTCGCCCCGCTCGATCGCCTCGTAGAGGTCGCGCTGGTGGGACTCGCGGTCCCGGCCGACCAGCGCCCCGGCCTCGGCGTCGGTGAGGTTCTTGATGCCCTGCTGGGTGCGGTGGTGGAACTTCACCCAGAACCGCTCGCCCTGGGCGTTGTAGAAGCTGTAGGTGTGCGAGCCGAACCCGTGCATGTGACGGTAGGACGCGGGGATGCCGCGATCCGACATCACGATCGTGACCTGGTGCAGGGCCTCGGGCAGGTTGGTCCAGAAGTCCCAGTTGTTCTCGGCGTCACGCAGGTTGGTGCGCGGGTCGCGCTTGACCGCGTGGTTGAGGTCGGGGAACTTCAGCGGGTCGCGGAAGAAGAACACGGGGGTGTTGTTGCCGACGAGGTCCCAGTTGCCCTCTTCGGTGTAGAACTTCACCGCGAAACCGCGGATGTCCCGCTCGGCGTCGGCCGCGCCGCGCTCGCCGGCGACCGTCGAGAAGCGGGCGAACATCTCGGTCTGCTTGCCGACCTCGGAGAAGATCTTGGCGCAGGTGTACTGGGTGATGTCGTTGGTCACCGTGAAGGTGCCGAACGCGCCCGACCCCTTCGCGTGCATCCGGCGCTCCGGGATGACCTCGCGGTCGAAGTGGGCGAGTTTCTCCAGGAACCACACGTCCTGGAGGAGCATCGGGCCGCGGGGCCCGGCGGTCAGGGAGTTCTGGTTGTCGGGAACCGGTGCGCCGGCGACGGTGGTCAGCGGCTTCTGGTTGTTCGCAGGCAAGGTCGCTCCTCTTGGTTGTGTTCGGGGTGCTCGTTCACCGCTGGATGCGATGATCACGCAGGACGGACCCGATGGATCACGTGGTGATCGACCTGTCGGTCATAGAGCCGTCCTCCGGGGCTTCTGCTGGGGTGAAACGGATTCGACAGGCGTCGAATCGGCTGGAGCGGTGCTGGTGAGCTGGCAGTCGGGGCAAAAGCCCCAATAGATGACGTCTGCTTCGTCGATCAGGTATCCGGCGTCGTACGCCGGTTCGAGGCACGGTGCGTGTCCGACCGCGCAATCGACGTCCGTGACCCTCGCGCACCGCCGGCAGACGAGGTGGTGATGGTTGTCTCCCACCCGCGTCTCGTACCGCGTCGGGCTTCCCGCGGGCTCGATCCGGCGAAGCAGTCCGCCGCGCTGCAGCGCGTTCAGCGAGTCGTAGACGGCCTGCAGGGACACCTGTCCGACCCGTCGGCAGACACCGCGGTGGATGGCCTCCACATCGAGGTGGTCGCCCTCACGCACGGTCTGCAAAATCGCCAGGCGGGCGGCCGTCACCCGGAGCCCGGCCTGTCTGAGTCGGTCGGTGTCCTGCACACGTCCACGTTAGCAGCAAACCTGAACAGTTCAAGTAAAGGAAATAACCAAGTTTTCGACGCGCGGAACGTCGGTGTGAGCAGGTCGTGACCCGGAGATGGCATGCTCGGGTGCCGTGAGACGTGAGCCCCTTGCCGTTACCCTCCTCGCCCTCCTCCTCGCCACAGCGTGCACCGCTGCCGAAGGGGAGCCCACGCCCACGCCGGTGGAACAGCGGGCGACCAGCGCCGCGCCGTCTCCCAAGCCGCGGCCCCGGCCGTACACGATCTCCTTCGCCGGAGACGTGCACTTCGAGGGCATCCTGCGCACCCGGCTCGACCGCGACCCGCGAACGGCTCTCGGCCCCATCGCCGCGGTCCTACGCAAGTCGGATCTCACGGCGCTCAATCTCGAGACGGCCATCACCACCGGAGGCAGGCCCGCCCCGGGCAAGCAGTACACGTTCCGGGCGCCGGCCTCGGCCTTCACGGCGTTGAAGGCCGCCGGGGTCGACGTCGTGACCATGGCCAACAACCACGGCATGGACTACATGGAGAGCGGCCTGGCCGACACGCTCGCCGCGATCAAGAAGTCCAGGTTCCCGGTGATCGGCGTCGGCAAGAACGACACCGAGGCATTCCGCCCGTTCCGTGCGACGGTGAAGGGCAACCGTGTGTCGATCATCGGCGCCACCCAGGTGCTCGACACCGAGTTCATCCAGTCCTGGACGGCGGGGCCGGGCAAGGCGGGCCTGGCCTCGGCGAAGGACGAGCCCCGTCTCATCCGCGCGGTACGGCAGGCGCGCAAGAACTCCGACACGGTCATCGTCTTCCTGCACTGGGGGGCCGAGCTGGTCAAGTGCCCCACTCCGGTGCAGCGCGGCCTGGCGGACAAGCTCATCAAGGCGGGCGCCGACGTGATCGTGGGCAGCCACGCGCACATCCTGCTCGGCGGTGGATACTCCGGCCGGGCCTATGTCCAGTACGGCCTGGGCAACTTCGTCTTCTACAACTGGGGGCCGGAGACCGGTGCGACCGGCGTGCTGACCCTGCGGATCAACGGTAGAAAGGTGCTCAGCGACCAGTGGACGCCGGCCCGCATCGACGGCGGCGTCCCGATCCCCCTGACGGGTGACGCCAAGCGGCAGGCGCTCGCCAACTACCGGGCGCTGCGGGGCTGCACCGGGTTGTCGGCAACACAATCGGTGGCAAATCCGGCGGCTGACGGATAAGCGCTGACCGAGGCGGCGGGAAGAGGGCAAGATGGATGAATGTCCAGCCAGCCTGTTGGGGAAAGTCAGCGGTCGGTAGATCCTCTGCGCCGCAGGCCCTCCCAGCGCCGAAGCGCGCGGAGGGTGGAGCGGATGCTCGACGCGTGCGCGGAGCTGCTCGACGAAGTCGGTTACGAGGCCCTGTCCACCACCCGGGTCGCCGAGCGGGCCGGTGTCGCCGTCGGCTCCGTCTACCAGTTCTTTCCTGACAAGCGGGCCCTCAACGACGCCGTGACGAGGCGGAACGTCGAGGTGTTCGTCGCCAGGGTGGGCCGCCGCTTCATCAGTGAAGACTACGCCGGATGGTGGGACGCGGTGGACGCGATCATCGACGAGTACGTCGACATGCACCGGAACGTTCCCGGTTTCCGCTCGCTCCACTTCGGCGAAGTCTTCGATCTCAACCTCCTCGACTCGGTGGCCGACAACAACACCGTGATCGCCGGACGCCTCCGGGCGCTGCTGCTCGCCGAGTTCGGGCTCGTGGACAGTGAAGACCTGGATCGTGCCATTCTCGTCGCCGTCGAGGCAGGTGACGCCGTACTGAAGCTCGCCTTCAGGCACGACCCGAACGGCGCGCCGGAGATCGTCGCGGAGGCGAAGCAGCTGGTACGGGGCTACCTCTCCCGGCAGTTGCTGTCCGAGGAGGCGCCGAACCCGAGCTGAGCGAGGTACGCCCCGGCGACCGGGCAGCCGGGCCCGCCGCGGCGACGGGACGGCGGCCGCTGCGGCGCGGGCCGCGCCACGAGGCTGGGGCCGACGAGCGAGGTCCACGTGGTCGGCGCCTCGGCCGGCTGCTCGTATGCCGCGTCCTGCCAGGGCCTGCTGTCCGTTCGCGGGGGCGTCGGGACCTGCATGCCGTTCTCTTCCTGACGGCGGCCGGTGGACGGGCGGTCGGGGCACTCCGCGGACGCCGGCTCCACGGTCAGCTCCATCATGCGCAACTGGGCTCTGAGCCGGGAGAGCTCCTCGTGCGCCCGGTCGAGGGCCTGGAACTGAGCCGTCACATAACCGGCCATGCCGGGGAGCACGGCGGACAGCACCGCGGCGGAAGCGAGGGCCAGGATCACGCGCTTGGACATCGCATATCGCTCCTCGACGGGTTCGTACGGTGGGACAGGCGTGGGCAATATGCCCGGTTAGCTGCGAAGGAACACGATGCGCGGTCGAACGTGTACTAACCGTTGCTTCGTAAATGCCAGCCGTTGTCCTGCGAAGGCGGATTCGCCTGGGTAGCCTCGGCTGTGTGGCCCACGTGACGCGGGAGCAGCTGGACCGACTGCTCGATCAGGCTCTGCTGCTCGATGACCATGACGCCTTGGCCTGTCGGCTCGACGCACTGGCCCGGGGATACGAGTCCGGGGAGATGTCGAGGGCGGCGATCCTCGTCCTCGCCGCCGAGGAGTGGCGCCAGGCCGGTCGGCCCGCGACCGCCCTCGACCGGTTCCGCGACGCGCTCGAAGACGGCGGTGAAGTCCCGGTCGATCCTCGTGCCGGCATCGCCGACACCCTGTTCGAGCTGGGCCGAGCCGATGAGGCCAGGAAGGTGATAGCCGAGGTCGGAGCCCGCGGCTGGAATCCGGCCACCGCGCTCACCATCGCCGAGACGCTCGCGGCCTACGGCGATCTGGACGGCGCCCTCGAGTGGGCGACCGACGGGGTGCTGGCCTGTCCGGCCGGGATCACGATCAGGGACGCCCTGCTGCGCACCCGTTACCGCATCCGGGTCGATCTCGGCCTGCCCGAGGACGACCTCGACGCCCTGCTCTGCTGACCCCCCTCCCCTCCCCCCAACCCCAAGACGTGATCTTGCGATTGCTCGCAGAGATGGCCGTTCACCTGCGCCGATGCCATTCGTGATCTTGAAGAAACTCGTTCGTCGGCGCTACGACCAGGCGTTCCGTCGTTGGTGATCTTGCACTTGGCGGTCGCCGGCGATGTCTTCCCTGGTCTCGCCGCTTGTGAAGACCTCCGGGAGGTCGCCGTCGCCCGGGTCGGGTGGGAATGAGTTTGCGCGTTCCGAGGTTGAGTCCAGTAGGCTCAAGTCGTTTGACAAAGGCCGGTCGGCGACAGAATATTGAGCCTGACCGACTCAACTTTGACTACAAGGACGTACTCATGGCACGTGCGGTAGGTATCGACCTGGGGACGACCAACTCCGTCGTCTCGATTCTCGAGGGTGGCGAGCCCACGGTCATCGCGAACGCCCAGGGCTCGCGGACCACACCGTCCGTGGTCGCGTTCGCGAAGAACGGGGAGGTCCTGGTCGGCGAGGTCGCCAAGCGGCAGGCGGTGACCAACGTGGACCGGACGATCCGCTCGGTCAAGCGCGAGATGGGCACCAACTGGTCCGTCGAGATCGACGGCAAGAAGTTCACACCCCAGCAGATCAGCGCGTTCGTTCTGCAGAAGCTCAAGCAGGACGCGGAGGCCTACCTGGGCGAGAAGATCACCGACGCGGTGATCACCGTGCCGGCGTACTTCAACGACGCCCAGCGGCAGGCGACCAAGGAGGCCGGTCAGATCGCGGGCCTGAACGTGCTCCGCATCATCAACGAGCCCACCTCCGCCGCCCTGGCGTACGGCCTGGACAAGGAGAAGGACCAGACGATCCTCGTCTTCGACCTCGGCGGCGGCACCTTCGACGTGTCCCTGCTCGACGTCGGTCAGGAGGACGGCCACGGCTTCGTCGAGGTGAAGGCCACCAGTGGCGACAACCACCTGGGCGGTGACGACTGGGACCAGCGCGTCGTCGACGAGCTGGTGACCCGCTTCAAGAACGCGCACGGCGTGGACCTGTCGAAGGACAAGATGGCCCTCCAGCGCCTGCGTGAGGCGGCGGAGAAGGCCAAGATCGAGCTGTCCGCCCAGACCGAGACGACGATCAACCTGCCCTACATCACCGCGTCCTCCGAGGGTCCGCTGCACCTGGAGGAGAAGCTGACCCGGGCCGAGTTCCAGCGGATCACCGCAGACCTGATCGAGCGCTGCAAGGGCCCGTTCCACCAGGTGATCAAGGATGCCGGGATCAAGATCTCCGACATCGCCCACGTGGTGCTCGTCGGCGGCTCGACCCGTATGCCGGCCGTGACCGATCTGGTCAAGGATCTGACCGGCGGCAAGGAGCCCAACAAGGGCGTCAACCCGGACGAGGTCGTGGCCATCGGCGCCGCGCTCCAGGCCGGCGTGCTCAAGGGCGAGGTCAAGGACGTCCTGCTGCTGGACGTCACCCCGCTCAGCCTCGGCATCGAGACCAAGGGCGGCATCTTCACCAAGATCATCGAGCGTAACACCACGATCCCGACCAAGCGGTCGGAGGTGTTCACCACGGCGGAGGACAACCAGCCGTCGGTGCAGATCCAGGTGTTCCAGGGTGAGCGTGAGATCGCCGCGTACAACAAGAAGCTGGCCACGTTCGAGCTGACCGGCATCGCGCCGGCGCCCCGCGGCATCCCGCAGATCGAGGTCACCTTCGACATCGACGCGAACGGCATCGTGAACGTCTCGGCGAAGGACCTCGGCACCGGCAAGGAGCAGTCGATGACGATCACCGGCGGCTCGGCGCTGCCGAAGGACGACATCGACCGGATGATGCGCGAGGCGGAGTCGTACGCCGAGGAGGACAAGAAGCGCCGCGAGGAGGCCGAGGTTCGCAACAACGCGGACGCGCTGGCCTACCAGACGGAGAAGTTCCTCCGGGAGAACGAGGACAAGATCCCGGCCGACGTCAAGACCGAGGTCAACGACTCGCTCGCCGAGCTCAAGAAGGCGCTGGAGGGCACCGACACGGCCGCCATCCGCACCGCTGCCGAGAAGCTCGCGACCGTCAGCCAGAAGATGGGCTCGGCCATCTACGCCCAGTCCCAGGGCGCGAGCGGTGGGGACGGCGCGTCGGCCTCCGACGCCCAGCAGGGCAAGGCCGATGAGGACGTGGTCGAAGCGGAGATCGTCGATGACGAGCCGAAGCAGGAGGGCGGCAGCAAGTGACCCCGCGTGAGAACGGTTCCGAGGAGGGGCCGGTGATCCGCGACAATCGCAAGATCGACCCGGAGACGGGCAAGGTCCGCGAGTCCGTCGATAAGCCCGAGCAGAGCACGCCGACCGGGAACACGTCGGTCACGGAGCAGCCCGGTGTGGAGGAGCAGGCCGCGGCCCAGACCGACACCGAGGTGTCGGGTCTCCTCGCCGAGCGGACGGCCGATCTGCAGCGCCTGCAGGCGGAGTACAGCAACTACCGCAAGCGGGTGGAGCGGGACCGGGTCGCGGTCAGGGAGCAGGCCACCGCGAACGTGCTCGCCGAGCTCCTGCCCGTGCTCGACGACATCGGCCGGGCTCGTGATCACGGCGAGCTCACCGGAGGCTTCGCCAAGGTGAGCGAGTCGCTGGAGGCGACACTCGGCAAGCTGGGCCTCAGCCCGTACGGCGCCAAGGGCGACCCGTTCGACCCGGAGGTGCACGAGGCGCTGATGCACAGCTACTCACCGGAGGTGACCGAGCCGACATGCGTCGAGATCTTCCAGCTCGGATATCGGATCGGTGACCGCGTCCTGCGCCCGGCACGCGTGGCCGTCGCCGAACCTCCGGAGGGCGAGGCCTCTGTCGGCGCGGCGGAGGCGACCGAGCCGGCCGGATCAGCGGAAACCGGCGCGTCCGGTGACCCGGACGACAACTGAATTCGAGGACGTCTCCCCCGGTCAGCGATGATCGGGGGAGACAGTCGAGAACCTTGCGAAGGAAGCGATAGATGAGCACCAAGGACTATTTGGAGAAGGACTACTACGCCGTCCTTGGTGTGCCCAAGAACGCGACATCCGAAGACATCAAGAAGGCCTATCGGAAGCTCGCCAGGCAGTATCACCCCGACGCCAACCCGGGGAACAAGGCGGCCGAGGACAGGTTCAAGGGGGTCTCCGAGGCCTACGATGTGCTCTCCGACGTCAAGCGCCGCAAGGAGTACGACGAGGCTCGCACGCTGTTCGGTTCCGGTGCCGGCGGCTTCGCCGGAGCCGGCGGCCACCGAGGTGGAGGCTTCAACTTCGACCTCGGGGACCTGTTCTCCGGCGGGACGGGGGGGACCGGAGACCGGATCGGCGACCTGTTCGGCGGTCTCTTCAACCGGGGTGGCGGTGCCCGTACGACCACCACGAGCAGGCCCCGGCGGGGCCAGGACATCGAGTCGGAGGTCACGCTCGCGTTCGGCGAGGCGGTCGACGGAACGACGGTGTCCCTCCGGTTGACCAGTTCGGCGGCCTGTCAGGCGTGCTCCGGCACGGGGGCCAAGGCCGGCACCACGCCAAGGGTCTGCCCGACGTGTGAGGGCACCGGGGCGGCCAGCCGGAACCTCGGCAACTTCGCGTTCTCCGAGCCGTGCCGCGACTGCCGTGGCCGGGGTCTCCTGGTCGACGACCCCTGCCCCGTGTGCGACGGCAGCGGCCGGGGCAAGAGCACCCGGACCATCCAGGCCCGGATTCCCGCGGGCGTGGGCGACGGCCAGCGCATCCGGATCAAGGGCAAGGGCGCTCCGGGGGAGAACGGCGGCCCGTCCGGCGACCTGTACGTGCTGGTCCACGTGAAACCGCATTCGGTGTTCGGCCGCAGCGGGGAGAACCTGACGGTGACCGTCCCGGTGACCTTCCCGGAGGCCGCGCTCGGCGCCGAGATCAAGGTGCCGACGCTCAAGGGCATGCCGGTCACCCTGCGCATCCCCGAGGGCACCCCCAACGGACGCACCTTCCGGGTGCGTGGCCGAGGCGCCGCGCGCAAGGACGGGACCAAGGGCGACCTGCTGGTCACCGTCCAGGTCACGGTGCCACAGAACCTCGACGACAAGGCCCGCGCGGCGTTGGAGGAGTTCCGCGACGCGACCGAGGGCCCCGATCTCCGCGAAGAGTTGATCAAGCAGGCCAGAAGCGAGTGAGCCGATGGATGCGAACTTTTTCGACCTGTCCGACGACACACCCGTCTATGTCATCTCGGTAGCCGCGCAGCTTTCCGGGCTGCACCCGCAGACCCTCCGCCAGTACGACCGGCTCGGCCTCGTCAGTCCCGGTCGTACGGCGGGTCGCGGGCGGCTCTACTCGACCCGGGACATTCTGCTGCTCCGGGAGGTCCAGCGGCTGTCCCAGGAACACGGCATCAATCTCGCCGGCATCAAGCGCATCCTCGAACTGGAAACCGAGAACGTCCGCCTGCGTGAGGAGGTCACCCGGCTCAGGGGCGAGGTCACCATGATGCGCGCGCTCGTGCGCTACGAGCTACCACCTGCCTGACGTTCGCGAATCGAGGGATCGCAACATGGATTACAAGCTCACGCAGAAGAGCCAGGAGGCCCTGTCCGGGGCCGTCCGGCGCGCGGCGGCGGAGGGCAACCCCGAGGTGGCGCCGGCTCATCTGCTCGCAACCCTGCTGACCCAGAACGGCGGTGTCGCCGTACCGCTGCTGGACGCGGTCGGAGCCGACTGGAAGCGGCTGCGGACCCGGACCGAGGAGTTGCTCGACAGGCTGCCCAAGGCGCAGGGCTCGACGGTGAGCGCCCCGTCGAGCTCACGCCAGCTCCTGTCGGCGCTCAACACCGCCGCTCAGCGTGCCAAGCAGATCGAGGACGAGTACGTCTCGACCGAGCACCTGCTGGTCGGGCTCGCGACGGACGGCGGGCAGGTGGCCGAGCTGCTCAAGGCCGAGGGCGCCGGCCCGGAGGCGCTGCTCGAAGCCTTCGAGAAGGTTCGCGGGCATGCGAGGGTGACCAGTGAGACCCCCGAGGACACCTACCAGGCGCTGGAGAAGTACGGGGTCGACCTCACCGAACGGGCGAGGTCCGGCAAGCTGGACCCGGTGATCGGCCGGGACGGCGAAATCCGCCGGGTCGTCCAGGTGCTGTCCCGCCGCACCAAGAACAACCCGGTGCTGATCGGCGAGCCGGGTGTCGGCAAGACCGCCGTGGTCGAGGGCCTGGCCCAGCGGATCGTGGCCGGTGACGTGCCGGAGAGCCTGCGGAACAAGCGGCTGGTCGCGCTCGACCTCGGCGCGATGGTGGCCGGCGCGAAGTACCGCGGTGAGTTCGAGGAACGCCTCAAGGCCGTGCTCAACGAGATCAAGAAGAGCGACGGTCAGATCGTCACGTTCATCGACGAGCTGCACACGGTGGTGGGCGCCGGCGCGGCCGAGGGGGCGATGGACGCGGGCAACATGCTCAAGCCCATGCTGGCGCGCGGCGAGCTGCGGATGATCGGCGCGACCACGCTCGACGAGTATCGCGAGCGCATCGAGAAGGACCCCGCGCTGGAACGGCGGTTCCAGCAGGTCTATGTCGGCGAGCCGACCGTCGAGGACACGATCGCGATCCTGCGCGGCCTCAAGGGACGCTACGAGGCGCACCACCAGGTGCAGATCTCCGACAGCGCGCTGGTCGCGGCGGCCACGCTGTCGGACCGCTACATCACCGCGCGGTTCCTCCCGGACAAGGCGATCGACCTGATCGACGAGTCGATGTCGCGGCTGCGCATGGAGATCGACTCGCGCCCCGTGGAGATCGACCAGCTCCAGCGCAGCGTCGACCGCCTCAAGATGGAGGAGCTCGCGCTCGCCAAGGAGACCGACGAGGCGAGCCGTCAGCGCCTGGAGAAGCTCCGCGAGGAGCTGGCCAACCAGCAGGAGGAGCTGAACGGCCTGATCGGCCGCTGGGAGCGGGAGAAGGCCGGGCTCAACAAGGTCGGCGAGTTGAAGAAGCAGCTCGACGAGGCGCGCGGCGCGGCCGAGCGGGCTCAGCGCGACGGCGACTTCGAGGCCGCTTCCCGCCTGATGTACGGCGAGGTGCCGCGGCTGGAGAAGGAGCTCGCCAAGGCCACCGAGCTCGCGGAGAGCAGGGGCGGCGAGGAGGCCGAGGACGAGCCGATGGTCAAGGAGGAGGTCGGCCCCGACGACATCGCCGAGGTGATCTCGTCGTGGACCGGCATCCCGGCCGGGCGGCTGCTGGAGGGGGAGACCGCCAAGCTGCTCCGGATGGAAGACGAGCTCGGCAGGCGTCTGATCGGCCAGCAGCAGGCCGTACAGGTCGTCTCCGACGCGGTGCGGCGGGCCCGGGCCGGGATCGCCGATCCCGACCGCCCGACCGGCTCGTTCCTCTTCCTCGGGCCGACCGGCGTCGGCAAGACCGAGCTGGCCAAGGCGCTGGCGGAGTTCCTGTTCGACGACGAGCGGGCGATGACCCGGATCGACATGAGCGAGTACGGCGAGAAGCACAGCGTCGCACGGCTGGTCGGGGCCCCGCCCGGATATGTCGGATATGAGGAGGGCGGCCAGCTCACCGAGGCCGTCCGCCGCAGGCCGTACACCGTGGTGCTCCTCGACGAGATCGAGAAGGCGCATCCGGAGGTCTTCGACATCCTCCTGCAGGTGCTCGACGACGGCCGGCTCACCGACGGCCAGGGCCGTACGGTCGACTTCCGCAACACGATCCTGATCCTCACCTCCAACATCGGCTCGCAGTTCCTCGTCGATCCGAAGCTGGAGGCCGGCGCCAAGCGCGAGGCCGTGATGGCCGCGGTGCGGGGGGCGTTCAAGCCGGAGTTCCTCAACCGGCTCGACGACGTCATCCTGTTCGACGCGCTCGGCACCGAGGAACTGGCCCAGATCGTGGACCTGCAGGTCTCGCGGCTCGCCGAACGGCTGTCCGACCGGCGGCTGAAGCTGACCGTCACGCCGGCCGCCCGCGAATGGCTGGCGCTGACCGGCTACGACCCGCTGTACGGCGCCCGCCCGCTGCGGCGGCTGATCCAGTCGGCGATCGGCGACAAACTCGCCAAGGAGCTGCTGTCGGGAGCGATCCGCGACGGCGACGAGGTAATCGTCGACTCAGATCCGGCCGGTGACACGCTGAGCATCCGCGCCGTTAGGTAAGGTCTTCGCCACCATTCAGGCAAGCCGACCCCGTGAGTCCCCACCGCTGGCTACGTTCGGCGTTCGTCGGACTACCGCAAGCAATCAGGGGGACGTGGATGTCCAGGACAACGCGAAGTAGACGAGGGCGGTGTGTCGCGCTGGCGGCGGTGACCGCGGGGGTGAGCTGGCTCACGACCGGCCCGGCGATGGCCGGGTCGGCCGTGACGGGCGACGGCGCGGCCGCGAACCTCGTCTGCGAGCCGACGGCAGGGGGCGCCCAGGCAGGGGCCATTCCCAGCAGTCTCGCCCGGACCGGGCGCACCACCCTCGCGCCGGCCACGGGCGTGCTCAGCGTCGCCGACGCGGCGGGAGCGGCCGCGGGCCGGGGCATGCCCTCGCTCCCCGGCCGCTCGGCCAGGGCGCTTCCGACCGGCAGCGCACCGGCGATCCCGGCCCTCCCGGGCCTGCCTTCCACCGGCGGGAACGCCGTCCTCCCGGCGGCGAAGTCGCCGCTCATGCCGCTCCTCTCCGCCGCGCCCGCCCGTCCGAGCGTGCCCAACGCGGTCTGCCTGCCCTCCGCCCCGATGTCCGCGGCCCAGCATCATCCGCGCCCGCAGGATCGGGTGCACCCCATCACGAACCCGCAGCCGGGGCAGCCGCAGGCGCCAGGGGAGTCGGGAGCCCGGGCCGGTGCGAACGCCGCCGGCGCCGCTGACGCGAGCGGCGCTTCCACGGGGGCCGCGAACCGGCCGCACAGGCGCGGGGAGGGGCGGCACAGGGCGGACGCCGGTGCGGCGGGAGCGCTGCCGGGACAGGCGCAGGACCGCCCGCACCGCAGGAACCGGGGCGCGCACGCGCAGCCGGAGACGACGCAGCCGCACCAGCAGGCGAACCAGGCGCAGGCCGTCGGCGGGCAGAGGAACGCGACCCGGCCGGCCCCGCGGCACGCGCGCCCCACCCAATCGAACGCGGCCCAATCAAACGCGGCCCGGCCCAACGCGGCCCGGCCCGGCACGGCCCAGTCGAGTACGGCCCAGTCGAGTACGGCTCAGTCAGGTACGGCTCAGTCAGGTACGGCTCAGTCAGGTACGGCTCAGACGGGTGCGGCTCAGACGGGCGCGGCACAGGCGGCCACGACCCGCGACAAGCGGCAGCGCCGCCAGCGGCCCGCCGAGCAGACCGGACAGGCGGGACGGGCAGGACAGGCAGGACAGAAGGGGCGGGCGGCTGCCGCCTCCACCACCCCCGACTCGGCGGCCTCCCCACGCCGCGCCAAGCGTGAGGGCCGGGTGTACCCGAAGGCGTCGACCGAGCAGCTGGACGTCGTCACGTCGAGCCCCGGCGACATCACCGCCCCCGCCCTGGCCCGGGCCGCCGCGACAGGCCCATTGGCCGATTTCGCCGCCGCGACGGGCCGGCGGCTTCTCCCCTGACCAGCGATCCCTGCGAAATGAAGGGGGCCGTTCACGCGGCCCCCTTTCGCATGTCCGCACCAGAAGTCGCCCTTCGCATGCCCGCGCCGGAAGTCGCCCTTCGCATTCCCCACCGGAAGACCCGGGGTGGTCAGTTCCCCTGGGCCTTCTTGGTCTTCGGCTCGGCGCCGTCGACGAGCTTCCGCTTGCCGAGCGGGGTGCGCAGCTTCACGGTGGTGGACTTCTTGATGGCGATCGCGGCGCACATCGTGTTCTCGGCGGCCGGATCCGCGCCCTCGTAGACCGTGACGACCACCTTCTTGGCCGTCTCCTTCG
>BCRI01000138.1 GCA_001552515.1 Sphaerimonospora mesophila NBRC 14179 = JCM 3151
CGAGGACCACCCTCTCCCCGACGATGATGCTGCGGGGTGACGACCCCTACCTCGCCTTCGGCACCCCGGGAGGCGACACCCAGGACCAGTGCTCCCTCGTGTTCCTGCTGCGCCACCTGCACCACGGTATGAACCTGCAGCAGGCGATCGAGTCTCCGGCGTTCTTCACCACTCACTTCCCCTCGTCGTTCTTTCCCCGAGAGCGCACACCGGGCGGCCTGACCTTGGAGGGGCGCTTCGACGAGCGGGTGATCGATGATCTACGCGACCGCGGCCACCGGGTCCACGTCGGTGACCCCTGGTCGATCGGACGGCTCAGCGCCGTATCGCGCACGCCCGATGGGACACTGCGCGCGGCGGCGAATCCCCGCGGCGCCCAAGGGTATGCGGTCGGACGATGAGCAGCGTTGAGGAGAGGCTTCGCGCGGCCGGCATCGAGCTTGCCGACGGCCCGACCCGGCTTGGCCGGTACGTGCCAGGGGTTCGTGACGGCCGCACCGTGTATGTGTCCGGCCAGACCGGCACGCGTGACGGCGAGCCGGTCTGGGCCGGAGTCGTCGGTGGATCGGTGACGGTCGAGGAGGCCGAGCAGAGCGCCCGGCTTGCCGCGATCAACGCCCTGACCGCGCTCCGGGCGGTCGTCCCCGACCTCGATCATGTGCGCAGGGTCGCCCGGACAACGGTCTACATCTGCGCCGTGGAGGGATTCACCGAGCACCCGCGGATCGCCGACGCCGCCACCGCCGTTTTCGAGAGCGCCTTCGGTGAGGCCGGTCGCGGTGCGCGCTCGGCCATCGGCGTGCACACCCTTCCGCAGGGCGCACCCGTCGAACTCGACCTGATCGTGCTTCTCGAGGACGACCTCGGCCAGGACCAGGTGAAATGAGCGCTAGATCAACACGTTCCGAACATCCCCACCTCGAGCTCAGAGTCGTACTGCTCTGCATCGCCAGTGGAAGCCTGGACGCGGTGACGGTTCTGGCCCTGGGCGAGGCGTTCGCCAGTGTCATGACCGGAAACATCGTGTTCCTCGGGGTGGCCGCCGGCACAGCGGACGGTTCGCTGGCGGTTTCCTCCGTCGCCGCACTGTCCGGATATGTGCTGGGAGGGCTCGTCGGGTCCTGGTGGACCCATCGGAGCCCGTCCCGCGACACCGACCCGGTGTGGTCCCCTCGCGTCACCCGCACGTTGGCACTCGAACTCATCCTGCTCGTCGGGATAGCGACAGCGTGGCTGCTCTCTGCGGGATCCCCCGGCAGGGGCTTCGGCATCGCTCTGCTCGCGATCGCCGCATCGGCCATGGGGATGCAGGGCTCGGCCGTCCGCGCGATCAAGGTGTCCGTCTCCACCACCTATCTCACCGGTGCGCTGACCGGAGTGGTCGAAGCGATCGCGACCCGGTCGCCGTTCTCCACGACACACCGCAACGGTGCGTACGGACTCGCCGCTCTTCTGACCGGGGCGGCCGCCGGCGGCCTGGCCGTTCACTACCTGCGTCCCATCGCCCTGGTATTGCCGGCCGTGGCGGTGGCCGCCGTCGTGATCCTGTCGGTGCTGGACCATCGTCGCCACCGGGCCGCGTCCGGTGAGCACAGGAGCCAGGCGTCGGCCGGCGCGGCGGGGAAGAGTCACAGCGTCTTCCCCGCCTGAGATCGAAAGAGTTCTCAGTGCAGCGGTCCGGTGACCGACTCGGCCGCGGCGAGCGCCTGGCCGGAGGCGACGTAGCCCACGGCCGCTTCGATTTCGGGAGCGAGATGGCGGTCGGTGCCGGGTCCGGGCACATGCCGCCGAAGTCCGGCGCGCACCGCAGCCGTGGCCGGAGCGGGGGCGAGGGGCGCGCGCAGATCGAGGGCGCGGGCCGCGGTGAGCAGCTCCACCGCGATCACGCGGGTGAGCCCGTCGACGGCACGACGCAGCTTGCGCGCCGCGGACCAGCCCATCGACACATGGTCCTCCTGCATGGCGCTGGAGGGGATCGAGTCGACCGATGCCGGTACCGCCAGGCGCTTGAGTTCGGAGACGATGGCGGCCTGGGTGTACTGGGCGATCATGTATCCGGAATCCACTCCGGGATCATCGGCCAGGAAGGCGTTCAATCCGTGGTTGCGCGCCACGTCGAGGAACCGGTCGGTACGACGCTCGGCGATGGATGCGACGTCGGCGACCGAGATCGCGAGGAAGTCCAGCACGCAGGCCACCGGAGCACCATGGAAATTGCCGTTGCTCTCCACCCGGCCGTCCAGGGTCACCACCGGGTTGTCGACGGCGGCGGCCAGTTCCCGGGAGGCCACCAGTTCGGCGTGCGCGAGGGTGTCCCGGGCCGCGCCGTGCACCTGCGGCGAGCACCGCAGTGAATACGCGTCCTGCACCCGGGTGCACTCCTCCGGGTCGCGGTGACTGGCCACGATCGCCGAACCGGCCAGCAGGGCCCGCATGTTGGCCGCGCTGGCTGCCTGGCCCGGATGCGGGCGCAGCGCCTGCAGATCGGCGGCGAACACCGCGTCGGTGCCCAACTGCGCCTCCACGCTCATGGCCGCGCTGATATCGGCGACGCGCAGGAGCCTGTGCAGGTCGTGACAGGCCAGCACCAGCATGCCGAGCATGCCGTCCGTGCCGTTGATGAGGGCCAGGCCCTCCTTCTCCCGCAACGTGACCGGCTCCAGGCCCGCGGCGGCGAGGGCCTGTTCGGCCGGGCGCGGCACGCCGTCGGCATCGCGTACCTCGCCCTCCCCGATGAGCGCGAGCGCGCAGTGCGCGAGCGGGGCCAGATCGCCGGAGCAGCCGAGTGAGCCGTACTCTCGCACCACCGGAGTGATGCCGGCGTTGATCAGGTCGGCGTAGGCACGAGCGGTCTCCAGCCGAATCCCGGTTCTTCCGGTCGCCAGCGTCGACAGCCGCAGCAGCATCAACGACCGCACGACCTCGCGTTCCACTTCGGGGCCGGAGCCCGCGGCGTGTGACCGTACCAGGCTGCGCTGCAGCCGAGTGCGCAGTTCCGCCGGAATCTGCCGGGTGGCCAAGGCCCCGAAGCCGGTCGAGACGCCATAGTGCGGCTTGACGTCGCCGGCCAGGCTTTCGATCACCTTACGGCTGGCGGTGATCTCATCGCACGCCTCGGGCGACAGGACCACCCGTGCGCCGTGGCGAGCGACCGACACGACATCGTCGGCGGACAACGGGCCGACTCCTACGACAACTTCAGACATGGGTCCATGAAACGGCAAGTCAGAAGCCTGAAGCCAGGGCTGAGACCCACCACCTGTCTGGGATCCCAGACACGCGGGTTACGCTCGGGGCGTGTCCGTCGTGCCCGCCGCGGCCCAGGTGCTGGCCATCCTGCGCTATCTCGCGGGGCAGGCCGGCCCGGTGTCGGCCGCCGCCATCAGCCGTGACGTGCGCCTGCCCCGTTCGACGACGTACCACCTGCTGGACACGCTGGCCCGCGAAGGATTCGTCGTGCATCTGCCCGAGGAACGGCGCTACGGCCTGGGCGTGAGCGCCTTCGAGCTCGGTTCCGGATACAGCCGACAGGCCCCGCTCCAGCGGCTGGCCCGGGTGCCGCTGGCCGGGCTCGTCGATCGCACCGGGCACAACGCGCACCTCGCCGTGCTGCACGGCCGTGAGGTCATTTACGTCATCGAGGAACGTGCGCCCGGGCGCGCGCCGCTGGTCATCGAGGTCGGGGTACGGCTACCGGCACACCTGACCGCCAGCGGCCGGGCCATGCTGGCGTGTCTCTCGCAGGCCCAGGTGCGGGCGGTGTTTCCCGATCCCTCGGCCTTCGTCATGCGGACCGAGGTCGGACCACGCTCACTGTCCGCGCTCCGCCACCTGCTGGTGGACGTACGGCGCCGCGGGTATGCGACGGAGGACGGGGAGGTCACGCTGGGTTTCTCCTCCGTCGCCGCCGCGGTGCTGGACCACAGGGCCTATCCGATCGCGGGAATAGCGGTCACTTTCCCCGCCCGCGACGTCGACCCGGCGCTACGGGAGGAGATCGCGGGCCAGGTCGGGCGGACCGCTCACGAGCTGAGCCGCCGCATAGGAGGCATGGCCGACACCTCTCGCCCCTCGGCTGCACGGGCCCGCCCGACCGGCCCGCATGACGTCGTGGGCAAGCGAGCCTGAGCGGGAGGAACGCCGGCTCGTCCCGCGCCGACCGTGCCGACCGCGCCACCCCCGCCGACCGCGTCCACCTGCGCGAACGCCACATCAAGGTGGTCATGCCGGCCTTCCCTTCGGCTGGCTGGGTAGGGACTTAGGGCCCTGGATCACCGAGCCCGTGACGGGAGACGCTAATCACATGGACGCACTTGAGCTCGTCGACGCCTACTGGCGTGCCGCCAACTACCTGTCGGTCGGGCAGATTTACCTGCTCGACAACCCGCTGCTGACCGAGCCGCTGCGACCGGAGCACATCAAGCCGCGTCTGCTCGGCCACTGGGGCACCACTCCCGGACTGAACTTCTGTTTCGCGCATCTGAACCGGGTGATCCGGGAGCGAGACCAGGACATGATCTACATCGCGGGTCCGGGGCACGGCGGCCCGGCCGCGGTGGCGCATGCGTGGCTTGAGGGTTCGTACACGGAGAAATATCCGGAGATCACCCGGGATGCCGAGGGCATGCGACGGCTGTTCCGCCAGTTCTCCTTCCCCGGCGGCATCCCGAGCCATGTTGCGCCCGAGACACCCGGCTCGATCCATGAGGGCGGTGAGCTCGGCTACGCCCTCGCCCATGCGTACGGCGCGGCGTTCGACAACCCGAACCTCGTCGTGGCCTGTGTGATCGGAGACGGCGAGGCCGAGACCGGGCCGCTGGCCGCGAGCTGGCATTCCAACAAGTTCCTCGACCGGTCGAGCGACGGGGTCGTGCTGCCGATCCTGCACCTCAACGGCTACAAGATCGCGAACCCCACCGTGCTGGCCAGGATCCCCGAGGACGAGCTGGTCAAGCTCATGGAGGGGTACGGCTACCGCCCCCACATCGTGTCGGGGGACGACCCGGCCGTCATGCACGCCCTCATGGCCGAGACCCTCGACACGGTCTTCGACCAGATCACCGAGTTCAAGGACGGCTCGGCCGATCGTCTGCCGATGATCATTCTGCGTACGCCCAAGGGGTGGACCGGCCCGGCCGTCGTGGACGGCCTGCCCGTCGAGGGGACCTGGCGTTCCCACCAGGTCCCGCTGGCGGCGGTACGCGACAACGACGAGCACCGCGCGATGCTGGAGGAGTGGATGCGCTCCTACCGGCCGGAGGAGCTGTTCGACCCCGAGGGCCGGCCGGTGGCGACGATCGGCGAGACCGTTCCCGAGGGACCGCGCCGGATGAGCGCGAACCCGCACGCCAACGGTGGTGAGCTGCTGCGCCCGCTGCTGCTGCCCGACTTCCGTGACTACGCGGTCGAGATCAAGGCGCCCGCTGTGGCGCACAGCGAGCCGACCCGGGTGCTCGGCGGCTTCCTGCGCGACGTGATCGCGGCCAATCCCGTCAACTTCCGTCTGATGGGTCCGGACGAGACCGCCTCCAACCGGCTGTCGGCGGTGTTCGAGGTGACCGATCGGGCCTGGCACGCCGAGACGCTGCCCACCGACGAGAACCTGTCGCCCGACGGACGGGTGATGGAGGTGCTGAGCGAGCACCTGTGCCAGGGCTGGCTGGAGGCCTACCTGCTGACCGGACGGCACGGCCTGTTCAACTCCTACGAGGCGTTCATCCACATCGTGGACGCGATGTTCAACCAGCACGCCAAGTGGCTGGACGCGTCGAAGAAGATCCCGTGGCGGCGCCCGGTCGCCTCGCTCAACTACCTGCTCTCCTCCCACGTGTGGCGGCAGGACCACAACGGCTTCACCCACCAGGATCCGGGCTTCCTGGACGTGGTGGTCAACAAGAAGGCCGAGGTCGTGCGGGTCTACCTGCCGCCGGATGCCAACACGCTGCTGTCGGTGGCCGACCACTGCCTGCGCTCCCGCGACTACGTCAACGTGATCGTGGCGGGCAAGCAGCCGGTGCTGGACCTGTTCACGATGGAAGAGGCCGTCGCCCACTGCACCCGGGGCCTCGGCATCATCGACTGGGCCTCCAACGACGAGGGCGCCGAGCCCGATGTCGTGCTGGCCTGCGCCGGCGACGTGCCGACCCTGGAGACGCTGGCCGCCACCGCCCTGCTGCGCGAGCACCTGCCCGAGCTGAAGGTGCGGGTCGTCAACATCGTCGACCTGATGCGGCTGCAGCCGCCGTCCGAACACCCGCACGGCATGAGCGACGCCCAGTTCGACGCGCTGTTCACGACGGACAAGCCGATCATCTTCAACTTCCACGGCTATCCCTGGCTGATCCACCGGCTCACCTACCGGCGCACCGGCCACCCGAACCTCCACGTGCGCGGCTACAAGGAGGAGGGCACCACGACCACGCCGTTCGACATGGCGATGCTCAACGACATCGACCGCTACCACCTGGTGATGGACGTGATCGACCGGGTGCCCGGACTGGGCGAGCGGGTGGCGCACCTGCGCCAGCGCATGGTCGACGCCCGGCTGCGGGCCCGTGCCCACACCCGTGAGTACGGCGAGGACCTGCCGGAGATCCGCGACTGGACCTGGTCTCCGCCTGCCGCCGACGCCCGCTGATTCCGCTCTTCTCAACGCTCCGCGGGGTGACCATCGGCGGTCAACCATGTCAGGAGCAATGTCTCTATTGACTCGTATTTTACCCTCCTGGTACTAATCGCGCACCTTGTCCGCGTCCTTCGTGACCCGAGGGGCGGGGGCGCCATGCGGACTCCATGTCCGCCAGTACCAGGAGGTTCTCCGTGAGGGGTTCACTCGAACGGCCTCGCCGGCTCAGACGACTTACCGTCGTCGGTGGGTTAGCGGCGGCGCTCGCTCTCGGTGCCGTGTCCGCGACCGCCGGTGTCGTCCAAGCACAGGGGCTGCCCGGCCAGGCCCTGACGGCCGGCACGTCCACGACGACGAGCGCTCTACTCCCGGACTACGACAACGAGATCGTCACTCGGTTCGACTCGGCCAACTCCGTCGAGCACATCCGGCACCTCGCCGTGAACATCGGCCCGCGGTTGAACGGCACCCCACAGGAGAGGGAAGGCGCGGAATACATCGGCGGCATCCTGGAGTCCTACGGCTTCAAGGTGTCCTACCAGACATGGGGTCCGGTCTCGACCAAGCGCGTCGCGAAGGTCACGTCCCCCAACGCCGACCTGCCCGGCGGCCCCAACTGGCAGATGGCCGCCTCGACCAGCGGTAAGTTCACCGGCGACAACGGCGTCGAGGGGCAGGTCGTCGACGCGAAGACCGGCCAGTCCGCCGCGGACTTCCCCTCGGACACCGAAGGCAAGATCGTGCTGGTGGACTACAGCACCACCGCATCGGTGCGGAACACGGCCGTGGCCAACGCGGTCAGCCGGGGTGCGATCGCCGTCATCCTGGCGTATCCGACCGGCAACAGCGCCCCGCCGTCGTTCACGCTCACCACGCCCCAGCCGAACCTCCCCGTGATCGGCGGCGGCAGCGCGCACAGCGCCTGGATCAGGGGACTCCTGGCCAAGGGGCCGCTCACGCTGCGGATCGCGACGAACGAGTACGTGAACCCGATGGGCACCAACGTCCTCGCCGTCCGGCATGCGGTCGGCGACCCGACCGGCACCAAGGCGCCGATCGTCATGGTCGGCGCGCACATCGACTCGGTGCTTGGCGCGCCTGGTGCCCACGACGACGCCTCGGGCAACGGCGTCTCCCTGGAGATCGCGCGGGTGCTCGGCAAGTATCCGCTGGACAAGGAGCTGCGCATCGCCGGCTTCGGCGGTGAGGAAGGAGGCCTCCTCGGCGCTCGGGAGTATGTCAAGACGCTGACCGCCGAGGAGAAGGCGCGGTTCGTCGGCGAGTGGCAGATGGACATGGTCGGCACGCCGTACGAGCCGGCCCGGCTGTGGGCGCTGACCCCGAACGGCCAGTCCAACTTCGTGGTGGAGGAGGCGTACAAGGCGGCCGATCGCGTCGGCTTCGAGGGACTGCGTAACTGCAGGCTCGGGCAGAGCGACCACCAGGCGTTCTATGACGCCGGGATCCCGGCCTCACTGTTCATCTGGCTCGACTACCGCCCGCCGGCCGTCTGCGGTTCCTCCGGCGGCTCGTACGTCACCGAGCCGGAGTACCACAGGCCGACGGACACGATGGACAACATCAGCCCCGAGCGGCTGCAGATCACCCTCGACGTCGTGGGCGGCGCGGTGGCGCACAACGCGCTGAACGCGGTCAAGGTGTCCGCGGTCTCGGACGGCGGTCAGCCGCTGGCCGGGGCGCCCGTGCGCGCCGACTGCGGCGACGGCGAGCGCAACGTCGGCATGACGGGGACCGACGGACGGCTTGACGCGGTGTTCCCGCACGCGACGTGTGACTTCACGGTTGTGGTCGACGGCGCGACGGTGGTCGAACGCGGTGTGTCCATCTCGGGTGACCGGGAGCTGGAGGTGACCGTCGACCTCACCAAGCCGACGATCTCTCTCACCAAGCCGGCCGACGGCGCGGTCTTCACGCTCGGGGCGGCGGAGATCGTGTCCTACCGGTGCGATGACAACCTCTCCGGCGTGGCCGCGTGCACGGGTACGGTGCCCGACGGCGGCGCGCTCGACACCTCCACAGTGGGCTTCCACGAGTTCGCCGTGAACGCGACGGACAAGGCCGGCAACTCCGCCGACCAGAAGGTGACCTACCAGGTCGTCTACCCGTGGCGCGCCTACTTCCCCGAGACGATGGACGGTAAGGCGGGCAGCGCCGTACCGATCAAGTTCAGCCTCGGCGGCGACCGCGGCACCGGGGTGATCGCCCCCGGCTACCCGGCCTCGCGGCAGGTGACCTGCGACACCGGGGAGGCGACCGGCGCGGCCGCGCCGACCGCCACCCCGGGGAACTCCAAGCTCAGCTATGGAGGCGGTCAGTACAACTACGTGTGGAAGACCGAGAAGAGCTGGTCCGGCACCTGCCGCAAGTTCGAGCTGAAGCTCGATGACGGCAGCAGCCACTTCACCACCATCCGGTTGAAGTAGATCCCCGGCCGGGAGCGGATCCAGACCCCGGGTCCTCCGCTAGGCCGGCAACGGGCTCCATCTCGCACGTCACGGCTCCGGTGGGCCGGCGACGTGGGAGATGGAGCCCTTTCGCGTAGCCGCGTATGGACGGTCGCGAGCGGTCCCTTATATCACCGTGTTGTGCGGCTTCCACAGTCGACCCCCATTGAAGTTTACAAAGAAGCAATCTACGCTAAACAGGCAGGGTAAACCGGGAACGAATTAGTCGAGTGACTCGAGGCTGTTCGGCGGATGTCCGGGGTTCGATGAGGAGCCCTCCCGGTGCCCCGGCGTGATTCTGCAGGTCGATGACCGCCGCCGGGATTCCCTGACTTCAGCGTCACGAGCAGTGGAGATGCGAACGGTATTCCCTTCGGATGAACAGGGGTGGAAAACGTGAATTCGCAGCGCAGTCACGTGGGTTCTGACCTGACCGTGAGCGGCGCCCTGGACATGCTGGTGGCCTCTTCCTGGGAGGACGAGATGGCGCGCGTCGCAGCGCTCTCCGGCCGGGAGCTCGTCATCTTCCTGCTGCTGGGGACAGGTGCGTCCAACCGTGCCATCGCCTCCAGGCTGAGCATCACCGAGCGCACGGTGAAGGCCCACATCGGGCAGATCCTCGCGAAACTCGGCATCGAATCACGACTGCAGGCGGGTCTCGTCTCCACGGCCTGGGCCCGGTCGGCGCCGTCCGATCATCGTACCAAAGTTCAATTGCGGAGCGGCGGGTTCGTAAAGAGGATTCAACCGTAACGGTCGATCTCGCCGAGGACACCGAAATGAAGATTAATTGGAGTGAGCACGAGGCCCTTCCGGACGGTGGAATTCCCATGGTCCGCCGCCTGGTTTTCGGGCAGAACATTTCCTGCCTGCATCTGACCGCATCCGAGCCCGGACCACTTGAACTGCAGCCGCATGCGCACGACAACGAACAGTGGGTGGTCGTCACAGCGGGCTCCATCCATTTCGTGTGCGAGGGGGAGGAGTACGAACTCAAAGCGGGAGATGTCGCTTACTTTCCCTCGGGGCGGCGCCACACCGCCACCCGGGTGGGCGAGGACGGCGCGGTGCTCCTGGAGCTGTCCGCCCCCGCCCGGCTGGACCTCGTGCCGGGATCGCTCGTCCCGTCCGCGATGCGTTTCGACTGAACGACGACGGTCTGGGAGAAGCCGATGACCTGGATATCCCGAGGACCGGCCGCGAGCGGGAGGACGATACACGACGCGGTCATGGCCGCCGCCCGGCGCGATCCCGCGCGCATCGCGGTTCGCTGCGAGGAACACGCGATCAGCTACGCGGAACTGGTCACCGACGCCGAGCGGATCGCCCGGCACCTCATCGGCACGGGTGTGTCACCCGGCGGCGTGGTGCCGGTCGTGGCGCGGCGCACCGCCGACCTTCCGGCCGTCCTGCTGGGGGTTCTGCTGGCCGGCGCGGCGTACGCGCTGCTCGACGTCCGCTGGCCGGTCGCGAGGATCGCCGCACTGCTGGAGGCGATGCGGCCCACGGTGGTGCTCGCCGATCGCACGGGAGCGGAACACCTGGCCGGGGCGGCCCTGGAGTGCGTTCCGTTCGCCGAGCTCGACTCGAAGGCCGACCTGCCCCTGCCCGAGGTGACGCCGGACGACGTCGCGACGCTGTTCTGGACGTCGGGCAGCACCGGTGAGCCCAAGGCCGTGCTCTCCCCGCACCGGGCCACGACGAGGTTGTTCGGCGCCGAGCCCTGTGTGCCGTACGGCCGGGCCCCCAGGATGATCAGCGCGGCGGCGGTGGCCTGGGACGCGTTCACGCTCGAACTGTGGGGGATGCTGACCCGGGGTGGGACGGTGCTGCTCCACGAAGACGACGTGCTCCTGCCCGCCTCTGTCCGCGCCTATGTCGCCGACTTCGGCGCGACGCATCTCTTCCTGACTCCCGCGCTGTTCGACGTGCTGGTCACGGCGGATGTCGAGTGCTTCGGCGGGCTGCGGGTGCTCACGCTCGGCGGTGACCGGCCCTCCGTGGAGAACTGCCGGAAGTTGATCGACACGTTTCCGTCGATCGAGCTCTACAACGGTTACGGACCCGTCGAGAGCTGCGTCTTCGTCACCACCCACCGCATCGACAGAACCGATCTCGACGGCGACGGAGGGATCCCGGTCGGGCGGCCGGTGGCGGGAACCGACATCTACGTGGTGCGGGACGGCGCGCCGGTCCCGGGCGGAGAGCCCGGTGAGATCGCCATCGGAGGGACCGGTCTCGCCCGGGGATATCTCGGCGATCCCCGTCGTACGGCGGAGGTCTTCCGCGACCTCGTGGTGGAGGGAGGGACGCGCCGCGTCTACCTGACCGGTGATCGGGGGTGGCTGGACGAGGCAGGCACGCTGCACTTCGGCGGCAGGCTCGACAGCCAGTTCAAGATCGCCGGGCATCGGATAGAGCCGGGGGAGATCGAAGCGGCCGCCCGTGCCGTCGGGTGTGCCCAGGCGGTCGCGATGCCGGTCACCCGGAGGAACGGCACCCGGTGCATCGCCCTGTTCGCGGTGCCGTTCGAGGGGCGGGTGACGGACGAGAGCATGCGCGCCGCGCTCAAGGAGAGGCTCCCCGGCTACATGGTGCCGGCGGCCGTCCATCTCCTGGACTCGATTCCCTTCACGGAGAACACGAAGATCAACAGGCGGGCGCTGGCGAGCCGGTTCGGTTATGCGCCATGACCACGGCCACGGCCGCGGCGGATCGGGAGGGATCGGATTTGACGGTACGCGCCCGGGCGGAAGAGCAGGTCGCCGTCGCGCTCGAGTACGTCCAGGGAAAACGCAGGATCGAACGGGTGCTGGAGGCGGCCGACGTGCTCCTCACCCGCTTCGCCGGCGAACCGGACATCCACCGCCGGCTGGAGATGTTCTTCGAGCTGGTGCGGCGGAATTTCAGCCAGGAGATCTCGGTGGAGTTCGACGGCTCGGTGTTCCGTACCGAGGACAGGGCTCAGGAGGCGGACGCGGTGGACTGCGCGTTCCTGATCGAATGTCCCGATGGGAGGCATGGGGTGATCACGGCCCGTTACGCGCCGCCGGGAACACTTGGCCTCACCGCCTCTGAGTGGCGCGCCGCGATGGGGCTGCTGGCCCGGATCGCCGGCCTCGGATCCGGGGGTCACGCGCGATGCGTACGGTGACGGCGGCCGATCAGAACACGTTGCTGAGCCGGCCGGACTGGTATCGCCGTCTTCCCGCAGGAAAGGACGTCCACCTCCTCGGCACGGGGCTGGTCGCGGTCACGGGAAACCGGGCGGCGCGCGAGGCGCTGACCCATCCGGGGCTGGTCGCCGATCACCCGCTCAAGGCCAGCTCCCGGGCGTTCGGCCCCAACGTGCTCGACTGTGACGGCGCCCGCCATCGTGAGTTCCGCGCGCTGCTCGCGCCGATCCTCGCCGCCGGCCGGATCGAGCGGTGGCGGCGGCTGCTGATGCCCGGTCTGATCGACGCGCTGGTGGACGACGTCCTCGGCCGGGAGACGGAGGACTTCTACCGTGACCACGCCCATCGGGTTCCGTACGGGATCGTGTGCACGATCCTCGGTGTCGATCGGTCGCTGGAGGGCCGGTTCCACGAGCTGACCCGCCCGCTGGCGCGGCTGCTCGACTACCCGACGGAGGAGACCGAGGCGACCCACGCGAGCATGGCCGCGCTGCTGGCGTTGTTGGGTGAGGAGTGCCGGGCCGAGTCGCTGCGGCCCGACTCGCTGCTGGGCACGATCGAGCGTACGCGTGACCGCAAGGGCATCGCCCTGACCGACGAGGAGGTGCGGTCGACGGCCCTGCTGTTCTTCCTGGCGGGTACGGAGACCAGCAGCGCCTTCATCACCTCGATGGTGTACTGCCTGGGCCGCTCGATCATGGACATGGACGAGTTGCTCGACGAATCGGTCCGCGACGCCTTCATCGAGGAGACGCTGCGCCTGTATCCACCGGTGCAGACGATCGCGCGGTTCGCCGAGGCCGATCTGCTCCTGGGGGACGTCCCGGTGCCGCGGCACTCCCTGGTCCTGGTCTCCCTCGCGGCGGCCAACCGCGATCCGGAGATCTTCCCCCACCCGGGGCGGTTCGATGTCGGGCGCGCCACGAAGGCGTCGGTGCCGTTCTCCGTCGGACCGCACAGCTGCCCCGGGGCGCCGCTCGCCAAGACCGAGTTCATGCTGCTCCTGGAGACCCTCGCCCGCCGCTGCGCGCAGGTCTCGATCACCGGTGACCGGGTGCTGCTGGAGAGCCAGTCGTTCTCCCGGCCGGTGGGGTTCTCCGTCCGCTTTCAACCGAGATCAAAGGACGTGTGCTGATGGGAAGCAAAATCGAGGCCCTGCGTGAGTGGATCAGGGGACTGCACGACGAACCCGTCGAGATCGCCGACGACACCGACCTGATCGAGTCCGTTCTCGTGACGAGCCTGCAGTTCGTCTCGATGGTCATCGAGATCGAGCGCCTGCACGGCGGGCGGATCGAGCCCGGAGTGATCAGGATCGATTCCATGCGGTCGCTGAAGGCGATCGACGCCGCCGTGTTCCAGGGCGCTTAGCGGGCGCGGATGAGACGAGACAGCGGGAACCGTACGGCCGTCGCCGTGGTGTCGGGGACGTCGTCGGGGATCGGCGCGGCCGTGGCGACGGAGTTCCTCCGGCGGGGATACACCGTCGTCGGTGTCTCCCGGCGGGGCAACGCCGACCTGAAGGGCGATCCGCGCTATGTGGACTGCCACGCGGATCTGCGGGAGCGGGACGCCGTGCGCTCCGCGCTCGAGTCGGTCGGGGAGACGGTCGCCGACGGGGTGGCCGCCGTGGTGCTGAACGCCGGATTCTCCCCGCCCCCGCACGCCCTGGCCGACGTGCCGCCGGAGCTCACCGTCGGGACGTACGAGAGCAACGTCCTCACCGCGCTGAATCTGGTCCAGGCGACCGTTCCCCTGCTCCGGCGGAACGGCGGCGGCTCGCTGACGTTCGTCGGGGCCAGCCTGGCCAACGGATATGTGCCGGAGCGCTGGCCGTACGCCGCGAGCAAGGCCGCGATGACGACGCTGATGCGGGCGTGCTCGGTCGAGTTCGCCGACAGCCGGGTGATCGCCAATGAGGTGCGTCCCGGCCCGGTGGCGACCCCCATGACGATGGGCGAGACGGCGTACGACATCAGCGACGAGATTCTCCAGGTGATCAACGAGGGGTACGGAACCGACTGGCTGAAGGGTCCCCGGCAGGTGGCCGGGTGGATCGTCGACATCGCGGAGTTTCCGGCCAACGGACCGACCGGTCAAGTGTTCAACTACAGCAGAAAAGTGCCGCTTTAAGGGAGGACGCCGTGATGACGGACTATCCGTCGACGGAGCAGTTGGTGGACCTGTTCGACCGGGCGTCGCCGGGAATGGTGGTGACCGATTCCGGTGGGCGCGTCGTGCTGGCCAACAAGGCGGCCGGGGAACTGCTCGGCACGCAGGCCATTAAGGGCGCCGCGCTCCCCGATATTTTGGGCGTGACCGATTATCCGGCGCTGCTGTCCGCCGGACGCCCCGTCGAGAACCGCGCGGTCTCCTATCCCGATCCCGAATTCCCCGCCGGCTTCGTGAACATCGGGTTCGGCGGCGTGGACGGGGAGGTTCACGGCTTCTGGGCGCTGCGTCCGTCGACCGATCTGCCCGCGCCGTCGCCAGGCCCTGCGGGCGGGGCCGGATCGGGTGCGGCGTGGATCGCGCGAGTGGACCGGCCCGACGGCGCGTACACCTCGGCCGGCCCCCGGGCCGTCCACCTGATCAAGGCCTACTACGACCACTGCCCGGTGGCCATCCACCTGATCGAGGAGGACGGCACGGTGGCCCACGCGAACTGGAAGGACATCGAGATCGTCGGTGCGAGCCGGGCGCCGGACTCCTACGTCGGGCACCACATCCGCCGCATCTACGCGGACAAGGAGGTCGTCGAGGACTTCCTGGGCAGGTGGGGGGAGGACGCGCCGATCATCGACTTCCGGGCGGACTTCCTGAACGACGGCGAGCGGGTGCCCGTGGTCATCTTCTCCACCGCGAACGTCGTGGACGGCTCGCTCAGGAACACCCGCTGCTTCGTCTTCCCCGACGACGCCCCGCACCGTCACCGCGACCGCGTCGGGGCGCTGGACCTGAGCTTCTGACCCGGCCCGCTGGTCCCCGAATGGTGTGGATTTATTCCGGATATAACCGATTGATCGAAAAATTTCCGTCGGGGAGTTTCGCATAGCGCAGGTCCGGGCTCATCACCTGGAAACGACGGGCGCCGCACGGCCTAAATCGCGAGTCATCGCGACCACGCCTTGCGGCGCCGGTGCACGCCCGGGTCACCGATGACAGGTGTATAGTCTCTCGCATGGTCCTGTTCGGTCTTCTTCTTCTCCGCTGCCGCAGCGGGGTTTGACGACGACCGGCGCCCCGCTGCGGGGTTCCACAATGCCGGTCAGTCGTCTGACCGATGAAAAGGGACCGATCAAATGCCTCGCAGCGACATGTCTTCCCCTCGATTTCCCACAATACGGACCCCCGCCGGTCCGGTTCCCGCCGATGCGCCCGCCTGGAATCCACAGCGGCACAGCGCCATGCCCAGCCACCGTTATCGCCCCGTGCACGAGCGGGTCGAGCTGCCGCTGACCAGCCGTACCTGGCCCGACCGGCGGATCGAACGCGCTCCGCTGTGGGTGCCGGTGGACCTCAGGGACGGCAACCAGGCCCTGGCCGAGCCGATGGACACGGCGCGCAAGCGGCGCATGTTCGATCTGCTGGTGGCGATGGGCTTCAAGGAGATCGAGGTCGGCTACCCGTCGGCGAGCCAGACCGACTTCGATTTCGTCCGGCATCTCGCCACCCGTGACGACCTGCCCGGCGATCTGACCATCTCGGTGTTCACCCCGGCCCGCGCCGACCTGATCGAGCGGACCTTCGAGTCGATCGAGGGCCTGCCGCGTGTGCTGGTCCACCTGTACACCGCCACCGCGCCCACCTGGCGCGAGGTGGTGCTGGGACGGGAACGGACGGAGCTGTACGGAATGATCCGTACGGCGGCCGAGCAGGTGGCGCGGCTGGCGGACGCGCGTCCGGGCCCGCCGGTGCGGTTCGAGTTCTCGCCCGAGGTCTTCAACCTGACCGAGCCCGATTTCGTGCTGGAGGTGTGCAACGGGCTGACCGCGCTGTGGGACGCCTCCCCGGACCGTCCGGTGGTCCACAACCTGCCGGCCACGGTGGAGGTCGCGACGCCCAACGTGTACGCCGACCAGATCGAGTACATGGACCGGCATCTGACCCGGCGCGACGCGGTGATCCTGTCCGTGCACCCGCACAACGATCGCGGCACCGGCATCGCCTGCGCGGAACTCGCGGTGCTCGCGGGCGCCCAGCGGGTCGAGGGCTGTCTGTTCGGCAACGGGGAGCGCACCGGAAACGTGGATCTGGCCACCCTGGCGCTGAACCTGCACGCCCAGGGCGTCGATCCGATGATCGACTTCTCGGACATCGACGAGATCCGGCGGACCGTCGAGCACTGTAACCGCATCCCCGTCCACATCCGGCACCCCTACGTCGGG